>JBBINN010000115.1:0-9184 GCA_037443885.1 Gammaproteobacteria bacterium | reverse complement strand
CGCTCAAGGCGGGCGACGCCGAGCGCGCCATGGCCAGGGTGCGCCCCGCCTGGCCGGGGCTCGCGCTGTTCGGCGCCGGTGCCGTGGCCGCCTGGCTGCCGCCGGTCGGGGGGCTGCCGGTGTTCGGCTACGCCTCGGTCGCGCTGCTGCTGCTCGGCGGGCTGCTGCTGGTGCCGGTCTTTGCCGCGCGCGTGCTCGCGGCCCTGCCGCGGCCGCGGAGTGTCGCGCTCGGCACGGCCGTCGCGCAGCTGAAGGGCAGCGCCGGCCTTGCCGGCGTGAGCCTCGCGGCCATCATCGTGAGCTTCAGCCTGATGGTCGCGATGGCGATCATGGTGTTCTCTTTCCGCGAATCCTTCGAGCGCTGGCTCAACGAGGTGCTGCCGGCGGACGTGCACCTGCGGGTCGGCTCCGCGAGCGACACGGCGAACTGGTCGGCCGCGGACCAGGCGATCATCGCGGCGACCGAGGGCGTGGCGCGTGTGCGCTTCCAGCGCCAGCAGCCGGTGCTGTTCGATCCTGCGAAGCCACCCGTGGCGCTGCTGGCCCGAGAGGTCGGTGAGAACGGCGAGGGCCTGCCACTGGTGCGAAGTGCAGGCGCGGAAGTGCCCGCGGGCCTGGTGAAGGCCTGGATCTCCGAGGCCATGGTGGACCTGCACGATCTCGCCGTAGGCGACGCCTTCGACCTGCCGCTCGCCGGGAAGACCTGGCGGATGGCGGTGGCGGGCGTCTGGCGCGACTACGGCCACACGGCCGGCGCCATCGTCGTGGACCGCGGCTGGTACGTTGGCGCGACCGGCGACGCGGCGGCGAGCGAGGGCGCGATCTGGCTCGCGCCCGGCGCGGACATCGACACCGTGATCGCGCGCATCCGCTCGCGCTTCGAGCGCGGCGAGATGCTGCAGGTGGCGTCGGGTTCCGCGGTGAAGGAGATCTCCATGCAGATCTTCGACCGGGCCTTCGCCGTCACCTACCTGCTCGAGGCCGTGGCGGTGGCCATCGGCCTGGCGGGCGTGGCGTTCGCCTTCAGCTCCCAGGCGCTCGCGCGGCGTGCGGAGTTCGGCATGCTCCGGCACGTCGGCATGCTGCGCCGGCAGGTGATCGCCATGCTGGCTGGCGAGGGCGCGATGCTCGGTGCGCTGGGAGTGGTCTACGGCCTTGCGCTCGGCGGCGTGCTGAGCCTCGTGCTCGTGTACGTGATCAACCGGCAGTCGTTCAACTGGAGCATCGACCTGGCCGTGCCGTGGCTGCAGCTTGCCGCGGTCGCGGCGGTGCTCGTCTCGGCCGCCGCCGTGACGGCGATGGCGAGCGGCCGCGCCGCCACGAGCGATTCCGCGGTGCGCGCCGTGCGGGAGGACTGGTGAGGGCGCGCACCGCCGCGCGCGGCCTCGTGGCGCTCGCAGGCGCTGCGCTCGCGTGGCTCGCGGCGGTAGCCGACGGGCTGCAAGGCCGCCACGTCGCTTATCCCGCCGTCGTGCCGGGATATGCGCTCGAGTTCCCGCGCGACTTCGGCGCGCATCCCGACTTCCGTACCGAGTGGTGGTACGTGACTGGCTGGCTGGAGTCGGCCGAAGGGGAGACCCTCGGCTTCCAGGTGACTTTCTTCCGGACGCGGCCCGACGTTCCGCAGGACCATCCGAGCGCTTTCGCGGCCCGCCAGCTCGTCATCGCGCATGCGGCGCTGTCTGATCCCGCCCGCGGCCGGCTCTGGCACGAGCAGCGGATCGCGCGCGCGAGCCACGGCCTCGCCGGCGCTGCCGAAGGCGACACCGACGTGTGGCTCGACCGGTGGCGCCTGAGGCGCGAAAGCGGCCGGTATCTCGCCCGCGTCGCCGGCGAGCAGCTTTCCCTCGATCTCACCCTGTCGCCCACCCAGCCGCCGATGCTGAATGGCGAGGCCGGCTTCAGCCGCAAGGGCCGCGAGCCCGGCTCCGCGAGCTACTACTACAGCCTGCCGCATCTGGCGGTCAGCGGCGAGGTGCAGCGCGACGGCCGGCGCGTGGCGGTGACCGGCAGTGCCTGGCTCGACCAGGAGTGGTCCACGGCGCTGCTCGACCGCGAGGCCACCGGCTGGGACTGGATCGGGATCAACCTCGACGACGGCGGTGCGCTGATGGCCTTCCGGCTGCGCGACGCGTCGGGCGGCAGCCATTGGGCCGCCGGGACCTGGCGCCGGCCCGACGGGACACTCGCGACCTTCGGCCCGGGTGAAGTCGAGTTCATCCCCGGCCGCCGCTGGCGGTCGCCGCGCACGGGGATCGAGTTCCCGGTCGAGTGGCGGGTGAGGGCGGGTGCGCTCGAGCTCGACCTGCTGCCGCTGATGGACGACCAGGAAAGCGACTCGCGCTACACGACCGGCGCCGTGTACTGGGAAGGCGCGGTGCGTGCCCGCACGGGCGGGCGCGAGGTCGGGCGCGGTTACCTCGAGCTCACCGGTTACGGCGAGCCGCTGCGGCTGCCGGGAAGTGCGGAGCGCTAGCCCCAGTTCGCCCTGCTGGAGCGAGGACCGGTTCCGGAATGTGAAACCGGCCGGTGGGAATCACAGACGATCCGGCCGGGACCGCGGCCAGGCCCAGCGTCGTGATCCGTGTCGGAACGACTAGCGAGACGGCCGGGAGGCCCTGCGTGATGTGCGGCGCGGCGCGCGGCCACGCGCCATGTCCTGCAGGACCACGAGCAGCGCCGCCTTGCGCGGCGCGTCGAGGCGCTGCCAGAGGCGCAGCAGCGACTGCGTCTCGCGGTCGAAGCCGGTGATCGGCTGCAGCGCGTTGTCCGTGAAGGTGCGCAGCGACTCGTAGTCCACGCCGAACTTTCGCGCCAGCTTTCGCACCTCGGACGGGCTCTTGGGCAGCGCGCGCACGAGCTGCAGGGCCACCGCGGGCGTGGTGTTAAGGAGCCGCGCCAGCTCGACCGGCGAGTAGCCGAGCTCGAGCGCCCGCTTGAGCCATTGCGGGAACAGCGTGGGTCCGGACACGTCGGCCATGGGGCACCTCCGCCGCAGATGCTAACCGGAGGCGGGCCGCAGCGTAAGCGCCGGCCGCGAAAGGCGGGGCGTCTTGTTCTCAGGTGCGCGGCCGGCTGCCGAAGCGGAACGTCTGGTCGAGCGCGGCGGCGAGCGGCGGATCCCGGTCGTAGGGATCGCGCTTGAATACGATACGTCCCTGGGCATCCTCGTCCACCGTCCAGTAGATCAACAGTACCGGCACGGGCTTCGGCAGTCGAACCGTGCGGGTCTCGCCTGTCGCCACGACCGTATCCATTGCCTCGCGCGTCCAGGCCGTGCCCGCGAACAGGCGCTCGGCCAGTTCGAACACCTTCTCCACGCGGATACAGCCCGAGCTGAAGGTCCGGTCGTCCTTCTCGAACAGCGAACGCGCGGGCGTGTCGTGCAGGTACACGAGGTGCGGATTGGGGAACATGATCTTCACGCGGCCGAGTGCGTTGTCGTCGCCCGAGGCCTGGCGCAGGAAGTAGGGGAAATTCCGGGCGGTGTAACGGCTCCAGTCGATGCTGCCCGCGTCGATGCGACGGCCGTTGCGGTCGAACACCTCCAGGCCCTTCCTCTCGAGATAGCGCGGGTCGCGCCGGATGCCCGGGAACACGTCCTTCTGCAGGATGCCTGGCGGCACGGTCCAGGTGGGATTGAGCACGATGTACTCGATCTGCGCCCTGAAGGTCGGGGTCTGGCGCATCGGCTGGCCGACCACGACCCTGGAGCTCCACCTGACCCGGCGTCCCTCGACCCAGCGGACCTCGAAGCCGGCAATGTCCACCGCGACCATCGGCTCGTCGCCGATCTCATGGAGAACGTGGCGGCCCCGCTCGAGGTTGACGCGGATCTGCCGGATGCGGTCGCCGACCGGCACGTTCAGCTCGCGCAGCGTCGCGCGGCCGACGGCGCCGTCGGCCGTGAGCAGGTGGCGTTCCTGGAACGAGCGCACGGCAGTCTCGACGGCCTCGTCGTACAGGAGACTGTCAAGGGGCTGGTCCATGAGGTCGCCGGTGACGGCAAGCCGGCGCCGCAGCGCGACCACGCGCGGATCGGTCATGCCCGGCTTCAGGGTGGGACCGTCCGGCACCTGCGGCCAGCCTCCGTCGGCCTCGATCCGGCGGTGGGCGCGCAGCGCGCGGCGGCCGTGTTCGTACATCCAGTGCTGCGGCCTTGCGGCGTCGGCCGATTCGCGCAGGCGTCCCTGCGTGATGGCGCGGGCGACGAACTCGACCGCGCGCTCGCCCGTCACGTCCCGGGCGGAGAAGTTCCACGTCGGCTCGAGCGACACCGGGTCCACCTTGCCGAAAAACAGGTGGTAGAGGAGCAGCATGTAGGCGTCGGTCGCCAGCACATCGAGGTCCGCGAGGCTTTCCGGCGTGGGCCTGATGCGGGCCTCCTGCCAGAGCGCCTCGAGCGCCTCGAGATGATAGTCCGCCGGGGTCAGGCCGTCGTCGGTGGACTCACGCACCAGCGCGAGCAGCTCCTCCACGCGCCCGGGCTCGCGCCACAGCGGCTGGAAGCCGAGGCCCGCGTAGAGCTCGTTGATGCCGACGCGGGACACCACGGTATCGCCGGCCAGCTCGAGCTGGCCGGTCTCGCGCACGAAATCGATGCGCTGCTGGATGGCGTCGACGACGGGGTCGGCGAGCGCCGGCGCTGCCGATATTGCCCCGGCGCCGACGAGGGCGAGCGTCCGGAACAGCGAGAGCGAGCTGAGGTGTTTCATGCGTGGCCTACTGCAGGTAGCGCTCGAGCCAGGTGTGGACCTCGCGGTAGAACTCGCGGCTGTTCTCGCCCCGGAGGATCCAGTGGTTCTCCTCGGGGAACACCACGAGCCGGCTCGGCACGTCCTGGCGCTTCAGGATGGTCCAGAATTCCAGTGCGTTGTTGATGGGCACGCGGAAATCGCGCTCGCCGAAGGTCACGAGGATCGGCGTCTTCAGCCGCTCGGCGCGGTACAGCGGACTCTGTTCGCGCCAGGCGGCCGGGCGCTCCCACACCGGGCCGCCCATGTTCCGCTCGCGGTGGTAGACGACATCGCTCGTGGTCCACTGCGAGCGCAGGTCGAACAGCCCTGCGTGGCTCACGAGCGCCCTGTACCGCGTGGTGCTCACCGCGAGCCAGTTCGCGAGGTGGCCGCCGTAGCTCGCGCCACCGGCGGCCTGGCGGCTGGCGTCGATGAAGGGGAACGCGCGGATGGCGGCATCCGCCGCCTCGTTGAGCTCACGACCAGGCCCGGCGAGGGGGTCGCCCTGGATGGCCTGTGCAAAGGCCTCGCCGAAGCCGGTCGAGCCGCTGTAGTTCGGCGCGAGGACCACGTAGCCCGGCCTGGCGAGCAGGTGGTAGTTCCAGCGCGTGATGAACTGGTCGCCCATCATGGTGTGCGGGCCGCCGTGGATCAGCACGAACAGCGGATACTTCTTCGCCGGATCGAAGCCCGGCGGCTTGACGAGCATGCTGTGGATGCGCCGGCCGCGGCTCGACGTGAACCAGAAGTGCTCGGCGGGCAGCCAGTCGATGGCCGCGGCGCGCTCCGTGTTGAACGTCGTCAGCGCCCGCCGCTCGCCGCTCGCGGTGTCCACCTGCATGACCTCCGGAGGGTTTATCGCGCTCTCCCACACTGCGGCGATCACGCCGGCGCCGTTGCCGCCGATGCGCAGCGAGGTGTAGGTGCCGGCCTCGAGCGAGCCGAGTTCGCCGACCGGTCCGCCGGGCGTCACCGTGTACAGGCGCACCAGGCCCTCGTGCTCGGCTGTGAAGTAGGCGCGCGAGCCGTCGGGTGCCAGCGCGAAGTCTGAGACCGAGCGGCGGTCGCCGGCAGTCAGCACCTCCGGCTTCGCGTTGGTGTCCCAGGCGAGCCGCCCCAGCCGGGTGTGGTTGTAGACGTGCCGGGTGACGGGCGTGAACTTCGCGTAGAGGTGTCGGCCGTCCGCGGAGAAGGCGGGATTCGACCAGCTCGCATCGCGGTCGGTCAGCCGGCGCGGCTCGCCGCCGCCGGCGGGGACGAGCCACAGCGTCTGGGTGACCGTGGTGCGCGCGCCCTCGTGGCGATGGTCGGTGGCGATGAAGACGACGCCGGAGCCGTCCGGCGTCCACACGGCCTGCAGCGACTCGCCCGCGCCCTCGGACGCGAGCACGCCGCCGTAGCCGCGCCCGTCGAAGAGTTGCGTGCCGCCGAGGAGATAGCGCGGCGCGCCGCCATCGAGCGGCTGCACCACGGGCATCGGACGCTGCTCGTCCAGCCAGCGGTCCCAGTAGCGGATCGGGAATTCCTCGTACACGCGCGTGTTGAACTTGCGCGCATTGCGTTCCTCGATGGCCTTGCGGTTCGCGTCCTCGTCCGCGCTGCCTGCGTAGGCAAACGTCGTCACTAGCAGCGCGCGGCCGTCCGGCCGCCACACCGGATGGTTGGCGCCGGCGGCGAGGTCGGTCACGCGCTGCGCCTCGCCGCCCGCGGCGAGGTCGAGCACGTAGACCTGTCGCTCGGCATCGCCCTCGCGCTTCGCGGTGAAGGCGAGGCGCGTCGAGTCCGGGCTCCACGCGACCGAGCCCTCGGGATCGCGCGTGGCGGTCAGGCGCCGCGGCGGCGCGCTGCCGTCGGCCGGCACGATCCAGAGGTCTCCGGAGCGTTTCTCGTGGTCGTAGTTCGGCTCGGCGAGCGGGAACACGATCCAGCGGCCGTCGGGGCTCGGCTGCGGTGCGCCGGGCCGCTGCGCCAGGTAGACGTCCTCGTGCGTGATCGGCCTATTCGCGGCGGGTTCGGCCGGCGCGGCGTGGCCGGGAAGGGCGAAGCAGGCGAGCAGCAGCAACGCGGACAGTCGCTTCATCGGGAACCTCGTCCAGAGAATGGGGCGGGGAGGGTGGCCAGGCCCGCACCGCATTGTAGCGGAAAGGGTCCGCCGGTCAGGCCCGCCACTGTCGCGCACGCACGTTGCGCAGCTGCCACGGCTGGTGGGGATCGAGGTCCTCGTCGAACAGCTCGCCGCGGCCCTGCAGCGGCGTCCAGTCGGTGAACGCACCCGTCAGCCGGCCGAGGTAGGGGCGCGCCACCTCGAGGCACTCCAGCGGGTCGAGGTCGTCCGCCTCGCACACGCCCAGCCATGGGTGGCGCACCGCATAGCAGGCCGCCGCCAGCGCGCCGGCGGCCACCTGCAGTGTCGTGGCGTTGGCGTGCGGCACGTGGCGGCGCGCCTCCTCGATGGAAAGCTGCGAGCCGTACCAGTAGGCGTTGCGGGCATGGCCGGCCAGCAGCACCCCCAGCTCGTCCATGCCCGTGACCAGCTCGGACGTGAGCACCCTGCGCGAGGGCTGGATCTGCCAGCCGCGGCCCTCCAGCTCCAGCGCGGAGAGCATCGCGTCGTCGCAGGGGTGGTAGACGAACATGACCGTGGGGCGGTAGGCAAAGCGCTCGTCCTCGCGGATCGAGAGGCAGTCGGCGATGGAGAACACCTCGTCGTGGGTCATGAGCAGGCCCTGGAAGCCGCCGAGCGAGGGCAGCCAGCTGCGCGCGTAGGTGCCGCCGCCGGGACGCCGCAGGTAGATGCTCCCCGAGCCAGGCCCGTGCCAGTGCGCGCCGGCCGGTCGCCCGGGTTCGGCGGTGCCGAGCGACAGCTCCGAGGGCTGCATCAGCTCGTCGATGAATCCGTCGATGGACCAGGTGTTAACGAATTCGTTGGGGCGCTTGGGCCGCTCCGCCGCCTGCGTGTCGCGTTCCGACACCTGCACGACCTGGATGCCGAGTTCGCGCGCGAGCCGTGCCCAGTCCCCGCGCGCGGCGGGGGGCGAGCGGCCGGGCAGCAGCACACGCGACAGGTCGAGCAGCGCGACCTTGACGAAATGCGAGACCAGCCCGGGGTTGGCCCCGTGGTCCACGACGGCCGTCGGCGAGTCCGGTCCGAGCCGGCGGCCGAGTCGCAGCATGCGCTCGCGCGTGAGGAAGTTGGTGCGCTCGCGCAGCGACAGCATCGGGTTGTCGAACACGCCCGGCCAGGGCTCGATGGAGGTGTCCACGTACAGCACGCCGGCCGCGGCACACCACTCGACGAGGTCGAGGCTCGAGACGTCCACGGAGAGGTTGAGCAGCAGGTCACCGGTACGCAGGTGTCGCGCGAGCTCGCGGTGAAAGCTGCCCGGTTTCAGATGACAGTGGAGAAACCGCGCGCCTTCGGCCGAGGCGATCCCGCGGCCGCGCTCGTCGGCCGAGAGCACCGTCAACCCATCGGCGGCGAAGCCGAGATGCTGGCGCAGCAGCGGCAGGATCGCCTGCCCGATGCTGCCGCAGCCGATCATGACCACCCGGCCGCCGAAACCGGCGGACACGGGCCCGGTCGCGGTAGTCATGGTCCGACCGTAACAGATGAGCCAGGGGGCGGGAACCCTCGGAGCCGCGCTCGGCTGTAACCTGACGGCAACGAAACGGTCACTTCCAGCGGTTAAGGTTCTCCCGGTTTCCGGCCATGCCGGAATGCCGAGTGCATTGGGTTCGGGCGCCTGCTGGCGCCCGCTTTTTCATCCGGACTTTGGCTGCCGCCGGCAGCTGGTTCAGAATGGTCTTCGTCCCGCCGGTTCACGGCGGCAGGCGACGGAGGCTGAGATGCGCTATTTCTACATGGGCCTCGTCGTGGTGTTCACCGCGGCGGTGCTGCTCTTCAACATCCAGAACATGTACGTCGTCACGGTGTCGTTCCTGACCTTCAGCGTGACGCTGCCCGTCTCCCTCATCGTGATCCTGACCTACCTGCTCGGCATGGCCACCGGCGGCGCGCTGCTCACGCTGCTGCGCAGCTGGGTGCGGGGAGCGCGGCGCCGGCCGATGCCGCCGGGTACGGGGAGCGGGGCAGGAACGTGAACCGGGCTGCGGCAGCGCTTCCCTGATATTTCGCGACAATCGCGCCCCGCCTACGTATTTCCCACCGGCCCCTGGTCTTGAATGGGGGCATGGCGATGCTAGCCTGATGCCGGTATCGATTCTTGCGAATCCCGACAAGTCATCCTCCGGGGTACAGCCATATGTACGGTTCAGTACGCACGTCGGCCGGTCTGGCCGTCGCCGCAGCGGTGGGCCTGGTTCTTGGCCTGAGTCCGGCCCGCGTCGCCCTGGCGGACGAGGTCAACCTGCTCGAGCAGCGCGGTCACGTGTCTCTCGGCTCCTTCATAAACGGCTCGAGCCTGAAGATCCGGCTCGACGGTGAGGCA
>JBBINN010000114.1:0-9332 GCA_037443885.1 Gammaproteobacteria bacterium | reverse complement strand
CTACTTCTTCCTCAAAATCCGGGCAGCATTTCCCGGAGTTGGGTGAAGAACCTTTCTTTTTCCCCATGCCGACCGTCCGCGGGCTTGCACTAACATGACCTGCATCCCGGGCGACCGGCGTCCGCGGAGGGAGCAACGATGCGCGTCCTGGTCCTCGCCGCCGCACTGCTGATGGCAGCCTGCGCGACCCCGCCCCAGCTGGTCGTGAGCCAGCCGGGAACCGACCCGTCCACCCTGACCACCTTCGCGTTCCGCTCCTGGGAGACGGCCATCCAGGCCGGCGGAAGCGCGCAAGAGACGGACGCCCGCCTGGGCGACCTGGTGCGCCAACGGCTCGTGGCCAAGGGCTACGTGCCGGCGGCCGAGGGCGCGCGCCCGGACTTCATCGTGACCTACCGCGCCGCGATGTTCGTGCACGAGAGCGAGCGGGACGTGTACGCCCCGGTGCGCGACCCGACCACCATCCTCGGCCAGGAGGTCGCCTTCGACCCGGCTGGCAGCGAGGGGCTGGTCCGCCAGGGGACTTTCGTCCTGCTGGCGCTGTCCGGCGAAGACGAGAAGGTGCTGTGGCAGGCGACGGCCTCCGGCACGACCACCACGCGCCGGGAGTTTCGCCGCGGCGTTCTCACTGCGGCGCGGGCGATGCTGGAGCAGTTCCCGGCGCGTCGTTGAGCCGCCCCAGTCCGCGCATAACCGCGAGGCATCGCGGCAGGCCAAGCGGGCATTTCCGGCCCTGCCATGCGGGGTCTAGGCTTGGAGGATCCCGGCCCCGCAATGGGCCGCCAGCACTTTGTTCGCATTCGCGGGAGTCGCCCCATGGCACGCATCTACGACAGCATCCTCGACACCATCGGCCGCACGCCGCTCGTGGGCCTCAAGAAACTCGGCCAGGGCCTGCCCGGGCGCGTCGTGCTGAAGCTGGAGTTCTTCAATCCCTGCTCGAGCGTCAAGGACCGCATCGCGGTGAGCATGATCGAGTCGCTGGAGCGGCAGGGAAAGATCGGGCCTGAGACCGTGCTCGTCGAGCCCACCAGCGGCAACACCGGCATCGGGCTGGCCTTCGTGGCCGCGGCCAAGGGCTACCGGCTGGTGCTGGCAATGCCCGAGACCATGAGCCTCGAGCGACGGCGCATGCTGCAGGCCTTCGGCGCCGAGCTGGTGCTGACCGAGGGCGCCAAGGGCATGAAGGGCGCGATCGCGAAGGCCCACGAGATCGTCGCGAGCGACCCGGAGCGCTTCCTGCTGGTCGGCCAGTTCACCAACCCTGCGAACCCGGAGATCCACCGCCGCACCACAGCGGAGGAGATCTGGGCAGACACCGACGGGCAGGTGGACATCCTCGTCTCCGGCGTCGGCACGGGCGGCACCATCACAGGCGTCGCCGAAGTGATCAAGGCCCGCAAGCCATCCTTCCTGGCCGTCGCCGTGGAGCCCGCGGCGAGCCCGGTGCTATCGGGCGGCGCGCCCGGTCCGCACAAGATCCAGGGTATCGGCGCGGGCTTCGTGCCCGAGGTGCTCAACACCGGCATCGTCGACGAGATCGTGCAGGTCACCAACGAGGAGGCAGGCGACTACGCGCGCCGCCTCGGCCGGGAGGAAGGCGTGCTGGTCGGCATCAGCGCCGGGGCGGCGCTGGCCGCCGCGCTCAAGATCGCCGCGCGCGAGCAGAACCGCGGCAAGCTCATCGTCGTGATCATCCCGAGCTTCGGCGAGCGCTACCTCTCGACCTGGCTGTACGAGGAAGCGCCGCAGGACCTGAAGCTGGTCGTCAACCGCTGAGTCCGTCTTGCGCAACGCCCCCCGCATCTCCGGGCTCACCCGCCCCGTCACGCGGCGGGGCTACGAGGCGCTCGGCGCAGGCGCACTGCCGGACCGGGAGGCCGTCCTCGCCGCGGTCGAGCGCCTGCATGACCTGCTGGCGGTGGAAATGCACCCGGAAACCTGCTGCGGCGCCGCCGAGCGACGGCGCTGGATAGGGACCGAACTCGAATCGCTCGAGCCACAGCTCGCCGCCCAGGTCAGGCTCGCGCTCGATTTCGGCGACCGTCTGGAGGCACGCGAGCGCGGCGCCGCGGAGCGCGACGCGGCCAGCCACGCCACGGCGGGCGTGCTGTTCGACTCCCTGCCCGAGCTGCGCGAGCGACTGTTCGAGGACGCCTGGGCCGCCTACCGCGGCGATCCCTCGTGCCGTGACCCGGTGGAGGCGATCTACGCCTTCCCGGGCGTGTTCGCCATCACCCGCCACCGCATCGCCCACGTGCTGCAGCGCGAGCAGGTGCCGCTGCTGCCTCGCCTCATCGCCGAGCACTCGCACCGGCTGACGGGCATCGACATCCACCCGGGCGCGAGCGTCGGTCGGGAGTTCTTCATCGACCACGGCACGGGCGTGGTGATCGGCGAGACGGCCGTGATCGGCGACCGCGTGACGCTCTACCAGGGCGTGACGCTCGGCGCAAAGAGCTTCCAGGTGGACGAGTCCGGCCACCTGGTCAAGGGCCAGCCGCGCCACCCCATCGTCGAGGACGACGTCACCATCTACGCCAGCGCGACCGTGCTCGGACGCGTGCGCATCGGCCGGGGCAGCGTCATCGGCGGCAACGTGTGGCTCACGCACAGCGTGCCGCCCGACTCCCGCGTCTACCAGGCCGAGCCGCAGGAATCGGGCTTCGAGTCAGGCGCCGGGATATAGGAGAAAGAGGACATTCCCTTCGAACTTTCCCTTGGGACCGCCAGGTCCTGCCCAGTGGCGGGAGAGTTCGAAGGGAATGTCCCCTTTCTCCCCGCGCGCCGTCACGCGGCCGCGGCCTGCAACGCAATGGGCACTGTCCCTTCTTCCTTCTCTCTCCGCCCGATTGCAGCCTTAACGGCCAGCCATTAAGGTCGGCGCTCCCCTCACGCCGGACCGTCCGCATGCCGCTGTCCCGCCGCCGGTTCCTCGCCCGCGCCATCGCCGCCTCCGCCCTCGCCTTCGCCCCGTTCGAGCGCCTCGCCGCCGCGGTGCGCTTCCGCTCCGATCCCTTCCAGCTCGGCGTCGCCTCCGGCGAGCCGACGGCCGATGGCTTCGTGCTGTGGACCCGCGTGGCGCCGGAGCCGCACCAGCCCCAGTGGCTGGGTTCCACAGTGTTCGAGGTCAACTGGGAGGTGGCGACCCGGCCCGACTTCGCCACGGTCGCGGCCAGCGGAACGGCCTTCGCGAGGCCGCACCTGGCCCACGCGGTGCACGTCGAGGTGAGCGGACTCGCGCCAGGAAGCGAATACTTCTACCGCTTCCGGCTCGGCCGCTACGAGAGCCCGGTGGGCCGCGCCGTCACGGCGCCGGCTGCGGGCGCGCAGGTCGAGCGGCTGCGCTTCGGCGTCTCCTCCTGCGCCCACTACGAGCAGGGCTTCTTCTCCGCCTACCGGTACATGGCGGACGACGGCCTCGACCTGATGCTCACGCTCGGCGACTACATCTACGAGTACTCGGGCGGACAGCAGCGCGTGCGGCAATTCCACGCGGACGAGGCCTTCACGCTCGACGATTACCGCCGCATCTACGCCCATTACCGCCTGGATCCCGACCTGCAGGCGGCCCATGCGGCCTGCCCGTGGCTGCTGGTCTGGGACGACCACGAGGTCGAGAACGACTATGCAGGCCTGACCAGCGAACGGGAACTGTGCGGCGGCGAGCCGGTCCGCACGGCCTTCCTGGAGCGCCGGGCGGCCGCCTACAAGGCCTGGTTCGAGCACATGCCGGTGCGGCCGTCGCGGCTCCTGCCGGCTGGCGCCATGCGGCTCTGGGGCACGGTGGACTGGGGCTCGCTGGCCCGCTTCTACCTGCTCGACACCCGGCAGTACCGCTCGCCGCAGGCCTGCTCGACGCAGCCGACGGAATGGACCTGCGACACCACCAGCGATCGCAAGCTGCGCCCGGGCGGAACGGGTGGCGGCGAGCGGGTGGACCCGACCGAACCCGCCTGCAGGGCCGCCCTCGAGGACCCGGCGCGGACCATGCTCGGCGCCGAGCAGGAGCGCTGGCTGGACGGCGCGCTGGCCGCGAGCCGCGCGAGCTGGAACCTGCTCGCCCAGGCCGTGATGTTCGCGCCGATGATCGAGGGCAGCCGCGAGTCTCCGCGCATCTGGACCGATGCCTGGTCGGGGTACCCGGCCGCGCGAGAGCGCCTGCTCGACTCGCTGCGCAGTCACCGGGCCGGCAACCCGGTCGTGCTGACGGGCGACATCCATTCCTTCTGGGTGAACGCGGTACCCGATGCGCGCGGGCGGATGGTGGCGTCCGAATTCGTCACCTCTTCGATCGCGACCTCGAACACCCACCGGCCCGAGCGGCTCGAGCTCAACCCGCACATTGCCTTCCACGACGGCAACCACTGCGGCTACATCCGCTGCGATGTCGCCCCCGACCGGCTGCACGCAGACATCGTGGGCATCGCCGACATGCGCGACCCGCGCAGCGGCCGGGAGACGCTCGCGAGCTTCGAGCTGATACCGGGCGACCCGCGCCCGCGCCGGCTCTGACCCGACGCTCGGCGCTTCCCGTCCCGGCCCCGAGCCGCTAACCTCGCCGCAGTCCACCCGTTCGGAGCTCCGGCCTTGGAAGACATCGGCTTCGCGCACGGTCTCGCGCGCTTCCTGCACCTGCTGCTGTTCGTGTACTGGCTCGGCGGCGACGCCGGCGTGTTCTACTCGAGCAGCTTCGTGGTGAATCCGAAGCTCTCGCGCGACGCCCGCATGACCGCGGCGAAGATCTTCCTCGACCTAGACATGCTGCCGCGCTACTGCATGGCGCTGATGCTCACCGTCGGCGGCATCCTGGCGGAGCTGATCGGGATCACGCACCCGACCTGGGAAATGGTGGCGATCGTGCTGCTCGGCCCGGTGTGGCTCGCGCTCGTGGTGCTCGTGCACGCGAAGGAAGGCTCGGCCGCGGGCCAAACGCTCAAGCGGATCGACGTCTGGTTCCGCTGGATCGTGATCGCGTCGATCGTCGCGTCCGTCGCGCACTCGCACTGGACCGGGCGGCTCGCCGGCCTGGAGTGGTTCTCGGCGAAGCTGCTGATCTTCGCGTTCCTGATCTTCTGCGGCCTGATGATCCGCCGCCTGCTGCCGCCCTTCATCGAGGGTTTCCGGACGCTCGCCACGACCGGGCCGACGCCCGAGAGCGACAGGCTCATGATCGACGGCCTCGCCCGCTGCCGGCCGTGGGTGCTGGCGATCTGGGCGGGGATCCTGCTGTCGGCGTGGCTCGGCATCATGAAGCCGGCGCTCGGCTAACACGCGGCACGCCTCGCGCCCGCGGGTGCGCCGCGGCGAGCAGGAGCCCGCCGCGACCAGGCTGGAATCGATCAGGAGCCGGAGCAGCGTGCGTCGGCGCAGATCACGCCTTGCTTGCGCATGTCCTCCCGATAGGCCCTGTTCGCCTGCTCGATGGCGGCGAGCTGCTGCTCGGTGAAGCACTCCTGACGCTTGATCATGGTGCCCGCCGGGACGATCTCCCGGCAGTAGACCTGCTGGCCGTTGCGCACGCGCGCCTTGTAGCCGGCCGGCGGCTGAAACGCCGCCTCGCCGTCAGCAGGCGCAGCAGCGGCCGCCGCCGGCGCCGCGGCGACCTCCGGTGACGCAGCGGCGGGCGCCGGCGACTGCGGCGGCGACGACGCGCAGGCCGCGATACCCGCCACGGACACGAGGAGAATCAGGACGCGCATGACAGGAGCCGCTCCGGAAGTCGCCTCGTCGGAGGCGGTCGCGGAAGTCTGAACCCGGCGGTCGAACCGGTCAACGGGCGCCACGGCCGCAGGTCAAGTCGCGAGCAGGGAAGCGTCCAGCAGATGCTCGAGGCGGACCTCGCCGTCGGCATCGCGGATCTGCAGCCGGACCGCGGGCCGGCGCCGACTCCAGTCGATCTCGATCCAGCCGAAGTTGACGTCCCGATACGCCTCGCCGACCCGCAGCGCATTCGGCGGCAGCACGGGCCAGACCTCCGTGAGGCCGCTCGAGGTCAGGTCCCACAGGGGATAGGGCACGTTGACGTCCAGCCGCGCCAGCTCGGCGTAGTGGGTGTCGCCGCTGATGCAGAAAAGCCCATTCGCGCGCTGCCGGCGGATCGCCTCGATGAGCCGCTGGTGGTCGTGGGCGTAGTTGATCCAGGCTTCCCATCCCGGGAAGTCGGCGACCACCTGCAGGCTGGAGCACAGGATGCGAAGCTCGGCGGGCACGGCGAGCTGCGCCTCCAGCCAGCGCCACTGGTTCTCGCCGAGCATCGTCGCCGCGGGCTCCGGGTTGCGCTCGTAGGGCCCCGGGACCGGCCTGCCGGCCTCGTGCAGCGACTCCGCCCAGACCTTGTACTCGGTGCCGGCGAGATCGCGCTCCAGGATCGGCGTGCGGTTGAAGCGCAGGTCCGGCAGGATGAACTGCACTCGCCGGCCGGGTGGCCCGAACACGTAGGCCGCGTAGATCCCGTCCCGGCTGCGGCGCGGCGAGTCGGCAGGCTCGCCCCAGAAGTCGCAGAAGATGCGCCGCGACTCCTCTTTCATCGGGTACTCGGCACCGGCGTCGTTCTCACCGTAGTCGTGGTCGTCCCAGACCGCCAGCACCTGCGTTCGCTCACGCAGGCGCCGGAAGCCGGGTATCGCGCCGAGCATGTCGTACTTGGCCGCGAGCTCCGCCATATCCACCGTGTCGCCGTAGATGTTGTCGCCGAGGAAGACGAAGACTTCCGGCTCGAGGGCATTGACGGCGTCCCAGATCGGCTGCGGCTTGTCCTGCTTCGCGCAGGAGCCGAAGCCGATGCGGGTGATCGTGCGCGCCGCCGCGGGGTGCGGGTCGGGCGCCGGGGAAGCCCCGGCGCCCGCGCGACCTGCTCCCGCCATGCCGGCGGCCACCGCGCCGCCGAGAGCCAGCGACTGGCGCAGCCACTCCCGGCGCGACGGATCGAAGTCGGCCATGCTCAGAACCGCCCGTCCAGCGTGATGAAGTACTGGCGTGGCGCACCGGTGAGCAGCGTCTGCCGGTCGCCGGAGTTGCCGAAGCCGCCGGAGCCGACCGTCGAGATGTAGTCCTCGTCGGACGCGTTGGTCACGTTGGCCTGGATCGTCAGCTGCCGCAGGAAGCCGAGGTCCCTCATGCGGTAGCCGAGCGAGAGGTCCACCAGCGTGCGCGAGTCGACCTTCTGGTCGTTGAGGTAGGTGAAGTAACGGTCGTCGATGTAGTCCAGCCCGACCTTCGCGAACAGGCTGCCGTTGTCGTAGCCGATCTCGCCCTTCAGCATGTTCTCGGGCGTGTCCACCACGGTCTTGCCCCCGGTCGGGATGACGGCACCCGTGCCGGTCACGACGTCGTCCTGGTAGGTCGAGTCGGTGTAGCTGTAGCTGCCGAAGACGGTTACGTGCTCGATCGGCTCCCACAGCACGCCGACCTCGAAGCCCTTGGTCTCCACCGACCCAACGTTGGCGAGCGCCGACGGCGCGCCGACGATGCTCGAGCCCAGCGAGATCGCGAGCAGGCGATCCTCGAAGTCCACCTGGTAGACGGAAGCGACGCCCTGCACGCTGCCGAGGCGGAAACGCCAGCCCAGCTCGTAGGTCTTCGACGTCTCGGGCTCGAGGCTGCCGACGATCGCGTCGAAGCCGGCCTGGGTGGTGCTGAACGGCCCGGCGGTCGCCGCGGAGACGAACGCCCGCATGTTCTCGGCGTAGGAGGCGAAGACCTCATGGGCGTCGCTGATGGTCCAGGTGACGCCGACCTGCGGGATGAAGCTGTCCTCGGCCTCGATCGAGCTCTGCTGGTTGATGGCGCCGCCGGTCGCGATGATGGGCTCGCCCTCGTTCTCGACCTTGACGGACTTGAAGCCGAAATTGAGCTTCAGCGAGTCGGTGACCGACCACGTGTCCTGCAGGTGCAGCTGCGTGGTCTTGGTGTTGAACGTGTACTGCCACTGCGTGAAGAACGGGTCCTGCTGGAACTCGAGGAACGAACGCGTCGGCCCCGAGCGGCTGGGCTCGCCATAGAAGCGGCGCGCCTGGTCGAAGTCGTTGTCCTCGTACCAGATGCCGCCATTGATCTCGTGCGAGCCGATGTTCCAGGTCAACGCGGCGATCACGCCCTGGCGGTCGATCTCTTATTCGGTCGTGCGCACCGAGAGCGGCGCGCCGCCGGGCGTCGGCACGTAGGGCGTGCCCCAGAGGCCCATGCCCTCGTTCTCGTGGAGGTAGGCGGTCACGGCGACGGCCACGTTCTCGCCGATGGGCAGGTCGAGCCGCAGGTAACCGAGCGTGTCCTCGCGCAGCCCGGAGGCGTTCCAGTACTGGTCGTCACAGATGTTCGCGTTGAAGCCGGCCGCGGCGCAGGCGTCGGCCGCGGCCACCGCCGCGTTCCAGTCAGGGAAGAAGTTGTCGTTGTTCGGCCCGAGACGGCTGATGATGTCGAGCGACAGGTCCTGGTAGTCCTGCTCGGCACGGTCCGACCACGAGTAGTAGCCGGTCAGCAGCGCCTGGCCGATCGGCTGCACCAGCTTGAGGTTCACCTGCTGCTGCTCCTGCACGCCACCGCCCTTCCACTTATCCATTTCCTGGTCGGTGTAGCTCAGGTAGGCGCGCGTGCCGACGTTGCCGAGCTCGCCGCTGTCGAGCCGTATGAACGCCCGCAGCATGCTGTCGCTGCCGCCGGTGAGTGCGCCGCGGATACCGAACTCGCTCCCCGGGTCGTCGGTGAGGAACTCGAGGGTGCCACCGAGATTGCTGGTCGAGGCAGTGTCGAGGGCACCGGCGCCCTGCGACACGATGATGCGCCCGACGTTCTCGGACGACACGGCGCGGCTCGCGTGCAGACCGTTGTGGTTGCCATAGGACATGTCGCCGAGCGGCACGCCGTCGAGCGTGAAGCCGAGCTGGTTCTGGTTGAAGCCGCGGATGGAGATCCGCGTGGACCACTCGTAGGCGCCGAAGGGATCGGCCGACTGGAAGTTCACGCCCGGCAGCTTGGCGACCGCCCGGATCGGGCTGGTGCCGGGCGGAAGCTGCCCGATCTGCACCGCGGAGACGCTCTGCACCTGGCGCGTCTCGCCGCGGCCGAACACCACGATCTCCTCGAGCACCGGCCCGGTGGCCGCGGCCTCGTCGGCCAGCGCCAGCCCGGACACCAACATCAGCGGCGCCACGCCGAGCGACCGACGGACCGCCTTCGCCACGCCATTCCTGCTGTTCACGCTCTTCCCCTTGTTGCGCAATCGCCACGAGCGCGCACCATGCGCGCCGGCGAGGAGCGCGCACGTTAAGGGGCCATGTTGAAGATACGATGGCGGAGCCGTTGCGGCCGCGTGGCGGCCGCATTGCAATCGC
>JBBINN010000113.1:4705-9457 GCA_037443885.1 Gammaproteobacteria bacterium | reverse complement strand
CACACGCAGCTGTCGCCGCAGATCGCGGCGAGAAAGGCGTTCCACGCCCACACCGCCACCGGGAAGTTGAAGGCCGACAGGATCCCGGCGACGCCGAGCGGGTGCCACTGCTCGTACATGCGGTGGTGGGCCCGCTCCGAATGCATGGTCAGGCCGTAGAGCATGCGCGACTGGCCGACGGCGAAGTCGGCGATATCGATCATCTCCTGCACCTCGCCGTCGCCCTCGGCCTTGATCTTGCCCATCTCGAGCGTGACCAGGCTGCCGAGGTCGTCCTTGTGCGCGCGCAGCGCCTCGCCCATCAGGCGCACCGCCTCGCCGCGCCGCGGCGCCGGCACCTGGCGCCACGCACGGAACGCCTCGACCGCAGAGGCGATCACACACTCCAGTTCGGCCGGGCCGGCGGGCTGGACGCGGGCGATCACGGTGCCGGTCGCCGGGTTGACTGACTCGATCGGGGCGAGCGACGTGTCGGCGCACCAACCGCCGTCGCCCGACCACGCGCCCGGGTTGACGTCCCTGAGGCCTAGGCGTGCAAGCAGTGCGGTGGTATCCATGGTCAGTGTCCTGCGACCAGTCGCTGCTGCGCGGCGCGGCCCTCGACGACGACGCGGCCCGAGACAGACTTGTCCGTGCCGAGAACGTACCAGCGTCCGAAGCGGTTGGCGAGGACGCGGGGCAGGCGGAACCGCTCCTGCGCGACGAAGCCACGGTAGGCGCCCGCGTCGGAGAGCACCGTGTCCACGACGGCCGTGATGCCCGCGGCGGTGGTCACCTGGATGGCGGACCAGAGCCGGCCCGCGATCTCCTGCGGGTAGATGCGGCTCACGTAGTTCTCCTCGCGCAGCTCGCCGGCCTGCCAGCCTGTGATCGCCACGTAGATGATCACGACGTCCTGAAGTGTCTGCGGCACGGCGTTCTCGAGGATGCGCTTCAGCGTGCCGCGGTCCTCGTTGAGCTTCAGGTCGTTCATGAGCAGCCGCATGCGCTCGCAGTGCCCCGGGTAGCGCATCGTCTTGTAGTTCATCTGCTCGCAGCGACCGGCCCAGGTCTCGGCGAGCGAGCCTAGACCGCCCGAGGTGTTGAAGGCCTCGTAGGGCTTGCCGTCGATCTCGATCTCCTCGAGTCCCTCGAGCGGGGCAACCTGGATCACGCGGCCGTCGTCCACCGCCAGGCAGGGGTTGCCGTACTCGTTGATGAGACCCTCGGTGGACCAGGTGAGCGAATACTTCAGGACGTTGTTCGGGTGCTGCGGCAGCGCTCCCACGCGCAGCTTCGCCGAGCGCAGCCGGTCGAAATGGTCCATAAGCTCGCTGGCGGCAATGGACACGAAGCCCGGCGCGAGGCCGCACTGGGGCACGAAGGCGGTGGCGGCGCCGGCAGCGATGTCACGCACCCGGCGGGTGACCGCGACGTCCTCGGTCAGGTCGAAGTAGTGTATCCCCGCTGTCCTGGCTGCCTCGGCCACGGCGACGTTGCAGTAGTACGGGAGCGATGAAACGACGGCGTCCACCGGGCGCTGGTCCAGTTGCGCGGCCAGGGCCGCCCGGTCGCGGGCGTCGAGAGCGAAAGCCGTGACGTTAGGCAGGCGGTGGGCCGCCGTGACGGCACTCGCCGCAGCCCCATCCACGTCGGCCAGGTCGACGCTGTAGTCGCCGGACTCGGCGAGAAGGCCGGAGATGAGCGCCCCGATCTTGCCGGCGCCCAGTACGAGTACACGATGCATGGATCCCCCGGGGCCACGGCGGCCGGCGGCCGCGATGAGGGGCGGCATTCTGCCAAGAGGCCGCGGTATACACCACCGACATGGCCACGTTTTGCGGTGCAGCGGAACGGTGTAGCATCCCCCCGCATGGATACCGCTGTTCCCCTGCAGTCCTGGTCGCCAACGAGCTGGCAAGCACGCCCGGCCGCCCAGCAGCCGCGCTACGCCGATCCGGCCAGGCTCGAGCGGGTGCTGGTCCAGCTCGCGGCGCTGCCGCCGATCGTCGTCTCCTGGGAGGTTGACGAACTGCGCCGACAGCTCGCCGAGGCGGAGGAAGGCAAGCGCTTCCTGCTGCAGGGCGGTGATTGCGCCGAGAGCTTCTCGGACTGCGAGTCTTCACGCATCGCCAAGCAGCTGAAGATCCTGCTGCAGATGAGCCTTGTGCTGCTGCACGGGTTGAAGAAGCCGGTCATCCGCGTCGGCCGGATGGCCGGGCAGTACGCCAAGCCGCGTTCTGCCGAAGTCGAATCCCGCGACGGCCTCACGCTGCCGAGCTACCGCGGCGACAACGTCAACCGCGCGGGATTCACGGCCGAGGAGCGCGAGCCGGACCCGGAGCTGCTGCTGCGCGGCTACGAGCGCGCCGCGCTTACCCTGAACTTCGTGCGCGCGCTGGTGGACGGCGGCTTCGCCGACCTGCATCACCCGGAGTACTGGGATCTCAACTTCATGCAGCACGCGCCCTCGCGCGAGGCCTACCAGAAGATCGTCGACTCGATCTCGGATGCGCTGGATTTCTTCGAGGCTATCTCGGGCGGCCCGATACACGAAACCTCGCAGGCGCGCTTCTATTCGAGCCACGAGGGGCTGCTGCTGCTCTACGAGCAGGCGCAGACGCGCTTCATTCCCCGGCGCAACCGCTGGTACAACCTGTCCACGCACTTCCCGTGGATCGGCATGCGCACGGCCGCCGTCGACGGGGCGCACGTCGAGTATTTCCGGGGAATTTCGAACCCGGTCGCGGTCAAGGTCGGTGCTGCCATGGACGACGCCTGGCTGCAGGGGCTGGTCGAAGCGCTGAACGCGGACAACGAAGCGGGCCGGCTGACCCTCATCCACCGCCTCGGGGCGAAGGACATCGAGCGTGCGCTGCCGCGCATGGTCGAGGCCGTCCGCCGGACGGGCCGGCGCGTCCTGTGGGTATGCGACCCCATGCACGGCAACACCGAGTCGACCGCGAGCGGCGTCAAGACGCGCCGGTTCGAGAGCATCCTGAGCGAGGTGCAGGCCGCCTTCCGCATCCACCACGAGCTAGGCTCGGTTCTGGGTGGCGTGCACTGCGAGCTGACGGGAGACGACGTGACCGAGTGCACCGGCGGTGCACGCGGGCTCTCCGACGTGGACCTCGCGCGGGCCTACCGCACTACCGTCGATCCGAGGCTCAACTGCGAGCAGGCGTTGGAACTCGCGATGCTCATTGCGAGTCAGCGGCGGGCCTGAGCGGGACGGCCGCGGCGGGGTCCACCTCGCGCCACTGGCCGGGCTGGAGGTCTTCGAGCGTCCAGGGGCCGATCGACCAGCGCACCAGCCGCAGCGTAGGGAAACCAACGGCCGCCGTCATGCGGCGGACCTGCCGGTTCCGACCTTCCCGCAGCGTCAACCGGATCCAGGAGGTCGGGATGTGTTTCCGGAACCGGATCGGCGGGTTGCGGGGCCACAGGCCGGACGGCTCCGGGATGGACTCTGCCTGCGCCGGCAGCGTCGCGCCGTCCGTCAGGAGAATGCCGTGGCGCAGCTGCCCGAGCGCTGCCTGCGTGGCCAGGCCCTCCACCTGGGCCCAGTAGGTCTTGGGCCAATGGTGGCGGGGATGTGCGATCTGCGCCTGCAACCGGCCGTCGCTGGTGAGAACGACCAATCCCTCGCTGTCCTGATCGAGTCGCCCGGCCGGATAGACACCGGGAACGTGGACCCAGTCGGCGAGCGTAGGCCGGCCACCAGCGTCCGTAAACTTGGTCAGAACCCCGCAGGGCTTGTTGAAGAGCAGCGTCGTCATGGGTGATCGTGGCGGGTTGTTCCTGAGTCCAGGGCCGTCAACGGACCGGTGATTGCGCCGCGGCGCCGCGCCTGCCGGGCCGCGCGACCTTGGTTGAACTTGCGGACCTGCGCGGGGCTGATATCCTGCTGCGCTGCAAAATAACCAGCCAGCCTTGGGGCCTTTCCGGATGCGCCTCAGCCGAGCGTTGCATACGATTTGCAATAATAGTTAACCCCAACGAAACAGGTACTTAGACGTGCCCACCCAGCCTGGTATCGAGTTGCCCGATGGTACGCGCTTTTCGGCCCCGGTCGAAACGGGATGGGAAACGGTCCTGAGCCGGCCGGCGATCGAGTTCGTGAATGAGCTCGCGCGCCGTTTCGGGCCCCGCGTGACCGAGTTGCTAGAGCGGCGCGAAAGCCGGCAGGCGGAGATCGACGCTGGCAATCTGCCCGACTTCCTGCCCGGGACGCGAAGCGTCCGGGAGTCGGAGTGGAAGATCGCGGGCATCCCCGCGGACCTGCTCGACAGGCGCGTGGAGATCACGGGTCCCACCGACCGGAAGATGGTGATCAACGCGCTGAACTCTGGCGCGAAGGTCTTCATGGCGGACTGCGAGGACTCGCTCTGCCCGAGCTGGTTCAACGTGATCCAGGGACAGGTGAATCTGCATGACGCGGTGCGGCGGACCATCTCGTTCTCGAGCCCGGAAGGCAAGCAGTACCGCCTGAACGAGCGCACTGCCGTGCTGCTGGTTCGGCCCCGCGGCTGGCATCTCTACGAGAAACACTGGCTGCTCGACGGCGGCCCGGTGCCGGGTGCCTTCGTGGACTTCGGGCTGTACCTGTTCCACAACGCAGACGCGCTCAAGGCCCGCGGCACGGGCCCGTACTTCTACCTGCCCAAGCTCGAGAGCCACCTCGAAGCCCGCCTCTGGGACGACGTCATCGCCTTCTCCGAGCAGCGCCTCGGCATCGCCCATGGAACGGTCAAGGTCACCGTCCTGATCGAG
>JBBINN010000113.1:0-4695 GCA_037443885.1 Gammaproteobacteria bacterium | reverse complement strand
TCCGGGCCGTATTTTTACCTGCCGAAGATGCAGAGCCACCTGGAGGCGCGTCTGTGGAATGATGTCTTCACCTTCGCGCAGCAATACTGCGGCGTGCCGCACGGCAGCATCCGCGCGACAGTGTTGATTGAGACCATCCTCGGCGCCTTCGAGATGGATGAGATCCTGTGGGAACTTCGCGACCATTCGGCGGGCCTGAACTGCGGCCGCTGGGACTATATCTTCAGCTTCATCAAGAAGTTCAGCCACCGGCCGGACTTCGTGCTGCCCGACCGAGGGCAGGTGACGATGACGACGCACTTCCTGCGTTCTTATTCGCAGCTCGTCATCAAGACCTGCCACCGTCGCGGGGCCTTCGCGATGGGCGGCATGGCGGCCCAGATCCCGATCAAGGGTGACCCGGCTGCAAACGAGCAGGCCATCGCCAAGGTGCGCGCCGACAAGGAGCGCGAGGCCGGCGACGGCCACGACGGCACCTGGGTCGCGCATCCGGGACTCGTGCCGGTCGCCATGGAGGTCTTCGACCGTCTCATGCCGACATCGAACAACCTGCACCGTCTGCGCGAGGACGTGAACGTCGGCGCGGCCGACCTGCTGGCCGTACCCATGGGCGAGATCACCGAGGGTGGCCTGCGCAGCAACGTGGACGTCAGCATCCGCTACATGGCGGCCTGGCTCGGCGGCAACGGCTGCGTGCCCATCCACAACCTGATGGAGGACGCGGCGACGGCCGAGATCTCCCGGGCGCAGCTGTGGCAGTGGGTGCAACACGGCTCGAAGCTCGCCGACGGGCGCAGCGTCACGCTCGAGCTGGTGCGTGCCGTCACGCGGGAGGAGCTCGGGAAGATCCGCGGCGAGGTGGGTGATTCCGCCTTTGCGGCAGGTCACTACGAGCACGCCGCGAGACTCGTGGACGAGCTCACCGCCAAGCCGCGATTCGAGACCTTCCTGACCCTCACGGCCTACCGCGAGATCGAATGACCCCCCGGGCCCCGCCTCCGGGGCCATCACTATCCAAGGAAACCGCCATGACCCTGAAGACCGCCGAGCAGCTTCGCAAGGAATGGAACGACGATCCGCGCTGGAAGGGCGTCGAACGCGCCTACACCGCCGAGGACGTGGTGCGCCTGCGGGGCAGCCTCCACATCGAGCACACGCTCGCGCGCCACGGCGCGGAGAAGCTCTGGAGGCTCGTCAATACGGAGCCGTACATCAACTGTCTCGGCGCCCTCACGGGAGGCCAGGCGATGCAGCAGGTAAAGGCCGGCATCAAGGCCATCTACCTGTCGGGCTGGCAGGTGGCGGCCGACAACAACACCTACATGGCGATGTATCCCGACCAGTCGCTGTATCCGGTCAACTCCGTGCCCGCCGTGGTGGAGCGCATCAACAACGCCTTCAAGCGGGCCGACGAGATCCAGTGCGCGCGCGGCATCGGCCCCGGCAAGCCAGGCTACGTCGACTTCTTCGCGCCGATCGTCGCGGACGCGGAGGCCGGCTTCGGCGGCGTGTTGAACGCCTTCGAGCTGATGAAGTCCATGATCCGCGCTGGTGCGGCCGGGGTGCACTTCGAGGACCAGCTCGCGTCCGTGAAGAAGTGCGGCCACATGGGCGGCAAGGTGCTGGTGCCCTCGCAGGAAGCCGTGCAGAAGCTGGTGGCCGCGCGGCTCGCGGCCGACCTGATGGGTGTGCCGACGGTCATCCTCGCGCGCACGGACGCCGAGGCGGCCGACCTGCTGACGAGCGACGTTGACGAGAACGACAAGCCCTTCCTGACCGGCGAGCGCACGGCGGAAGGCTTCTACAAGACCAAGAAGGGCATCGGCCAGGCGATCTCCCGTGGCCTGGCCTACGCGCCGTACGCCGACATGGTGTGGTGCGAGACCGGAACGCCGGATCTCGAGTTCGCGCGCCAGTTCGCGGAGGCCATCCGCAAGCAGTACCCCGGCAAGCTGCTCGCCTACAACTGCTCGCCCTCGTTCAACTGGAAGAAGAACCTCGACGACGCGACCATCGCCAAGTTCCAGCGCGAACTCGGCGCGATGGGCTACAAGTACCAGTTCATCACGCTGGCCGGCATCCACTCTATGTGGTTCAACATGTTCGACCTCGCCCAGGCCTACGCGAAGGACGGCATGACGGCCTATGTCGAGAAGGTGCAGGAGCCGGAGTTCGCGGCGCGTGACCGTGGCTATACGTTCGTGTCGCACCAGCAGGAGGTCGGTACGGGCTACTTCGACGACGTCACGACCGTCATCCAGGGTGGCCAGTCGTCGGTGACGGCGCTCAAGGGTTCGACGGAGGAAGAGCAGTTCCACGGCGAGCACGCCTGAGCCGCGACGGCCAGGTGAGTTGCGGGATTCCCGGGCGGGGCAGGGGCCCCGCCCGGAATGCGCCAGACTCCCGGGAGTTCGATCCCGCCTGTGTGCGTTGCCCGCGGCTCGCCGGCTTCCTGTCCGGTGTCCGGCGCGAACATCCCGGCTATCACGCCGCACCCGTCCCGTCTTTCGGCGTCGAGCGGCCCCGCCTGCTGATCGTCGGCCTCGCGCCAGGCATGCACGGCGCCAACCGCACGGGCCGGCCTTTCACCGGCGATCACGCCGGAATCCTCCTTTACCGCACCCTGTACGACTTCGGCTTCGCGGACCGGCCTGTGTCGGCGGCGGCGGACGATGGCCTGCAGCTCATCCATTGCCGCATCACCAACGCCGTGCGCTGCCTGCCGCCGGCGAACAAGCCCACGCCCGCCGAGGTGTCCCGGTGCAGCGGCTACCTCGCACGCGAGCTCGATGCACTCGATGGTGGCGTGGTGCTTGCGCTCGGCGCGATCGCGCATGCGGCGGTGTTGCGGGCGCTCGGGATCAAGCCCGCGGCGGCGCGCTTCGCGCACGGCGCCGAGCATGCCCTGGCCGCAGGCCGGGTGCTGCTCGACTCCTACCACTGCAGCCGCTACAACACGCAGACCCGGCGGCTGACGAACGAGATGTTCGCGCGGGTAGTCGGCCGGGCCCGGGAATTGCTGGACCGCTGAGGCGGGTGTCGTCGTGACTGAATTCGACCCGAAAGCGTTCGTGGCCACGCTGCCGGTCTCCCCGGGCGTCTATCGCATGCTCGACGCTGGCGGGAAGATCCTCTACGTCGGCAAGGCAAGGAGCCTGCGTGCCCGGGTGGCCAGCTACTTCCGCGGTGACCTGAGCCCGAAGGTGGCCGCGCTGATGCGCCACGTCACCTCGGTCGAGGTGACGGTGACCCAATCCGAGACAGAGGCGCTGCTGCTCGAGTACAACCTGATCAAGGCGCACCGGCCGCGCTACAACGTCGTCCTGCGCGACGACAAGAGCTTCCCGTACGTGCTTCTGTCCGCGCACGAGTACCCGCGGCTCTCGGTGTACCGCGGTCCCCGGCAGCCGCCGGGCCGCCTGTTCGGGCCCTTCCCCGACGCGCGGGCCGTGCGCGCCACGACTCGCCAGCTGCAGAAGCTGTTCCGGCTCCGCGGCTGCAAGGACAGCTTCTTCGCGAACCGCAGCCGCCCGTGTCTCGAGCACCAGATCGGGCGCTGCTCGGCTCCCTGCGTCGGCCTGATCAGCCGGGACGACTACGCCCGGGACGTGGAGGCCGTGTCGCTCGTGCTCGACGGCAAGAGCACCGAGGTCACGGCGAGGCTCAGTGCGGAGATGGAACAGGCGGCAGTCGAGTTGCGGTTCGAGCGCGCCGCCGCGCTGCGCGACCAGCTGTCGGCGCTGGCGCAGCTGCAGGCCCAGCAGTCGGTGGCCGGCGCGGCCGGCGGGGAGGCCGACGTGGTGGCCGTCGCCACCGCGGGGCCTGACACCTGCATTGCGCTCATGTTCGTGCGGGGGGGGCAGAGTCTGGGGACCTCGCATTTCTTTCCCCGTGCGCCGCTCGACGAGCCTGCCGAGGTGCTCGGCGCCTTCCTGGCTCAGCACTACCTAGACCGGGCGCCGCCGCGGGAGATCCTCACTTCGCTACCGGTGCCCGACGCGGAGCCGCTGGCCAGCGCCCTGGGGGCCCGAGCCGGTCGAAAAGTCGCCTTGCGGGACGTTCAGCGGGGGCGCAAGCATCGCTGGGTCGAGATGGCCCGGCAGAACGCCGAGAACGCCCTCAGGATGCGCATCGCCACGCGGGCGAGCCTGCGCGACCAGTTCGAGGACCTGCGGCTCGCGCTGGGCCTCGAGCGAACGCCGATCCGGCTCGAGTGTTTCGACATCAGCCACACCCAGGGCGAGGCGACGGTCGCCTCCTGCGTGGTGTTCGGGCACGAGGGTCCGCTCAAGTCCGAGTACCGGCGGTTCAACATCAGCGGCGTTGCGGCCGGCGACGACTACGGCGCGATGGCGCAGGCCATCGAGCGGCGCTACCGGCGGGTCCAGGCCGGCGAGCTGCCGGCACCCGACGTGCTGTTCATCGACGGCGGGCCGGGACAGGTCGCGAGCGCCGCGCGTTCCCTCGACGCGGTCGGCGCCAGGCCCGGCTTCGTCGTGGGCGTCGCCAAGGGCTCCGACCGCCGCGCCGGCCAGGAGCGCCTTTTCTTGTTGGGCTCGGAAGCGCCTTCTATACTGCCTGCGGACTCGCGAGCGCTGCACCTGATCCAGCGAATCCGCGACGAGGCTCACCGCTTCGCGATCACGGGCCACCGCCGCGCCCGCGGCAAGGCCGGCCAGGCCTCGGCGCTCGACG
>JBBINN010000112.1:0-9489 GCA_037443885.1 Gammaproteobacteria bacterium | reverse complement strand
GCCGCAGCGAGGCGAGGAGTGCCCCCCGCCGGATCCCGGTCGCGGCGCAGGCACCAGTTCCGGATCCCGCCGGCGCGCGAGGCACTTTTCCGAGTCCGGGTCTCGGTCCCGTTCCTGTTCCAGTTGCGGATACAGTCCGCGTGTTGAGCGGCCTCAGCGCACCGCTCGGTCGAGCCCCGCCTTCAGGTCGGCGAGCAGGTCCTCGGTCGCCTCGATGCCGACGGACAGGCGCAGCAGCCCCGGCGTGATGCCGGCCGCGAGCCGCGCCTCGGGGTCCATCGCGGCATGGGTCATTGTGTCGGGGTGCGCAACGAGGCTCTCGACCCCGCCGAGCGACTCCGCCAGCGAGAAGCAGTGCAGCCCGTGGAGGAAGCGCCGAACAGCTTCCTTGCCGCCCGCCAGCTCGAAGCTGACGATCGCCCCGAAGCCCTGCTGCTGGCGCGCGGCGAGCGCGTGGCCCGGGTGCGAGGCCAGCCCGGGGTAGTGCACGCGCGCAACCGCCGGATGGGCAGCGAGACATTCCGCCACCGCCGCGGCGTTCTCGCCGTGCTGGCGCATGCGCACGTGCAGCGTGCGCAGGCCGCGCAGCGTCAGGAAGGCATCGAATGCGCCGCCGGTGATGCCGAGGCAGTTCGCCCACCAGGCCAGCTCCTCGTGAAGCCCGGCGTCCCGCGCGACCACGGCCCCTCCCACCACATCGCTGTGGCCATTGACGTACTTCGTGGTGGAATGAACGACCAGATCGGCGCCGAGCGCGAGCGGCCGCTGCCACACGGGCGACATGAAGGTGTTGTCCACCACGACCCGGGCACCGGCCGCGCGCGCCCTTGCGGCCACTGCGGTCACGTCGGTGATCCTGAGCAGCGGGTTGCTCGGCGTCTCGATCCACACGATCTTCGCGGGCGCGGCCAGCGACCGCTCGACCGCGGCTGCGTCGGTCATGTCCACGAAGTCCACGATGGCGCGACCGCTGCGGGCAAGCGCCGCCAGCAGGCGGTAGGTACCACCGTAGCAGTCGTGCGGCGCGACGATGCGCTCGCCCGGCCTGACCAGCACCACGCCGAGGTGCACGGCCGCCATGCCGCTCGCGGTGACGACAGCCCCTGCCCCGCCCTCCAGCTCGGCAAGCGCCCCACCCAGCGCATCCCGGGTCGGGTTCCCCGAACGCGAGTAGTCGTAGGTGCGGCGCTGCTCGAGGCCGGCGAAGGTGAAGGTCGAGCTCAGGTAGAGCGGCGGCACGACCGCCCCGTGCTGCGTGTCGCTCTCGAGCCCGGCCCGAACGGCGACGGTCTGGAGGTTCGGTGCATCGGTCATGGCAGGTCTCCGTCGAGCGCCAGCGCGAAGGCCGGCGCGAGTGCGGCCCGCTCTTTCAGGAAGGCGTCGTGGCCGAAATGTGACTGGATCTCGAACAGCCGGTGCGGCCCCGCGAGCGCCGCGTCGAGCTCGCGCATGTCCTCGAGGGTAACGAGCTGGTCCTCCTTCACGCCCACCAGCACCGCGGGCACCGGGACCCGGGCCGGGTTGACCTGCTGCAGGTCGATGGACTGGGACAGGCACAGGAACGACTCGGGACGGTAGCGCGTAGCGTAGTCGTCGCCCCGGGCGAACAGGTATTCCTCGACGGGGAACGTCGCATGGCCACCCTCGACCCGCGGCGCGTTGCCGAAGCGCTGGCTGAACTCGTCGCGGGTGCGGTATGTCGCCATCGCGAGGGCGCGGGCGAGCCTCAGCCCCCCGGCGCCGTCGCCGCGCGCGACGCCGAAGCGCACGGTCTCGCGCTGGACGCTGCGCCAGGCCGTGGCGAGCGGATTCGTGCGGTGGGCGCCACTGATCACGAGCAATCGGGCGACCCGGTGCGGAAACAGCTCGCCGAAAGCCAGCGCCACCATGCCGCCGTAGGATGCGCCCGCAATGGCGTGAAGCAACGGCAGGCCGAGATGGTCGGCGACCCGCGCGATGAGACGCGCCTGGTCCCGCGCGTCGATGGCCGGGAAGTCCAGCTGTCCCGGCCCGGGTCCCGTGCTCGCGCCGCTGCCGCCGAGGTAATCGATGCCCAGCAGCCGGAACCGGTCCGAGTCGAGCGGCAGGCCTGGACCCGCGAGCTCCGGCCACCACCCGGCGCGGCGGTCGTCGGGCGCGAAGATGCGTCGATGCGCGGAAATGCCGCCGAGCGCGACGACCACCGGTGCTCCGTCCGCGCCCTCGAGGCGCCAGGCAACCCTGACTCCGCGCAGGCGCCCGCCGAAATGCAGCAGAAACTCTCCGGGCACGTCGAGCACGCCCTCGCCAACCGCGGAAGGACGGTCCCCTGGTGGAGGGGCTGCGGTCGGATCTGCTTCGCTCGGCATCGCGCTCTCCAACACCTTCGGGCGGACCGGTCGGTCCTGCGGAGAGCCCGAAGGCCGGGCTGCCGGCGCCCTCCCCGCCGGAATCTACCGACGGCTGCGCGGCCGCTCATCTGTCGCCGGGTGACATCACCCTCCGCAGGACTGGCACCTTCCCGCACTGGTGAGGCGCGGCGGTTGCCCCGGCGTCAAAGGGCCTTGTCCCTCGGCCGGTCTCGATGAGCGGCCGCGAGTGTACGGGGCGCGCTCGCGCGTGGTCAACCGCGGCTTGACCGGGACCGCCCGTTGCAATAGTGTATTAGCGTATTAGTACATTGGAACGCGGCAAACAGGTCCCATGAAGCTGCACCGTCCGCTCAGCGCGCGGCAGGAAGCCCTGCACGAGCGCGCCTTGTACAATGCGATCCTGTCGCTGCGGACCATCGACGAGGCACGGGCGTTCTTCCGCGATCTCTGCACTCCCGCCGAGCTTCAGGCCATGGCGGACCGATGGGCCGTGGTGGAACTCCTGCAGAAGGGCCTGCCCTATCGCGAGATCCAGCGCCTGACCGGCGTCAGCGTCACCACGGTGGGCCGCGTGGCCCGCTACCTCAACGACGGCAACGGCGGCTACGGCATCGCCGCAGGCCGGCTGCGCGAACCCCGCGAGACCTGAACATGGACACACGCCCCCGCCTGAAGCTCGCGGTCCAGAAGTCCGGCCGCCTGACCGACAACTCGCTCGACCTGCTGGTGCGCTGCGGCCTGAAGTACAGCCGGGCCAAGGACCAGCTGCTCTGCTACGGCGAGAACATGCCGCTGGACGTGCTGCTGGTGCGCGACGACGACATCCCCGACCTGGTGCAGGAGGACGTCTGCGAACTCGGCATCGTCGGGCTCAACGTCGTGGAGGAGAAGCGTCTCGGCTTCCGGGCGCGCGGAGTCGACCCGCTGTTCGAGCAGGTGATGACGCTCGACTACGGCCGCTGCCGGCTGTCCATCGCCCTGCCGGAGGACGAGCGCTACGACGGCCCCGCCTCGCTGGCCGGCCGCCGGATCGCGACGACCTATCCGAACATCCTCGCCCGCTGGCTCGCCGACCGGGGGATCGAGGCGCAGATCGTGACCCTCTCGGGCGCGGTGGAGATCGCGCCGCGCCTGGGCCGAGCCGACCTGATCTGCGATCTCGTCTCGACGGGTGGCACGCTGGTCGCAAACCACCTGCGCGAGGTCGAGACGGTGCTCGAGAGCCAGGCCGTGCTGATCCGGACCCCGGTGCCGGTGGCCGCCGAGAAGCGAGACTGGATGGACAGGCTCGTCAAGCGCATGGACGGCGTCCAGCAGGTGCGCGAGAGCAAGTACATCATGCTGCACGCGCCCCGCGAGGCCCTGCCGCGCATCGCGAGCCTGCTGCCCGGCAGCGAGCACCCCACCATCGTCCCGCTCGAGGGCACGACCGAGAAGGTTGCGGTGCACGCCGTGTGCCGCGAGACCGTCTTCTGGGAGACCCTCGAGAGTCTCAAGGCCGCCGGCGCCTCGGCCATCCTCGTGCTGCCAGTGGAGAAGATGCTGGCATGAGCACGCTGAGGATTCACGAATGGTCCCGCCTCGACGCCGCCGCGCGGCGCGACCTCTTGCGCCGGCCGGCGCAGCGCGACCAGGAGGAGACGATGGCCGGCGCGCGCACGATCGTGGAGCGCGTACGCCGCGAGGGCGATGCCGCGCTTGTGGCGCTGACCGCCGAGCACGACCACGTGCACCTACAGTCGCTGCGCGTCACCGAGACGGAGTTCGCGGAGGCCGCCACCGCGCTGTCGGCCAATGAGAAAAGCGCGATCCACGAGGCCATCGGCACCGTCACGCGCTTCCACCAGGCGCAGCGGCGCGGTCCGGTCCGCGTCGAGACCGCGCCCGGCGTCGTCTGCGAGCAGATCGAGGTGCCGCTCGAGGCAGTCGGCATGTACGTGCCGGCCGGCACGGCGCCGCTTCCGTCCACCGCGATCATGATCGGCGTGCCGGCGCGGATCGCCGGCTGCGAGCGGCGCGTGCTGTGCTCGCCGCCGCGCCGTGACGGCCGGGCCGATCCGGCGGTCCTCTATGCAGCGCAGGCCTGCGGCGTGACCGACGTTTTCAAGATCGGCGGCGCCCAGGCCGTGGCCGCCATGGCCTACGGCACCGCGACAATTGCGAAAGTGCACAAGATCTTCGGCCCCGGCAACGCCTGGGTCACCGCAGCGAAGCTGCTGGTCGCCATGGATCCGGACGGGGCGGCCTATGACATGCCGGCCGGCCCCTCGGAGGTCCTCGTGATCGCCGACCACAAGGCGCATCCCGAGTTCGTGGCCTCCGACCTTCTGGCCCAGGCGGAGCACAGCGTGGATGCCCAGGTCGTGCTGGTCACGCCCTCCCGCGACCTGGCCCATGCAGTCTCCCGCGCGGTGGATTCGCAGCTCGCGCGGCTCAGCCGCGGCCGCACCATCCGTGCGTCGCTGGAGAACAGCCGCGCGATCCTGGTGGACTCGCTCGCCACGGCGATCGACGTCTCGAACGCGTACGCGCCGGAACACCTGATCATCGAGACCGAGCGCGCGCGCGAGTGGCTGCCGCGCATCCGGCACGCCGGCTCCATGTTCCTCGGTGCGTGGACCCCGGAGTCCATGGGCGACTACTGCAGCGGCACGAATCACGTCCTGCCGACCTACGGTTACGCGCGCGCCTTCAGTGGACTGTCGCTCGCCGACTTCTCGCGGCGGATGACGGTCCAGGAACTCACGCCGGACGGCATCGCAGGGCTGGGGCCCGCGGCCCAGACGCTCGCGATGCTCGAAGGCCTCGACGCCCACGCGAATGCCGTGGCCGTGCGCCTCGCCCACCTGCCAAGGGAAGACGAGTGAGCGACGTCCTCGCACTCGCCCGGCCCGAGATCCGGGCGCTGAAGCCCTACTCCCACGCGGCCTGGGAGCCCGGGCTCGTGCGCCTGCATGCCAACGAAAACCCGTGGCGGGATGAATCCGACCGGAGCGGTTCTGGATTGAATCGCTATCCCGAGCCGCAGCCCGCCGAGCTGGTGGCGCGCATCGCGGGACTCTACGGGGTCGCGCCGGCGCAGGTGCTGGTGGGTCGTGGCAGTGACGAGGGCATCGACCTGCTGGTGCGCGCTTTCTGCGCCGCTGGTGCCGACCGCATACTGGTGTGCCCGCCCACCTTCGGCATGTATCGCGTCGCAGCCTCGATCCAGGGGGCCGGCGTGGTCGAGGTGCCGCTCGACCGGGGGCGCGGCTTCGCCCTCGACGCGACCGGCGTCGCCGCTGCCTGGTCGCCGGGCCTCAAGATCGTCTTCCTGTGCTCGCCGAACAACCCCACCGGCAACCTGCTGGACCCGGCGGCCGTCGGCCAGGTGCTCGAGTCCGCCGAGGGGCGCTGCCTCGTCGTGGTGGACGAGGCCTACGCGGAATTCGCCCCGGGCACGAGCCTGGTCCCCTGGCTCGCCCGCTACCCGCAGCTCGTGATCCTGCGCACCCTGTCAAAGGCCTACGGCCTTGCAGGCGCGAGGCTCGGCGCAGTGCTCGGTGCGCCCGAGCTGATCGAGCTGCTGCGCCGGATGATCCCGCCCTATGCGCTCACGGTCCCGACGATCGAGGCAGCTCTCGCCGCCTTGAGCCAGCCCGGCCTCGCGCGATGCCGAACGCGGGTGGATACGCTGATCGAGGAGCGACGCCGGCTAGCCACGGCACTCGCGACGTTGCCGCTGGTCGAGCGGGTCTGGCCGAGCGACGCCAACTTCCTGCTGGTGGAATGCGCGGATGCAGGCCGCCTGCTGGCGGCAGGCATCCGTGGCGGGCTGCTGGTCCGCGACGTGCGCAGCCAGACCGGCCTCGAGCGCTGCCTGCGGATCACCGTCGGAACGCCGGAGGAAAACAACCGCCTGCTGGCCAGCCTGGAGTCCGCATGACGAGCCCCTCGCCGACCCTGTTCATCGATCGCGACGGCACCCTGATCGAGGAGCCGGCGGACGAGCAGGTGGACCGCTTCGACAAGCTGCGCTTCATGACAGGTGTGGTGCCGGCGCTTCTCGCGCTGCGCGACGCCGGCTACCGCTTCGTGATGATCACGAACCAGGATGGGCTCGGCACCGAGCGGTTCCCGGAGGAGCATTTCCGCGGCCCGCATGAGCTGATGATGCAGATCTTCGAATCGCAGGGGATCCGGTTCGACGCAGTGCTGATCTGCCCGCACTTCCCGGGCGATGGCTGCGACTGCCGCAAGCCCGCCACGCGTCTGGTCGAGGAATACGCCGCGACGCGGCCGTTCGACCCACGCCGCAGCTACGTCATCGGCGACCGGGCGACCGACCTCGAGCTGGCCGTACGACTCGGTATCCCGGGCCTCAAGGTCCTTCGCGACAGCGGCCCGGACGCGACCTGGGAAGCCATCGCCCTCTGCCTCACCGCGCCTGCGCCGCGCCGCGCGCAGGTCGACAGGGTGACCAAGGAAACCCGCATCACGGTCCGCGTGGACCTCGACCGCGAACTTCCCGTCGCCATCTCGACCGGCATCGGGTTCTTCGACCACATGCTCGAGCAGGTCGCGCGCCACGGCGGGTTCTCGCTGGAGCTCGCCTGCCAGGGAGACCTGCAGGTCGACGAGCACCACACCGTCGAGGACTGCGCGCTGGCGCTCGGCGAGGCGCTTCGCAAGGCGCTGGGCGACAAGCGCGGCATCGCCCGCTTCGGCTTCCTCCTGCCTATGGACGAGGCGCAGGCCCAGGTCGCGATCGACCTGTCGGGCCGCCCCTATGCCGTCTTCGAGGGTCGTTTCGGCCGTGAGCAGGTCGGCGGCCTGCCGACGGAACTCGTGCCCCATTTCTTCCGCTCCCTCGGCGAGGCTCTCGGTGCGGCAATCCACCTGAGCGTCCGCGGCGAGAACACGCACCACATGGTCGAGGCCTGCTTCAAGGGCGTCGGCCGGGCGCTGCGCCAGGCATTCCGCGTCGAGGGCCGCGAGCTGCCCTCGAGCAAGGGCGTGCTGTGAAGGACCTCGTCATCATCGACAGCGGCGGCGCCAACATCGCCTCGCTCGTCTTTGCGCTCGAACGCCTCGGCTGCGCCGCCCACCTGTCCGCCGATCCCACGGAGATCCAGGGCGCCGCCCGGGTCATCCTGCCGGGTGTCGGCGCCGCGGCCGACGCGATGGATCGTCTCCGGGCGCACGGCCTCGTCGGCGTCATCCCGGGCCTCACGCAGCCGCTCCTCGGGATCTGCCTTGGCATGCAGCTGCTGTTCGAGTCGAGCGAGGAAGGCGACACCCGCTGCCTCGGCGTGTTCCCCGGCGCCGTGCGCCGTTTCGCCCCGGCGCCCGACCGGCCGGTGCCCCACATGGGCTGGAACAGCCTGGGCGCCGTCGCGGAGGTGCCTTTGCTCCGGGGCATCCGCGACGGCGACTACGCCTATTTCGTGCACAGCTATGCGGCTCCCGTGGGACCGCACACGCTGGCGCGCTGCGACTACGGCGCGGACTTCAGCGCCGTCGTTGGCCGCGGCAATTTCATGGCCACGCAGTTCCACCCCGAGCGCTCCGCAGCCGTCGGCGCTCGCATCCTGGCAAATTTCCTGGAGCTGTCGTGATGGAACTGATCCCGGCCATCGACCTGCGCGGCGGACGCGTCGTGCGCCTGCTGCAGGGGGACTTCGAGGCCGAGACCCGCTACGAGCTTACGCCCCGGGAGCTGTTCGACCGCTATGCAGCGGCCGGCGCCGCCCGCGTCCACGTGGTCGACCTCGACGGTGCGCGCGACGGCTCGCCGGGCAATCGCGCCCTGGTCGAGTCACTGGCAGCGCAAGGCGCGCCGCGCATCCAGTCCGGCGGCGGCCTGCGCAGCGAGGAGGCGCTGCGAAGTCTCTTTGCCGCCGGCGTCGAGCGAGCAGTGATCGGCAGCCTCGCCGTCACCCAGTCAAGGCGCGTGCTGGGCTGGTTCGACGAGTTCGGCGCCGAACGGATCGTGCTCGCGCTGGACGTGCGGCTCGACGCCGGCGGGGTGCCCTGCGTCGCGACCCACGGCTGGCGCGAGCAGAGCGCGCTGACCCTCTGGCAGGCGCTCGAGCCCTACCTCCCGGCCGGCCTTCGGCACGTGCTCTGCACCGACGTCGGGCGCGACGGCGCGCTGTCGGGACCGAATCTCGACCTGTACCGCGAGGCCGTCGCTCGTTTCCCCGGCATCGCCTGGCAGGCCTCCGGGGGCATCCGGGAGGCACAGGACCTGCACGACCTGGTGGCCACGGGCGTCGCCGCCGCCGTGAGCGGCAAGGCCCTCATCGAGGGCAGGATCCCCACCGAGGAGCTGCAGCCATTCTTGCTAAACGCATAATCCCCTGCCTGGACGTGCGCGACGGACAGGTCGTGAAGGGCGTGCGCTTCCGCAACCACCGGGTCGTGGGCGACATCATCGAGCTGGCGACGCGCTACAGCGCCGAGGGCGCGGATGAACTCGTCTTCTACGACATCACCGCAAGCCCGCAAGGTCGGTCGGTCGACCGCAGCTGGATCTCGCGCATCGCGCGCGTGCTGGACATTCCCTTCTGCGTCGCCGGCGGGATCCGCAGCGTCGCGGAGGCCGAGCAGGTCCTGGCCGCTGGCGCCGAGAAGGCGTCCGTGAACTCGCCGGCGCTCGAGACGCCGGGCCTGGTGGACGATCTCGCGCGGCGCTTCGGCTCGCAGTGCGTCGTGGTCGGCATCGACAGCCAGCGCGTGGATGGCGAGTGGCGCGTGCACCAGTACACCGGTGATCCGGACCACACGCTGCGGTCCGCGCGGCGCACCCTCGACTGGGTGGACGAGGTGCAGTCCCGCGGAGCCGGCGAGATCGTCCTCAACTGCATGAACGTGGACGGCGTGCGCCAGGGCTACGACGTCGAGCAGCTCGCCGCCGTCCGCGCACGTTGCGCCGTGCCGCTCATCGCGTCCGGTGGCGCGGGCGAGCCCAGGCATTTCGCGGAAGTCTTCCGCCGCGCGCGGGTGGATGGTGCGCTCGCGGCGAGCGTCTTCCACAGCGGCGAGATCGCCATTCCCGATCTCAAGGCCTGGCTCAGGCGCGAGCACATCGAGGTGCGCCCATGAAGATCGAGGACATCGGCCGGCTGGACTGGGACAAGGGCGGTGGCCTGCTGCC
>JBBINN010000111.1:0-9546 GCA_037443885.1 Gammaproteobacteria bacterium | reverse complement strand
GCAAGGGCGGCATCGGCAAGAGCTTCACGCTGGCCAACCTCAGCTACATGATGGCGCAGCAGGGCCGCAAGGTGCTGTTGATCGGCTGCGACCCGAAGAGCGACACCACGTCACTGCTCTTCGGCGGCCGCGCCTGTCCGACCATCATCGAGACCTCCTCGAAGAAGAAGCTGGCGGGCGATGCCGTGAGCATCGGCGACGTGTGCTTCAAGCGCGATGGCGTGTTCGCGATGGAACTCGGCGGGCCGGAGGTCGGCCGCGGCTGCGGCGGGCGCGGGATCATCCACGGCTTCGAGACGCTCGAGAAGCTGGGCTTCCACGACTGGGGCTTCGACTACGTGCTGCTCGATTTCCTCGGTGACGTCGTCTGCGGCGGCTTCGGCCTGCCGATCGCGCGCGACATGTGCCAGAAGGTGATCGTGGTCGGCTCGAACGACCTGCAGTCCCTGTACGTGGCGAACAACGTCTGCTCGGCGGTTCAGTACTTCCGCCAGCTCGGCGGCAACGTCGGCGTCGCGGGGCTCGTGATCAACAAGGACGACGGCACCGGCGAGGCGCAGGCCTTCGCGGAGGCGGTCGGCATCCCGGTGCTTGCGGCCATTCCGGCGCACGAGGAGATCCGCCGCAAGAGCGCCAACTACGAAATCATCGGCCGCCCCGGCGGGCCCTGGGCGCCGCTGTTCGAGCAGCTGTCGACCAACGTCGCGGAAGCGCCACCGGTGGCGCCGAGGCCGCTGTCGCAGGACGGGTTGCTGGGCCTGTTCAAGGGCGAGGCGGTGGGTCGCGACGTGGTGCTCGAGCCCGCGACGCTCGCGGACATGTGTGGCAGCGCTTCGCTCGAGAAGCCGTCGCTCGAAGTGGTCTACGACGAGGGCTGACGGGACACCGATCATCGACATGGCCGCCAATCCCGAGATGCAGGGCTCGCTTCCCCCGGCCGGCGCCGAGATCGCCTACGACCGTCCTGGGCCGCGTGAGCCGCAGCCCCGCGACACGGACGGCGCCAGCTCCCCGCACGACGAGATCGGCTGCCACGCGGGCGGGGAAGAGATGCGCAAGGCCGCGGCCGCGGCCGGCAAGAGCGAGACGCTCGATCGCTACGCGCGCGACTATCCGGTCGGGCCGCACGACCAGCCGCAGAGCATGTGCCCGGCCTTCGGCTCGCTGCGCGTGGGTCTGCGCATGCGGCGCACGGCGACCATCCTGTCCGGCTCGGCCTGCTGCGTGTACGGGCTGACCTTCACCTCGCACTTCTACGGCGCGCGCCGCACCGTCGGCTACGTGCCGTTCAACTCGGAGACGCTGGTCACCGGCAAATTGTTCGAGGACATCCGCGACGCCGTGCACGAGCTGGCCGACCCGGAGCACTACGACGCCGTGGTCGTGACCAACCTGTGCGTGCCGACCGCCTCGGGCGTGCCGCTGCAGCGGCTGCCGAAGCAGATCAATGGCGTGCGCATCATCGGCATCGACGTGCCCGGCTTCGGCGTGCCGACGCACGCGGAGGCGAAGGACGTTCTGGCCGGTGCGATGCTCCGCTACGCGCGGCTCGAGGCTGAACAGGGGCCCGTCCAGGCGCCGCGCGGCGGCCCGAGCGACAGGCCCACGGTCACGCTGGTCGGGGAGATGTTCCCGGCCGATCCGGTCGGCATCGGCATGATGCTGGAACCGCTCGGACTCGCGGCCGGCCCGGTGGTGCCGACCCGTGAGTGGCGCGAGCTGTATGCGGCGCTCGACTGCGTGGCGGTTGCCGCGATACATCCCTTCTATACGGCTTCTTTCCGTGAGTTCGAGGCCGCAGGACGGCGCATCGTCGGCTCCGCGCCGGTGGGCTACGACGGAACCGCGGCCTGGCTGGAGGCCATCGGCCGTGCCGGCGGCGCCAGCGAGGCGCAGATCGGCGCGGCGAAGGACCGGTTCCTGCCCGTCATCCGCCGCGCTCTCGACGGCGCGCCGATCAAGGGCCGGGTCACGCTGTCCGGTTACGAAGGTTCGGAACTGCTGGTCGCGCGGCTGCTGGTCGAGAGCGGCGCTGACCTGCGCTACGTCGGCACCGCCTGCCCGCGCACGGCCTGGTCCGAACCGGATCGCGACTGGCTCGAGGCCCGCGGCGTGCGGGTGCAGTACCGCGCGTCGCTGGAGCAGGATCTCGCGGCGCTGGCCGAGTTCGACCCGGATCTCGCGATCGGCACCACGCCGGTCGTGCAGAAGGCCAAGCAGCAGGCGACCCCGGCGCTTTACTTCACCAACCTGATCTCGGCGCGCCCGCTCATGGGCCCTGCCGGCGCCGGTTCGCTCGCCCAGGTCGTCAATGCCGCGCTCGCTGGCAAGCCGCGCTTCGACGAGATGAAGGCATTCTTCGAGGGCGTGGGCGAGGGCGACACGGGTGGCGTGTGGCAGGAGCCGCCGCGGCCGCATCCGGAGTTCCGCGAGCGCTACCGCCGGCAGGTTGCGAAGCTCGCCGAAAAACGCCGCGTGGAGGAGCCCGTCTGATGCTGGTGCTCGACCACGACCGGGCAGGCGGCTACTGGGGTGCGGTCTACGCGTTCACGGCCATCAAGGGCCTGCAGGTGATCATCGACGGACCGGTCGGCTGCGAGAACCTGCCGGTCACCAGCGTGCTGCACTACACGGATGCGTTGCCGCCGCACGAGCTGCCGATCGTCGTGACCGGTCTAGGCGAGGAGGAACTCGGCCAGCACGGGACCGAGCAGGCCATGAAGCGCGCGCACCGCACGCTCGACCCGGACCTGCCGAGCGTCGTCGTGACCGGCTCCATCGCCGAGATGATCGGCGGCGGCGTGACGCCCGAGGGCACGAACATCCAGCGCTTCCTGCCGCGCACGATCGACGAGGACCAGTGGCAGAGCGCCGACCGTGCCATGAACTGGTTGTGGACGCAGTACGGCGCGAAGAAGGTGCCGCCGCCGAAGCCGCGCAAGGAAGGCCAGAAGCCACGGGTCAACGTCATCGGGCCCATCTATGGCGGCTTCAACACCTGGTCGGACCTGGCGGAGATCCGCCGTCTCGTCGAGGGCATCGGCGCGGAGGTCAACATGACCTTCCCGCTGGGCAGCCATCTCGCGGACGTGCCGAAGCTGGTGGACGCCGAGGTCAACGTCTGCATGTACCGCGAGTACGGGCGGCTGCTGTGCGAGTCGCTGGAACGTCCCTGGCTGCAGGCGCCGATCGGCCTGCACAGCACGACGCGGTTCCTCAGGGCGATGGGAGCGCAACTCGGGGTCGACCCGGAGCCGTTCATCGAGCGCGAGAAGCACACGACGATCAAGCCGCTGTGGGACCTGTGGCGATCCGTCACCCAGGATTTCTTCGGCACCGCGAGCTTCGCGGTGGTCGCCGGCGAGACCTACGCGCGCGGCATCCGGCGCTTCCTGGAGGACGAGCTGGGCCTGCCCTGCACCTTCGCGATCGCGCGCCGGCCGGGCGGCAAGACGGACAACGGGGCGGTGCGGCAGGCGGTCCGCGAGAAGACGCCGCTGGTGCTCTTCGGCAGCTACAACGAGCGCATGTACCTCGCCGAGTGCGGCGGGCGCGCGACCTACATTCCGGCGTCCTTCCCGGGCGCGATCGTCCGCCGCCACACGGGGACGCCGTTCATGGGCTACGCCGGTGCGACCTATCTCGTCCAGGAGGTTTGCAACGCGCTGTTCGACGCGCTGTTCAACATCCTGCCGCTCGGTGTGGAACTCGACCGGGTCGAGGCGACGCCCTCGCGGCTGCACCGCGAGCTGCCGTGGACGGACGAGGCCAAGGCGGCACTCGACCGCATGCTCGAGGCGCAGCCGGTGCTGGTGAGGATCTCCGCGGCCAAGCGGCTGCGGGACGCGGCGGAGCGCGCGGCGCGCGCCGCCGGAGAGAGCAGCGTGACGGCCGAGCGCGTAGGCGCCACGAGGCCGGCGCTCAAGGCGGTGCAGGGCGCGTGACGACGCGCCCGCACCCGTGGATTGCGCCCGTCGCCTCGCGGCGCCGGGCCGAGGGTTCCGCCGGTGATTCTCCGGCGGAAGGGCCGCCGAGGCGACAGCCGAGGCGATCCCAGCCGCGCGGGATGGGCGCGGTCACGGCCGCAAGGCCAATGAGAAGAGGTTGAGTCAATGGCAGAGGACAAACGCTCCTTATCGGGGCTGACGGAGAACGAGGCCAAGGAATTCCATGGCTTGTTCGTGTCGAGCTTCATCGGCTTTACGGTCATCGCGATCATCGCCCACGTCCTCGTGTGGGCATGGCGTCCGTGGCTGTGACGATCGGTGTCGCTTCGCTGAAGACCGCACATAGGAGGCAATAACATGTGGCGCGTCTGGTTACTCTTCGATCCGCGGAGAGTGTTGATTGCATTGTTCACGTTCCTTTTCGTACTGGCACTTCTGATCCACTTCATCCTGCTCAGCACGGCGAAGTACAACTGGATCGAGGGTTCCGCACCGGCCGCAGCGGCGGCGGTGGAACTGGTCGATCAGCCGGACAGACTGGCCTGAACGCACCGGCTGCGTTCGCCGATGGCGGCGGACGCGGTCCGGCGGCGACGCCGGGCCCCGTCCGCCTCCAGCGGTGACGCGAGTCGCGGGACATGAAGTGAAAGGGCGTCCCGACCCGAGGATCCAACCATGGCAATGCTCAGCTTTGAAAGAAAATACCGCGTCCGAGGCGGGACGCTTATCGGAGGGGATCTCTTCGATTTCTGGGTGGGGCCGTTCTACGTCGGCTTCTTCGGGGTCCTGACGGTCTTCTTCTCGCTGCTCGGCACCGCGCTGATCGTCTGGGGCGCGGCCATCGGCCCGACCTGGAACCTGTGGCAGATCAACATCGCGCCGCCGGACCTGTCCTACGGCCTCGGCATGGCACCGCTCGCCCAGGGAGGGCTGTGGCAGCTCATCACGATCTGCGCGCTCGGGGCCTTCGTGTCCTGGATGCTGCGCGAAGTCGAGATCTGCCGGAAGCTCGGCATCGGGCTGCACGTCCCGATTGCCTTCGGCGTGGCGATCTTCGCCTACTTCGTGCTGGTGGTGGTGAGGCCCATCCTGCTCGGCGCCTGGGGCCACGGCTTTCCTTACGGCATCTTCAGTCACCTCGACTGGGTGTCGAACGTCGGGTACCAGTACCTTCACTTCCACTACAACCCGGCGCACATGCTGGCGATCACGTTCTTCTTCACGACCTGCCTCGCGCTGTCGCTGCACGGCGGCCTCATCCTCTCGGTGACGAACCCGAAGAAGGGCGAGCCCGTCAAGACCGCCGAGCACGAGAACACCTTCTTCCGTGACTTCATCGGCTACTCGATCGGCGCGCTCGGCATCCACAGGCTGGGCCTGTTCCTCGCCATCAACGCGGGGTTCTGGAGCGCGGTCTGCATCGTGATCAGCGGCCCGTTCTGGACAAGAGGCTGGCCGGAGTGGTGGAGCTGGTGGCTCGACCTTCCGATCTGGCGCTAGGGCAGGGGAATCACCATGGCCGAATATCAGAGCATCTACTCACGGGTCACCGTCACGAACCCGACCTACCCCGGCGTGCCGGTCAAGACCGGCGTGTACGGGCGGCAGGGCAAGCCCACGCTCGTCTACTGGTTCGGGAAGATCGGAGACGCCCAGATCGGACCCGTCTACCTGGGCTGGACCGGCATCCTCTCGCTGCTGTGCGGCTTCATCGCCATCGAGATCATCGGGCTCAACATGTGGGCGTCGGTGAACTGGGACCCGGTGCAGTTCGTCCGCCAGCTCGCCTGGCTCGCCCTGGAACCGCCGGCGCCCGAGTACGGGCTTCGCATCCCGCCGCTCAACGAGGGCGGCTGGTGGCTGATCGCGGGCTTCTTCCTGACGGCTGCGATCATCCTCTGGTGGGTCCGCACCTACCGCCGGGCGCGCCAGCTCGGGCTCGGCACGCACGTCGCGTGGGCCTTCGCGGCCGCCATCTGGCTGTACCTGGTGCTCGGCCTGATCCGGCCGGTGCTGATGGGCAGCTGGTCCGAGGCGGTGCCCTTCGGGATCTTCCCGCACCTCGACTGGACCGCGGCGTTCTCGATCCGCTACGGCAACCTGTTCTACAACCCGTTCCACGCGCTCTCGATCGCGTTCCTATACGGCTCCGTCCTGCTGTTCGCGATGCACGCAGGAACGGTGCTGTCCACGGTCCGCTACGGCGGCGACCGCGAGATCGAGCAGATCGTGGATCGCGGCACGGCCGGTGAGCGCATGGCGCTGTTCTGGAGGTGGACGATGGGCTTCAACGCCAACGTCGAGTCCATCCACCGCTGGGCGTGGTGGTTCGCGGTGCTGACCCCGCTGACCGGCGGCATCGGCATCCTGCTGACCGGCACCGTCGTCGACAACTGGTTCCTCTGGGCGGTCAAGCACGGCGTCGCTCCGCCGTATCCGGTCACCGTCCCGCCCGTCGCCGACCCGACCCTGGGAGTGACGCCATGAGCAGCTTCAACCGAATCCAGAGCCTGGCCCTGCTGGGCGCGGCCTCCCTGCTTCTGGCAGGCTGCTGGGAGCGCCCGCCGGTGGACTCCACGCAGGTGGGCTACCGCGGCACGGGCATGGTGGACATCAAGAACCCGCGCATCGTCGGTCCGCGGATCGCCGAGCAGACGATACCGGAGGTCGTTCCTGCCGCGCCGCCCGAGGAAGCGCCGATCCTGGCGAGCCAGATCTACGAGAACGTGCAGGTGCTGGGCGACCTCAGCGTCGCCGAGTTCGCCCGCGCGATGGTGGCGCTCACCGCCTGGGTGTCGCCGCAGCAGAGCTGTCTCTACTGCCACGTCGAGGGCGAGAGCATGGCGGCCGACACGCTGTACACCAAGGTCGTGTCGCGGCGGATGCTGGAAATGACCCGTGATCTGAACAGGGACTGGACGACCCATGTCAAGGAAACGGGCGTCACCTGCTACACCTGCCATCGCGGACAGCCGGTGCCGCCGGAGATCTGGTTTGCCGACCCGGGCCCGAAGACGGCGCGGGGCCTCGCGGGCAACCGCTTCGGCCAGAACGCCGCCGCCGAGTCGGTCGCACTCGCGTCGTTGCCGTACGACCCGTTCACGCCGTTCCTGCTGCAGGACCAGAACATCCGTGTCAGCACGATGCAGGCGTTGCCTGACGGCAGCAACCCCGCCGGCACGAAGAGCGCGGAGTGGACCTACGGCCTGATGATGCACATGTCAGATTCGCTCGGCCTCAACTGCACGGGCTGCCACCAGAGCCGCTGGTTCGGCATCTGGGAGGAGAGCACGCCGCAGCGCGTGTCGGCCTGGCACGGCATCCGCATGGCCCGGACGCTCAATGTCGAGTACATGGAGCCGCTGACGCCGGTGTTCCCGGAGAACCGCCTCGGGCCGCTGGGCGACGTGGGCAAGGTGTACTGCAAGACCTGTCACCTCGGCCTGCAGAAGCCGCTCAATGGCGTCAGCATGCTCCAGGACTACCCGGAGTTCGGGCCGCCATGGCGTGAGGCTCTGCCTCGACTCGGCACGCCGGAAGCCGATGCGGCGGAGGCCGTGGCCACGACGGCGGCGGTCCAGTAGCGGCCCGGCGCAACCCCATGGAGGCTCTGCTCGCACAGCCCAGGGGTTTCTGCGCCGGCGTGGTCCGGGCGATCGAGATCGTCGAGCGTGCGCTCGAGATCCACGGTCGACCGGTCTACGTGGTCCACGAGATCGTGCACAACCGGCACGTCGTCGAGCGGCTGCGTGGGCAGGGCGCGGTCTTCGTCGAGGACGTGGACGCGGTGCCTCGTGGCGCCGTGGCGGTCCTCTCGGCTCATGGGGTGGCCTCGCGGGTGTTCCGCCGCGCCACGGCGAGGCGGCTTCGGGTGATCGACGCGATCTGCCCGCTGGTTGCGAAGGTTCATCTGCAGGCGCAGCGGTACGCGCGCCTCGGCCGGTCCGTGATCCTGATCGGTCATGCGGGGCACCCCGAGGTCGAGGGCACGCGCGGCTCGGTGGACGGGGAGGTCCACGTGGTCGCCACCGAGGCCGAGATCGAGGCCCTGCCGTTCGCGGCCGATGCGCCGCTCGCCTACGTGACGCAGACCACGCTGAGCCTCGACGACACCCGCCAGCTCATCGCTGCGCTGGTGCGCCGATTTCCCCGCATCGAGGGCCCGGACGTCGACGATATCTGCTACGCCACCCAGAACCGCCAGGCGGCGGTCAGGGAGATGGCGCAACAGGTCGATCTCGTACTCGTGGTGGGGGCCCGCAACAGTTCGAACTCCAACCGGCTGCGTGAGGTCGCAGCGCAGGCCGGTGTGCTCGCGCACCTCGTCGAGGAAGCGTCAGAGATCGATTCCCGCTGGCTCCAGGGCGTCGAGCGCGTGGGCGTGACCGCGGGTGCCTCCGCGCCTGAAAGCCTCGTGCAGGGTGTCCTGGAGCACCTCGCGGGGCTCGGGACACTCAGCGTGCGCCAGCTCGACGGCCCTGCCGAGAACGTCAGCTTCAGGCTGCCGCTCGCCGCGCTGCGGGCAAGCGTCCGCCAGCCGCGCCATTCCGCCGCAGCCTCCTGCCCGGCGCCGTCGCCTGTCTGAGCGGGCCTGCTCCCGCGAACCGGCTGGCTGACCGATCTTCCGGGAACGGACCAGGTGGCCTTCAGGGCGCGCTGGGCGCTGCCTCGAGTTCGGCGATTGCGGCCCGCGCGCGGCGCCGTGCGGGTGAAGCTTCCCGCAGGTCCACCATCCGGCGGGCGACGGCGACCAGGACACCGGCTTTGTCGAGCCCCGCCTCGTGCAGGACTTCCTCGCGGCTGCCGTGTTCGACCGGACGGTCCGGGAGGCCAAGGTTCAGCACCGGCACGTTGATGCCCTGCCGGGCCAGGCAATCGTTCACAGCGCTGCCCGCACCGCCGGCGGTGGTCCCTTCCTCGAGGGTCACCAGCAGGTCGTGCCGCCGGGCGGCATCGCGGATCGCGCGCGCATCCAGTGGCTTCACGAACCGCATGTTGATCACGGTCGCATCGAGTGTCGCGGCGACTTCGAGCGCCGTCTCGAGCAGGGTGCCGAAGGCCAGGAAGGCCACGCCGCCGCCCACGCGTGCGACTTCGGCCCGGCCCATTGGCAGGGTCCCGAAAGATCTCGGCGCCTGACCGGCCGCGGCCACGCGGGGATAACGCACCGCCACCGGGCCGTCCTGCTGCCAGGCCGTCGTCAGCATGCTGCGCAGCTCCGGCGCGTCCGACGGGGTCATGACGGTCATTCCGGGCACGCAGCGCAGGTAGCTCAGATCGAGCGCGCCGTTGTGGGTCGCGCCGTCGGGGCCAACGAGACCGCCGCGGTCGATCGCGAACAGCACGGGCAGGCGCTGCAGTGCCACGTCATGGACGAGCTGGTCGAACGCGCGCTGCAGGAAGGTCGAGTAGATGGCAACGACGGGCTTCAGGCCGCGGCAGGCGAGGCCAGCCGCGAAGGTGACGCAGTGCTGCTCGGCGATGCCGACGTCGAAGTAGCGTTCCGGGAAACGCGCGGCAAAGCCCGTGAGGCCCGAGCCTTCGCGCATGGCCGGGGTGACGGCGACCAGGCGCCGGTCGCGCTCGGCCATGTCGCAGA
>JBBINN010000110.1:0-9552 GCA_037443885.1 Gammaproteobacteria bacterium | reverse complement strand
AGCAGCCCGCTGAGCGGCGCGGCCGCTATTCGACCGTCACGCTCTTGGCGAGGTTGCGCGGCTGGTCCACGTCCGTGCCGCGCAGCAGCGCGACGTGGTAGGCCAGCAGCTGCAGCGGCACCGTGTAGACCACCGGCGCCTGGAAGTAGCTCACGTGGCGCGGCATGGTGATGACGTGCACGCCCTCGGACGGCTCGATGCCGGACTCGGGATCGGCGAAGACATAGAGCTCGCCGCCGCGGGCGCGCACTTCCTGCAGGTTCGACTTGAGCTTCTCCAGCAGGTCGTTGTTGGGCGCGACCGCAATGACGGGCATGTCCTCGTCCACGAGCGCGAGCGGCCCGTGCTTCAGCTCGCCGGCAGCGTAGGCCTCGGCGTGGATGTAGCTGATTTCCTTGAGCTTGAGCGCGCCCTCCATCGCGATCGGAAACAGCGCGCCGCGGCCGAGGAACAGCGCGTGGTGCTTGTCCTGGATGCGCTCGGCCATGGCCCGCACGTCTGCATCCAGCGTCAGGGCGAGCTCGACGAGACCGGGGATCTCGATCAGCCGCGTGACGAGCTGCTGCTCGCGCTGGCGGCTCGAGCCCTGGTGCTTGGCCAGCGCGACGACCAGCATGCCGAGCGCCGCGAGCTGCGTGGTGAAGGCCTTGGTCGAGGCGACCCCGATCTCCGGGCCGGCGCGGGTGAGCATCACCAGCTCTGACTCGCGCACCAGCGAGCTCTCCGGCGCGTTGCAGATCGCGAGTGTCGATAGATATCCAGCTTCCTTCGCGAGGCGCAGCGCGGCGAGCGTGTCGGCGGTCTCGCCGGACTGGGAGATGCTCACGAACAGCGTGTTCTTCGGCACCACCGGCTGGCGGTAGCGGAACTCGCTCGCGATATCCACCCAGCAGGGCAGCTTGGCGATCTGCTCGATGAAGTAGCGGGCCACCGAGCCCGCGTGGAAGCTCGTGCCGCAGGCGACGATCTGCACGGCCTCGGTGCGCTTCAGCACCTCCATGGCGGCCGGGCCGAAGGCGGCCTCCAGCAGCTTGCCGCCGGCGACACGCTCGGCGAGCGTCTGCGCGATCGCGCGCGGCTGCTCGTGGATCTCCTTCAGCATGTAGTGCGGATAGTCGCCGCGCTCGACGGCGTCTGCGTCGAGCTCGCTCTCGCGCACGGGGCGTTCCGCCGCGATGCCGGCGGCGTCCACGATGCGGATGCTGCGGCGGTGGATCGCCGCGACGTCGCCCTCCTCGAGGAATACGAAGCGGCGCGTGACGGGCAGCAGCGCCGAAACGTCGGAGGCGACGAAGTTCTCGTCCTCGCCAACGCCGATCACGACCGGGCAGCCGGCGCGCGCCAGCACGATAGTGTCCGGGTCCTGCTCCGAGACGACGGCGAGCGCGTAGGCGCCGTGCAGCTCGCGGACGGTGGTCTGCACGGCGTCGAACAAGTCGGGCGTCGCCTGCAGGTGCAGGTGGATGCGGTGGGCGATGACCTCGGTATCCGTCTCCGAAGTGAACTCGTAGCCGCGCGCCGTGAGGTCGGCGCGCAGCGCCTCGTGGTTCTCGATGATGCCGTTGTGGACGATCGCCACGCCGTCCCGGGAGATGTGCGGGTGGGCGTTGCGCTCGCTCGGCACGCCGTGGGTGGCCCAGCGCGTGTGCGCGATGCCGAGGTTGCCGTGCGTGGGCGTCTCCACCAGCGCGTCGCAGAGCTTCTGCACCTTGCCCACGGTGCGCAGCCGCTGGAGGTGGCGGGTGCCGTTCATGACGGCGACGCCCGCCGAGTCGTAGCCCCGGTATTCGAGGCGCTTGAGCCCGTCAATGAGGATCGGGACGACGTCCCGGTCAGCGACCGCACCGACGATACCGCACATGGTGGTTCTTCCCTGGCCGGAGAGGGGCCGGCATGTCCGCCATTCTAGCCGCTCGGGCCGGCTGCCGAGCCGGGGCCGATTTCACAGAATCCGCCCGTAAGGCGCCCTTGGGGCGGGTTCCTCGCCAGCTTTCCGGCTGGCGACGGCGCCGGTGCCGCAGAGCGCCTCGCGGCCGCTACTTCTGCGCCTTGACGGGCTTCTTCCAGCCCTCGATGGTCAGCTGCTTGCTGCGCTCGAGGGTGAGCCGGCCCGGCGGGGCGTCCTTGGTGATGGTCGAGCCGGCGCCGATGGTGGCCTCCTGCCCCACGGTCACCGGCGCCACCAGCATGGTGCCGGAGCCGATGAAGGCGCCGTCCTCGATGGTGGTGCGGTGCTTGTTGGCGCCGTCGTAGTTGCAGGTGATGGTGCCGGCGCCGACGTTGACCTTGCTGCCGATCACGGCGTCGCCGAGGTAACTGAGGTGGTTGGCCTTGCTGCCGGCGCCGAGCCGCGTGTTCTTGAGCTCCACGAAGTTGCCGATGTGGGCGCCGTCGGCGACCTGGTTGCCGGGCCGCAGGCGGGCAAAGGGCCCGATACTGCAATCGCGGCCGACCACGCTCTTCTCCAGCACGCAGTTCGGGTGGATCACGGTGCCGTCGCCGACCTCGCAGTCGCGCAGCACGACGTTCGGCCCGATGCGCACGCGGTGGCCGAGCCTGACGGTGCCCTCGAGCAGCACGTTGGCGTCGAGGAACACGTCGCGGCCGTGCTCGACGCTGCCGCGCACGTCGATGCGCGCAGGGTCGGCGAGCGTGACGCCGGCCACCATCAGTTCCGTGGCGCGCAGGCGGCGGTGCTCGGCCTCGAGCTGGGCGAGCTGCAACTTGTCGTTCACGCCGAGCACCTCGGCGGCCGAGGGCGACACGACGGCCTCGACGCGCAGGCCGTCCTTCACGGCCATGGTGACGACGTCCGTCAGGTAGTACTCGCCCTGGGCGTTGTCGTTGCGCAGCGCTGAGAGCCAGCGGCGCAGCGCGGCGGCGGGCGCCGCGAGGATGCCGGTGTTCGCCTCGCGCACGGCCTGCTCGCGGCGCGTCGCGTCCTTCTGCTCGACAATGCGGTAGACATTGCCGGCGTTGTCGCGCAGCACCCGCCCATAGCCAGCGGGGTCTTCGAGGATCACAGACAGCAGCGCGAGGCTGTCGTCACCCGCGCGCTCGAGCAGGTTCCGCAGCGTCTCGGCCCTCGTCAGCGGCACGTCGCCGTAGAGCACCAGCACCGTGTGGTCGTCGGGGATCGCGGGCATCGCCTGCATCACCGCGTGGCCCGTGCCGTGCTGTTCCGCCTGCAGGGTCCACCGCAGGGGGGCGTCGGCGAAGGCCGCGCGCACCTGCTCGCCACCGTGGCCGTAGACCACGTGGACGGCCTCGGGCGCCAGCTCCGCGGCGGTGGCGAGCACGTGGCAGAGCAGCGGACGGCCGGCCAGCGGCTGAAGCACCTTGGGCAGGTCGCTCTTCATGCGCTTGCCCTGGCCGGCGGCCAGGACGACGACGGAAAGGGGCATGCGGGGACTCCGGAAGCGTGCACCGATTCTAGCGGAGCGGGCCTCCGGAGGCAGGCGCCTGCCCGGCCGGCGCGGTAGACACGGATGCCGGCCCGGCCGGCTGGGCAGAGCATGGCCTGCATCAGCGGCGTGTTCCAGCCATGAACGCGGCGAGCCCGATCCAGCCCGACCCGCCCTATCGCCTGCCGACGGAGGGCGTGCTGTCGAGCCTTCGGTCCACGCCCGAGGGACTGTCCTCGGGCGAGGCCCGCGATCGCCTGGCCCGGCACGGCCCGAACGAGATCCCCGAGCGCAGCCGCCCGGCGTGGCTGCGGTTCCTGCTGCAGTTCCACAACGCGATGATCTACATCCTGCTCGCGGCGGCCGCCGTCACCGGGCTGCTGCTCCACGAGGTCGTGGACACGGCCGTGATCCTCGGCGTGGTCGTGCTCAACGTGATCATCGGCTTCGTGCAGGAGGGCAAGGCGGAGGCTGCGATCGCCGCGCTGAAGCGGATGATCGTGTCCGAGTCCACCGTGCTGCGGGACGGCCGGCCGCAGGTCGTGCCCACGCGCGAGCTCGTCCCCGGCGACATCGTGCTGCTGGAGGCCGGCAACCGCGTGCCCGCCGACCTGCGGCTTCTCCAGGCGCGCAACCTCTATGCCGACGAGGCCGCGCTCACGGGCGAGTCCGTGCCCGTCGGCAAGCACACGGAGGCCATCGAGCGGCCGCACCTCGGTCCGGGCGACCAGCGGAACATGGCCTTCAGCGGCACGTTCATCACCCGCGGCAGCGGCAAGGGTGTCGTAGTCTTCACGGCGCTGGGCACCGAGTTCGGCCGCATTGCCGCGCTGATGCAGGCGACTCCCGCCATCGCCACGCCGCTCACGCGCAAGATCGCGGAATTCACCCGCTTCCTGATGATCGCGATCCTCATCCTCGCGGCCGCCAATTTCGGCCTCGGGCTGTGGTTCGACTTCCCGCTGGGCTACTCCTTCCTCGTCTCCGTCGCGCTCGCCGTCGCCGCCATCCCGGAGATGCTGCCGGCCATCGTCGTGGCGATCCTCGCGCTTGGCTCGACCGCGATGGCGAAGCGCCAGGCGCTGATCCGCAAGCTGCCGGCCGCCGAGACGCTCGGCTGTGCCTCGGTGATCTGCTCCGACAAGACCGGCACGCTCACGCGCAACGAGATGACGGTGGTGCGGATGTTCGCCGGCGGCCGACGCTACCGGGTGACGGGGGCCGGCTACGAGCCGCAGGGTGAGTTCCTGCTCGAGGGCCGGCCGGTGAACCTCGAGCTCGAGCCGCCGGAGGCGCGCGAGACGCTGCGCGCGGCCGCCTGGTGCAACGACACGGTGCTCGAGTCCCGCGAGGGACGCCACGTCGTCCTCGGCGACCCGACGGAGGGCGCGCTCGTCGTCGCCGCCGCGAAGGCCGGCCTGCCGCCACGGCCGGCAAGACTGGATGTCATCCCCTTCGAGTCCGCCAGCCGCTACATGGCCACGCTGCACGAGGGCGACGACCACAACCTCATCCTCGTGAAGGGCTCGCCGGAGACGGTGCTCGGCTTCTGCGACACGGCCCTCGTGGGCGGCGAGGCTGCGCCGGTCGAACGCGACGCCGTGCTCGCCGAGGTCGAGGACATGGCCGGCGAGGCGCTCAGGGTGCTGGGCAAGGCCTACAAGCGGGTGCCGACGAGCCAGACGACGCTCACGGCGGACGACCTGCGCGGACTGACCTTCCTGGGCCTGGCCGGGATGATCGACCCACCGCGGGTCGAGGTGATCGACGCGGTGCGCCAGTGCCGCGACGCCGGCATCCGCGTGGTGATGATCACGGGCGACCATGCCGCGACCGCGAGGGCCATCGCGAACGAGATCGGCATCGGCGACGGCGAGGTGCTGACCGGCGAGACGGTCGGGCAGATGGACGACGACGCGCTGCACGAGGCCGTCGGCCGGGTCTCCGTGTACGCCCGCAGCGCGCCCGAGCACAAGCTCAGGATCGCGCAGCAGCTCCAGCGCCGCGGCGCGATCGTCGCCATGACCGGCGACGGCGTGAACGATGCCCCGGCGCTCAAGGCCGCCGACATCGGCGTCGCCATGGGCATCGCGGGCACCGAGGTCAGCAAGGAATCGGCCGACATGGTGCTCGCCGACGACAACTTCGCGACTATCGTCTCGGCCATCGAGGAGGGGCGGCACGCCTGGAGGAACTTCCAGAAGGCCGTGCTGTACACACTGCCCACGAACGGCGGGCAGGCGCTGCTGGTGCTGGGCGCCATCCTGCTGGCGCCGCTGGTGGCGCTGTTCGCGGTGCGCCTGCCGCTCGAGCCCATCCACATCCTCTGGGTGAACCTGGCGGACTCCGTGTTCCTGACGCTGCCGCTGATGATGGAGCCGAAGGAGCTCGGGCTGCTCGCGGGACCGCCGCGCGATCCGAACGAGCCGATCGCCAACCGGCTCTTCTTCGAGCGCGTGACGCTCGTCTCCGTGCTGATGGCCGGGGTCGGCTTCGCGACCTACTGGTGGTTCGGCTCGCCGGCGCTCGCGGCGGACGACGCAAGCCGCGTCGCGGACGAGACGCTCCTGCGGCAGGCCCAGACCGCCGCCTTTGTCTCGATCCAGCTGCTGCATATCGGGTTCCTGGCCACCGCGCGCTCGATCTACCGTTCGGCGTTCACCTTCAGCCCGTTCTCGAACCGCTGGGTGCTGCTCGGCATCGGCGTGACGATCGGCTGCATGCTGCTGATCGTCTACGTGCCGGTGCTGCAGCCGGTGTTCCGCACGGCGCCGATCCCGCTCGAATGGTGGCCGGTGATCCTGCTCGGGCTGTTCCCTGGCTTCATCGGCGTCGAGATCGACAAGGCGATTCAAAGCCGCGGCAAGACGACGCCGGTGGCGGCCGCTGCCTGACCTGCCCCGCGGCGGCAAGCCGCTGGGGAACTCTGCACAGGCGGCGCCAGCCCATCGCCTCCGGTAGACTCCCGGTTCGCCGGACAGCAAAGGATCAGCGCCAGTGCCGCACGACACGACGCTCATCGCCACCATTGCTGCCGCGTTCGTGCTCGCGTTCGCCTTCGGCTTCATCGCGAACCGACTCAGGCTGCCGCCGCTCGTAGGCTATCTCGCCGCCGGCGTGATGATCGGGCCGTTCACCCCGGGTTTCGTCGGCGATATCGGCCTCGCCGGCCAGCTCGCCGAGATCGGCGTGATCCTGCTGATGTTCGGCGTGGGCCTGCACTTCTCCATCAAGGATCTGCTGTCGGTGCGCCGTATCGCCATCCCCGGCGCCGTCGGCCAGATCCTCACGGCGACACTGATCGGCGCGGGCGTGGCGCACCTTTGGGGCTGGAGCCTGGCTGCGGGGCTGACCTTCGGGCTGGCGCTGTCAGTCGCGAGCACGGTGGTGCTGCTGCGGGCGCTGGAGCAGCAGCGCAAGCTGGAAACGCCGGTCGGCCGTATCGCGGTCGGCTGGCTGATCGTCGAGGACCTCGCGATGGTGCTCGCGCTGGTGCTGCTGCCCGCGCTCGCGGAAACCTTCGGTGGCACGGCGGGCGGCGGCGCGGCTGCCGCGGTCGCGGCCAGCCCGTGGATGGCGCTCGCGCTGACGCTCGGCAAGGTCGCCGTCTTCGTCGCGGCAGCGCTCGTCATCGGCATCCGCGTGGTGCCCTGGCTCCTGGAGCGCGTTGCCCGCACCGGCTCGCGGGAGCTCTTCACGCTCTCGGTGCTGGCCATCGCGCTCGGCATTGCCTTCGGGTCGGCGGCCCTGTTCGGGGTCTCCTTCGCTCTCGGCGCCTTCTTCGCCGGCGTGATCCTGAGCGAGTCAGAGCTGAGCCACCGTGCCGCCGAGGACTCGCTCCCGCTTCAGGATGCCTTCGCAGTGCTGTTCTTCGTGTCGGTCGGGATGCTGTTCGATCCGTCCATCGTGCTGCGCGAGCCGCTCGCGGTGCTGGCGGTGGTGCTGATCATCGTGATCGGCAAGTCTCTGGCCGCTTTCGCCATCGTGCTCGCCTTCCGCCATCCGGTCGGCACGGCGCTGACGGTCTCCGCCAGCCTCGCGCAGATCGGCGAGTTCTCGTTCATCCTCGCCGGGCTCGGCATCGCGCTGCAGCTCCTGCCACCGGAGGCGCGGGACCTCATCCTCGCCGGTGCGCTGATATCGATCACCTTGAACCCGTTCGCTTTCGCGGCCATCCCGGCCATCGAGCGCTGGCTGCGCGCGCGCCCCAGGCTGCTGGGGCTGCTCGAGCGCGCCCCGGCGGAGGAGGCAGGAATGGCGGTCGCGGCCGCTGCCGAGGCGCATGATCACGCCATCGTGATCGGCCACGGGCGTGTCGGCGGCAGCATCACGCCGGTGCTCGCCGCGGAAGGACTGCCGTTCCTCGTGGTGGAGCGGGATCGCCAGCGCTACGAGGTGCTGTCGAAGCTCGGTACGCCGGTGCTCTACGGCGATGCCTCCATCCCGGGCGTGCTCGAGTCCGCAGGCGTACGCCGCGCGAAGCTCGTCGTCGTGGCGACGCCGGACTCGTTCCTGACGCGGCGGGTGGTCGAGATCGCGCGCGCGGCCAACCCCGGGATCGAGATCGTCGTGCGCACCCACAGCTACGAGCAGTTCGAGCGACTGCGCCAGGAGCACCGTGGGACCATCGTCATGGGCGAGCATGAGCTGGCGCGCGCCATGCTGCTGCACGCGCTGCGCCACTTCGGCGTGCCGCGCGAGCGCGCGCTGCTGCTCGTGCAGGACGAGCCGGGCGCGCAGGTCGAGGCGGACGCGGACCGGCGCTAACCGCGGCGTCTCGGAGCGCTGTTCGCATCGAGGCTACCTGGTCGCCTCCAGGGCCTGGCTGATCGCGCAGGTGGTAGAGCCGAATGACCGGTCGCAGCCCTGGGTAACCTACTTGTCCACGGCACCGATGAGGTCTTCAACGATCCGCGCCGCATCACTCCCAAACCGCTGCGCCAGCCGACGCAGCAGTTCCACATCCAGCGACCTCCGGTCCAGGTCGACGACCGCGCGCGCATCCGCCAGGTCGACCGGCCCGCCGGCGAATGCCTTCATGGCGATGAAGTCTTCCCTGCCGACGATCGCCAGGTCCGTCTCCCCGAACCCGACCTGCCGCGTACGGTTCAGGAGCGCCGGGTCCATCCCGCGCAGTCCGAGTAGCAGATCCACTCGATTGCCGTGACGATCCTTGATCTCCAGCAGCCCTGGAATAGGGTCGTCGACGTCGCCGGTCTTGAACGAGACGTCATAGCCCTCCTCGAGGAGGGCCTGCCGCAAGGCCTGCGCCTCGTGGACTTGCAGCGCCACGATGGCCTCGGCATCCAGGCTGGCCCGAACGACGCCGTGCACTGCCCCCGCCATGGCTCCGATGATCGCGTACCGAATACCTCGCCTGGCGAGCGACTCGGCAACATCGGCCATCAGCAGCGCCGACTGGCCCTGTGCGCTAGCGCGCATTCGGCGATACCGCGTCCCGCGGCGAGGGCTGGCCGGAAACACCGGCATTCGCGAGCTGCGCCATCAGCTGGCAATGGACCAGGAACGCAGCCAGCCGCTGCTCCGCGGTCATCCGCTTGACGTCTTCGTCGAGGCTGCGGCGAGCATCGTCGGCCAGTCGCGATTTCATGGGCTCGTGTGAAACCGACCGGACCGCGGTGTCAAGAAGCAACGGTGCCGCCGGCTCGCGGCTCAGGGTGTGCAGCGGCAGGATCGCCGAATGCTCCGCCGCCTTGAACAGCGGGCGAATTCGCCGGGGATGCCGAAGAGGCGCGTGACGCCGTGGTCCCGCAGGCCCGTGAACAGGGATTGCGCGAGGTTCACCGCCGTCTCCCCTCCCGCGAGGGCCGGGGCGCCCCGTGGCCGGGAGTTCCTCAGCCGCCCTTCAGCTTGCGCAGCTTCTCGATGGCCTTGAGCTGGGCCGCGGCGCGCGCGAGCTCGGCCTGCGCCTCGGCGACTTCCATCGCGCCCGTGCGGTCGCGCAGCATCTCCTCGGCGCGCTGCTTGGCGGCGAGCGCCGCGGCCTCGTCGAGGTCGCGGGCGCGGGCCGCGGTGTCGGCCAGCACCGTCACCATCCGCGGCTGGATCTCGACGCCGCCGCCGCCGATCCAGAACAGCTGCTCCTCGCCGCCGGGCGTCTTCACCCGCACCTCGCCCGCGCGCAGCG
>JBBINN010000109.1:0-9706 GCA_037443885.1 Gammaproteobacteria bacterium | reverse complement strand
CCTTCAGTCATCTATACGGCCCCCGAGATCGCCTGGGTCGGCCAGACCGAGGAGCAGGTCAAGGCTTCGGGCCGGGCCTACAAGGTTGGACAGTTCCCATTCGCGGCCAGCGGCCGTGCCCGCGCGATGGAGGCGCCCGCCGGCTTCTGCAAGCTCGTCGCGGACGCGGCCAGCGACGAGATTCTTGGCGTGCACGTGATCGGCCCCATGGCCGGCGAGCTGATCGCCGAGGCGGTGCTCGCACTGGAGTACTCGGCCAGCAGCGAGGACCTGCAGCGGACCATCCACGCCCACCCGACGCTCTCCGAGGCGCTGCACGAGGCTGCCCTGGCGGCAGACAAGCGGGCGATCGACTTCCCCAACCGCTGAGTGAAGTGTGATTCGGGCAGGCTTCCCTGTTTCACGGACGCGAAACAGGGAAGCGTCCCCGGTTTCCTGCTACACGCGGCGCTGGGCGCTGATCACGTTCGGCAGCGACTTCAGCCGCGTCAGCACGCGGGACAGCTCCTCGAGGCCGCGGATCGACACGGTCAGCGTGACGTCCGCGACGTTGCGCGCCGCGTTCGACACCGAGTTGACGCGCTCGATGCTGATCTTCTCGTCGGCGAGAAGGCCGCTGATGTCGCGCAGCAGGCCGCGACGGTCGAAGGCGTGCACGTGGATGTCCACTGCGAAGGCGCGGTCTGCGGCGCTGCCCCAGTCCACCGCGAGCACGCGCTCGGGCTGGCGGATGCGCATGCGCTCGAGACTCGGGCAGTCGGCGCGGTGCACCGTCACGCCGCGGCCGACGGTCACGTAGCCGGCGATGGGCTGCGGCGGAACCGGGCTGCAGCAGCGGGCGTAGGTGCAGGCGAGGTCGCCCACGCCCTCTACGGAAAGCCCCGTGGCCGCCTTGCGCCTGGGCTTCGCGGGTGTTGGCGGGGGCGGAGCCTCGGCCGCGCGCGCCCGCAGCCGCCGCTGGATGGCGCCGCTGACCTGCGCGACGTTGATGTCGCCGGTACCCAGGCCGAGGTACAGCGCGTCGGCCGTGGCGATGTTCATCTCCGCCAGCAGCTCGGGCAGCGGCACGGCGCTCGCGAGTCCGAGGCGTCCCAGTTCGCGCTCCAGCAGCTCGCGGCCCTCCTGCCGGTTACGGCCCTCGTCCTGCTGCCGGAACCACGCGCGCACCTTCGAGCGGCTGCGTGGCGAGGCGAGGTAGCCGAGTTGCTCGATCAGCCAGTCCCGGCTGGGCTGCGGCTGCTTGGCGGCGATGATCTCGACCACCTCGCCGTTCGAGAGCCTGTAGTCCAGCGGCACGAGGCGGCCGTTGACGCGCGCGCCGCGGCAGCGGTGCCCGAGGCTGGTGTGCACGTGATAGGCGAAGTCGATCGGGGTGGCGCCCGCCGGCAGGTCGACGACATCCCCCTTGGGGGAGAGCACGTAGACTCGGTCCTCGAACAGCTCGCCGCGCACGCGGTCGAGGAAGTCGGGCTCGGCCTCGGCGCCGGCCGCCGGAGCCAGCAGCTCGCGCAGCCACTGGACCTTGCGGTCGTAGCCGGTGCCCTTGACGCCTTCCTTGTAGCGCCAGTGCGCAGCGACGCCGAGTTCGGCGTGCTCGTGCATGTCGAAGGTCCGTATCTGGACCTCGACCGCCAGGCCGCCGGGCCCGATAACCGCGGTGTGCAGCGAGCGGTAGTCGTTGTCCTTGGGCGTGGCGATGTAGTCGTCGAACTCGCCGGGGATGTAGGGCCAGCGGCCGTGAACCACGCCCAGCGCCGCGTAACAGTCGGCCACCGTCCGCGTGAGCACGCGCACGGCGCGGACGTCGAACACCTGCTCGAAGCCGAGGCGCTTGCGCTGCATCTTCCGCCAGATGCTGTAGATGTGCTTGGGCCGTCCGGTCACCTCGGCCTCGACGCCTGCCTGGGCGAGTGCCTGTGCGAGTTCCGCGCGCAGGTCCTCGATGTAGCGCTCGCGGTCGGCCCTCCGCTCGTTCAGGTGGACCGCGATGCGCCGGTACTCTTCCGGCTCGAGATGACGGAACGCGAGGTCCTCGAGTTCCCACTTGAGCTGCCAGATGCCGAGGCGGTTGGCGAGCGGGCCGTAGACCTCGCGCGTCTCCCGCGCGAGCTGGCGGCGGCGCTCGGGCGGCAGCGCATCGGCGTGGCGCAGGTCGAAGAGCTGCTCGGCGAGCCGCGCCAGCACGAGGCGCGGATCGGTGATGACGGCGAGCAGCATCTTGCGCAGCGATTCGGCCTGGCCGGCGGACAGCCGGTCGTCCTCGCTCCACTGGCCGCTTATACGGAAGTTGCCGAGCGCGTCGAGTTCGCGGGCGAAGCGGGCCGCTGGCTCGCCGAGCCGGGCCGCCGCGGACTCCTGGCCCACTACGCCTGCGGAAACGAGCGGGTGCAGCAGGGTCCCCGTGACCGTCTCGTCCTCGGCCTCGAGCCCCTCGAGGATGTCGGCCACGCCGTACGCGCGCTGCAGCATGGCCGGCGGCTGATCCGCGGCGTCGCACCACTCGGCCACGGCCGCGCGAGCCGCAGCGACGGCGGGCGAGCTGGGGGACTGGCGGGCGAGCGATGTCTTCATCCGGCGACCTCCGGGCGCCTGCCCGGGCCCGGTTTTGCCGGTATGATACGCACTTCGCCGCAGTGCCTCGCGCGCTGCGGGCCCGCGGGAGCGCAGGTTCATCCAGGCACGGCACATGCGGCACAGTCGGCACAGGCGAGCGGGGATGCTCAGGCTCGCGACCGTGCCGTCGCTGTCTGCGACGCCTGCGGACCCCCGCCGCGGCGCGGGCGGCAATCTGGTCCGGGTGCTGGGCCTCGACCCTGGGTCCCGGGTCACCGGCTACGGCCTGATAGAGGCGTCTGCGCGCGGCACACGCTACCTGGCGAGCGGCAGCATCCGCGCGGGTGCGGGCGGGCTGGCCGGCAGGCTGCGCCATGTGTTCGAGCAGGTCTCGATGCTGGTGGCGGAGCACGCACCGGACGAGGTCGCGATCGAACGGGTCTTCATGCACGCCAATCCGGACAGCGCGCTCAAGCTGGGCCAGGCCCGCGGCGCGGCGCTGTGCGCGGCGGTCGGTGGCGGAGCGGGGTTTTTCGAGTACACCCCGCGCGAGGTGAAGCTCACTGTCACCGGAACCGGCGCGGCCGACAAGGACCAGGTGCAGCACATGGTGAAGGCACTGTTAGGGCTCACCGGTCGGCTCGGCGCCGATGCGTCGGACGCGCTCGCGATCGCGCTGTGCCACGCGCAGCACCGCGGGCTGGCGCTGCTGGTGCGCGCGCGGTGATCGGCTTCCTGCGTGGGCGCCTCGTCCAGAAGCACCCGCCGGCGCTGCTGGTGGACGTCAATGGCGTGGGCTATGAGCTCGAGGCACCGATGTCCACCTTCTACGCCCTGCCGGCGGTCGGGGAACCGGTGATGCTCCATACGCACCTCGTCGTGCGGGAGGACGCGCAGCTGCTGTATGGCTTTGCGACGGAGGCCGAGCGGCGGCTGTTCCGCGACCTGCTGCGGGTATCCGGCGTCGGGCCGAAGATAGGCCTCGCGCTGCTGTCGGGCATCTCGGTCGAGGCCTTCATGCTGTGCATCGAGTCGGGCGACGTCGGCTCGCTCACCCGCATCCCGGGCGTGGGCCGCAAGACCGCCGAGCGACTGGTAGTCGAGATGCGCGACCGGATCAAGGCGCTGGGCGAGGGTCTGCCGCCGGGGTTCGTGCCGGCCGCGGGCGAACCCGGCGGGTCTGCGCAGGCCGAAGCCTTCGCGGCGCTCGTCGCCCTCGGCTACCGGCCAGTCGAGGTGACGAAGCTGCTGAAAGGCGTGGCAGCCGAGGGGCTGTCAACGGAAGAACTGATCCGCCAGGCCCTGCAGGCCGCGGCGGCCAGGTGAGCGCATGATCGAGCATGACCGGGTCACCGTGGCTGCCGCGACGCGCGAGGACGAAGCGATCGACCGCGCGGTGCGGCCGAAACGGCTCGCCGAGTACGTCGGCCAGCAGCCCGTCAAGACCCAGATGGAGATCTTCATCGAGGCGGCGCGCCGCCGCGGCGAGGCGCTCGACCACGTGCTGATCTTCGGGCCGCCGGGCCTGGGCAAGACCACCCTCGCCAACATCGTCGCCAACGAGCTCGGCGTCGGCCTGCGACAGACTTCCGGCCCGGTGCTGGAACGGCCGGGCGATCTTGCCGCGATCCTCACCAACCTGCAGCCGAACGACGTGCTGTTCGTGGACGAGATCCACCGCCTGAGCCCGGTGGTCGAGGAGATCCTCTACCCGGCGCTCGAGGACTTCCAGCTCGACATCATGATCGGCGAGGGGCCGGCGGCGCGGTCGATCAAGCTGGACCTGCCGCCGTTCACGCTGGTCGGCGCGACGACGCGCGCCGGGTTGCTCACCTCGCCGCTGCGGGACCGCTTCGGCATCGTGCAGCGTCTCGAGTTCTATTCCGTGGAGGAGCTCGCCGGCATCGTCCGCCGCGCCGCCTCGATCCTCGGCATCCCGGCGGAGGAGCAGGGCGCGCGGCACGTCGCCGAGCGCGCGCGGGGTACGCCGCGCATCGCGAACCGCCTGCTGCGACGCGTGCGCGACTTTGCCGAGGTGCGCGCGACCGGGCGGATCACGGCCGAGGTGGCGCAGGCGGCCCTCGACCTGCTCGAAGTGGACCGGGAGGGCTTCGACCAGCTCGACCGGCGCCTGCTGCTCACCATCATCCAGAAATTCGGCGGCGGACCGGTGGGCATCGAGAGCCTCGCGGCCGCCATCGGCGAGGAGCGCGGCACGCTCGAGGACGTGATCGAGCCGTTCCTGATCCAGCAGGGGTTCCTGATGCGCACGGCGCGCGGCCGCGTCGCGACGCGGCAGGCCTACCTGCACTTCGGCCTCGAGGCGCCGCCGGCCGATCCGGCCGCGCCGTCGCTGCCGCTGTTCAGGGACTGAGTCGTCCCGATGTCGAGCCGCAGGTTCTGCTGGCCGCTTCGCGTGTACTGGGAAGACACCGACGGCGGCGGCATCGTCTACTACGCGAACTATCTGAAGTACCTCGAGCGCGCGCGCAGCGAGTGGCTGCGCTCGATGGGCATCGATCAGGGCGCGCTGCAGCGCGATGAACGGATCCAGTTCGCCGTGGTCGAAGCGCAGGTCCGTTACCGGCGGCCGGCCCGCTACGACGATCTGCTGACGGTGACGGCGGCAGTGGAGTCATGGCGGGGCGCCTCGGTGACCTTCGCGCAGGAGATCCATTGCGGCGAGATAGGGGGCGAGCTGCTGGTGACGGCCACTATCCGCGCAGCCTGCCTGGACGCAGACACGCTCAAACCGCGGCCGCTGCCGCCGCGCATGCTCGAGGACCTTCGTCGTGGGTGAACAACTGTCGATCATGAAGCTCATCGCCGAGGCGAGCCTCGTCGTGCAGCTGGTAATGGTTATGCTGCTGGCCGCCTCGGTGCTGTCGTGGGCCATCATCTTCCGCAAGCGCCGCCTCATCGGCACCGCGCAGTCCGACGCCGACCGCTTCGAGAAGGCCTTCTGGGCCGGCAGCGAGCTGACCGCGCTGTACCGCAGCATCGAGGGCCGCGGCGGCGCCAAGGCCGGCATGGAGAGCATCTTCGAGGCCGGCTTCCGTGAGTTCTCGCGGGTGCGCGCGCAGGCAGGACTGCCGGCGGGCCAGCTCATGGAGGGCGTGCGCCGCGCGATGAAGGTCGCGCAGCTGCGGGAGATAGACCGCCTCGAGGAGAGCCTCGCGACGCTGGCGACCATCGGTTCGACCAGCCCGTACGTGGGTCTGTTCGGCACCGTGTGGGGCATCATGTACGCCTTCCACGGGCTCGGAAACGTCCAGCAGGCGACGCTCGCGATGGTGGCTCCGCACATCGCGGAAGCGCTGATCGCGACGGCGATGGGCCTGTTCGCGGCCATCCCGGCGGTCATCGCCTACAACCGCTTCGCCGACCGGGTGTCCCGCCTGGAACTGCGCTACGACACCTTCAACGAGGAGTTCACCGCGCTCCTCGAGCGCCACTCCGCTCCGAGGAGCGCCTGACGTGCCCGCCGGTACCCGCGGCCGCCGGCTGATGGGCGAGATCAACGTCGTCCCCTACATCGACGTGATGCTGGTGCTGCTCATCATTTTCATGATCACGGCGCCGCTCCTGACCCAGGGCGTGGAAGTGGACCTGCCCGACGCCGATGCCAAGGCGCTGGACGCCGACGACCTGCGCCAGCGCGAGCCGCTGGTGCTGACCGTGGACCGGGACGGCAATTTCTACGTCAACATCGGCTCTGGCAAGGAAAGTCCTGTCGACGCGGAGACCGCACGCACCCGCGCCGCGGCGGTGCTGAGCCGTGACCCCGAGACGCCGGTGCTCGTGCGTGCGGACACCGATGTCCCGTACGGGCGCGTCGTGCAGGGCATGGTGCTGCTGCAGCAGGCGGGGGCCAAGAAGATCGGCTTCCTCACGGATCCCCGCGCAGCGAGGGCGCTCGAGGAGCTCGAGCGGCGCCGATGACAGCGTCACGGGGAGCGGTCCTCGGCCCGTACGCGTGGTCCCTCGGGCTGCATGCCGCGATCGTCGCCATGCTCGCCGCGGGCGTGAGCTTCACGCGCTCGCCGCCGCCGGTCGAGGTGCGCCCGATCGAGGCCGTGTCCGCCGACGCGGCCGTGCTCGAGGCGCTCGCGACGGTGCGACGCGAGGAGCGCGAGCGCACGCGGCGGACGGACGAAGAACGGCGCCGTGTCGAGGAGGCTCGTGTAGCCGAGGAGCAGCGCCGCGAGCGCGAGGCTGCCGAGGCCCGCGAGCGCGCCGAGGCCGAGATTGCCGCAAAGCGCGAGGCCGAGGTGGCGCAGCGCCGCGAGCGGGAAGCGGCCGAGACGCGGCGCAAGGCCGAGGCCGAGGCGAAGCGCAGGGCCGAAGTGGAGGCGCGCCGCAAGGCCGAGGCAGCCGCAGCCGAGCAACGGCGTGCGGAGACAGCGGAGAAGGCACGCCAGGACGCCGAGAGGAAGCGGCTCGCGGACGAGGCACGCGCGCGGGACCAGCGCGAGTCCGAGTTGCGGGCGCGACTTGCCGACGAGGAGAGGCGAACCTCTGCCGCGGCGGCCGGTCTGAGGTCACAATACGTGGCCATGATCCAGGCCCGGATCCAGCGCAACTGGATCCGGCCCGCGAGCGCCCGACCGGGGTTGCGCTGCACGGTGAACGTGCAGCAGATCCCGGGCGGGGAAGTGGTGGGCGCGACGATCGGCAGCTGCAACGGTGACGAGGCCGTGCGGCAGTCGATCATCAGCGCGGTGTTGCGCTCCTCGCCGCTGCCGGCGCCGCCGGACCCGGCGCTGTTCGAGCGGAACCTGGCCATCGTGTTCGAGCCCGAGGAGTAGAGATGAAGCATCGCCTGCTGGCCGTCCTTGCCGTCATTGCGCTCGCGGTCGCGCTGCCGGCGCAGGCCCAGCTGACCGTGCAGATCACGCAGGGCGTCGAGGACCCGATCCCGGTGGCGATCGTCCCCTTCGGCTGGGACTCGAGCGGCGCCGCCCCGCATGACATTGCCGCGACCGTCGCCGCGGACCTCGAGCGCAGCGGCCGTTTCCGCGCGCTGCCTCGCGGCACCATGATCGATTTCCCGCAAACGGCCGCGCAGGTGGACGCCGCCGACTGGCGCCTGCTCAAGGTGGACTACGTGGTCGTCGGCCGCCTGCTGCCGCGCGAGGGCGGTCGCTTCGACGTGCAGTACGAGCTGGTCAACGTGCTCACCGGCCAGCGCCTGCTGGGGCAGTCCCTGCCGGCCGACGGTGCCGCATTGAAGCGCGCGGCGCACCGGGTCTCCGACGCCGTGTTCGAGCGTATCCTTGGCCTCAAGGGGGCGTTTGCGACCCGCATCGCCTACGTAGAGGTGGAAGGGCGCGCACCGTCCCGGACGTTCCGGTTGATGGTCGCCGACGCCGACGGCGCCAACCCGCGGGTGGTGGTGCAGTCGTCCCAGCCGCTGATGTCGCCGGCGTGGTCCACGGATGGCGGAAGCCTGGCCTACGTGTCGTTCGAGGGCGGCCTGTCCGCCGTCTTCGTGCAGACTCTGGCCACCGGCCAGCGGGCACGCGTGTCGGCGCGCGCCGGCATCAACGGCGCGCCGGTCTTCTCGCCGGACGGACGGCGCCTCGCGCTCGCGCTCTCGCGCCGCGACGGCAACGTGGACGTCTACCTGCTCGAGCTCTCGGATCAGTCGCTGACGCGCCTGACGGACTCGCCCGCCATCGACACCGAGCCGGCGTTCTCGCCGGATGGGCGCTTCGTCTACTTCACGTCCGACCGAGGTGGCGGCCCGCAGATCTACCGCGTCGCGACGACGGGCTCCGCGGCAGCCGAGCGCGTGACCTTCGAGGGACCCTACAACGCCCGGCCGCGTGTCTCGCCGGATGGACGCTCGCTCGCGGTGGTGACGCTCGACCGCGGTGCCTACCGCATCGCGACCGTGGACCTCGACCGTCGCGGCTCGCGAGTCCTCACCTCCGGTCGACTCGACGAGGCGCCGTGTTTCGCGCCGAACGGTGCCATGATCATCTACGCCACGCGGGAAGGCGGTCGCGGTGTGCTCGCCACGACGTCCGTGGACGGGCGCGTGCAGCAGCGCCTCGCGGGCGGCTCGGGGGAGATCCGCGAACCGGCCTGGTCGCCGTTCCTGCCCTGACGTCCATGGCGAACCATGACAGTTTCTGCTAGAAGTCCGCGGCGTCCAGTGCCGCCATCCATGCGAGGAGTCTGATCCATGCGAATCCTGCCCCTGATCGTCGTTGCCCTCGGCGTGCTGGCCTTCGCAGGCTGTGCCAAGAAGCCCACCACGGCCCCGGGGGATGCGGGCGCGACCATTCCTGCCGGCTACGATGCGAGCACGGCCGGTGCCGGCCCCGGCGGTGTCGGCGACGCCAGCGGCCTGCCGGGTTACGGTGCCGGCGAGGGTCCTGGTGAAGCTGCGCTCGGGGCCGACAGCATCATCTACTTCGACTTCGACCGCAGCGATATCCGCCCCGAGTTCGCTGGCATCATCTCGGCTCAGGCGCGTCGCCTGAACGCCAACCCGAGCCTGCGCATGCGCCTCGAAGGGCACACCGACGAGCGCGGCTCGCGCGAGTACAACATCGCCCTGGGCGAGCGCCGTGCGCAGGCGGTGCGCCGCGCGCTGATGCTGCAGGGGGTCTCCGATTCGCAGCTGATCACGGTCAGCTATGGCGAGGAGCGCCCGGCGGTGGAGGGCACGGACGAAGCGGCCTTCGCGAAGAACCGCCGTGTCGAGTTCCGCCCTGCGAACTGAGCCCAGTATGCTGCTGCATCGCGCCTGGTCGCTCGTCGCCGCCGGTCTGATCGGCCCGGCGGCGATGCTCGCCCCGCAGCCCGCGAGCGCTGCCCCGAGCCGCGGCCAGCTGGACACGCGGCTTGCGGAGCTGGAACGCAAGATGGACAGCCAGGTCGAGATCGAGATCGCACGCCAGATCGAGATCGCGCGCCAGATCGAGATCCTCCAGGCCGAGCTGCGTTCGTTACGCGGCGGCCTGGAGGAACTGCAGTTCTCGCTGGACGGCGCGCGGCGTCAGCAGCGCGACCAGTACCTCGACCTCGATAAGCGGATCCAGGCCGCCGCGGCGGCCATCCAGAATGTCACCGCGGGTACCGCGGCGGGCGGGCCGGCGAGCATCTCGTCGACCTGCTCCTCGGGGCAGAAGTAGCGCAGCAG
>JBBINN010000108.1:0-9715 GCA_037443885.1 Gammaproteobacteria bacterium | reverse complement strand
CGCGCTGGCGGGCGACGCCAAGGCGGGCGAAGCGAAGGCGGAGCCCTGCCTCGAGTGCCACGAGCCCGCCGAGGACTTCGCCGACACGAGCGCCGCCGAGATCGAGGCGAGCCTCAAGAAGATCGTCGCCGGCACCATGAAGCACAAGAACAAGCTGACGCTGTCAGACGCCGACATCGCCGACATCGCCGCCTACTTCGCCTCCGCGAAGTGACGCGCGGGTCGGCGGGCAGGCTCCCCGGCGGGAACCTGCGGCGCCGGCCAGGGTCCGAGCAACGTCTTCCGGCGGCCGGGGTGCCCGGCCGCCGGGCCGTTTTCGTCTTCTGGATTCCGGAGGGAGAGACGATGCAAGTAGTCAGGAAGCTCGCGGTGGCCGCGGCGCTCGGCGCGCTGTGCGCGGGTGCGGCGACGGCCGCCGATCATGGTGACAAGGCGCTCGCGGCTGCCGTCGCGGGCGAGTGGCGCTCGGCCGAGAACCGTGCCCGCGACCGGTACCGCCACCCGGCGGAATCGCTGTCGTTCTGGGGGCTCAAGCCCGGTATGGCGGTTCTCGAGGTGCAGCCGGGCGCCCAGTCCTGGTGGACCGAGATCCTCGCCCCCTACGCCAAGGCGACCGGCGGCAAGTTCTCGGTGACCGGCCCCGACCTCGCCGATCCCGAACTGCCGGAGCGCTCGCGCGAGTTCCGCGCGACCATGGAGAAGGACTTCGCCGCGAAGGCCGACCTGTACGGTCCGGTCGGCATCGTGAACTGGGGCCCGAAGTCGGCTGCGCCGGAGGCGGGCAGCTTCGATCTCGCGCTGGTATCCCGCTCCTTCCATGGCTGGATTCGCACGCCCGGCCGGGCGGAGAAATACCTCGGCGACCTCTTCGTCGCGCTCAAGCCGGGCGGAATCCTGGCGATCGAGCAGCACCGCGCCAACCCGGGCCCGCAGGACCCGGCGGCCGCGAGCGGGTACGTGACGGAGGCCTTCGTCATCGAGCAGGCTGAAAAGGCCGGCTTCAAGCTCGCCGCGCGCTCGGAGATCAACGCCAACCCGAAGGACACCAAGGACCATCCTTTCGGCGTCTGGACGCTGCCGCCGTTCCGGGCCACGGTGCCTTACGGCTCGGGCCAGGAGTCCGACCCGAACTTCGACCGCTCGAAGTACGACGCAATCGGCGAGTCGGACCGCATGACCCTGCGGTTCGTGAAGCCTGAGTAACCGGTCACGCTTCCAGGTTCCTGAACGGCCGGGGGTGTCAAGGATGGACGCCCCCCGCCGACTCCACTGAATACCCGCGACCTCGTTTGGGCCCGGCCGCCCGGTCGGTCCCGAGCGGGGCTGCGTTCGGTCACGTTCCCGACAGGGTGGAGCCACGTTGAACCCGAGGCCCGAGGAGGCGTCTGCACAGGTTGCCCGGTTCTCCGGGCTGTCGAGCATCGGCCTGCGGCTCGTGCTGCTCATTTGCGGGGTCGTGCTGTTGACGGGCGGGGTGCTCGGCACCTGGGGATTCTCCGCATACCGGAGTGCCCTGCTGGGACAGCAGCTGCGGGAGCTCGAGGTGATGGCGGGCTCGGCCGAAGCCCGGCTCAGCCAGGTGGCCCGCTCGATCGAGCTGCAGGTTGCAGCGCTCGCGCGCGAGGATGACCTGCGCGCGGCCTTGCGCATCGCCGTTCTGGGCGACGCAGACGGCCAGCATGGCCAGCTGCTGGCGGAGCTCGGAGACCTGGCGGCCGTCGAGCCGTCCGTCGTGGCCGTCCAGCTGTACGACGTCAGCGGCGTGCCGCTTGCCGGCGTGGTCCAGGACGCGTCGGGCCTGCGGTCGCAGCGCATCCACTACGAGTTTCCCGGCCTGCCTCCGGCACTCGAACTTGCACGGCGGCTGCCGGAAGGACGTACCCGGGTGCTCGGACCGTTCGTCGCGCGCGACGCGGACGGGGAGCCGACGCTCCGCCTGCAGGTCGGTGCTCCCGTGTTCGACGCCAACGAAACGCGCATCGGCGTGATCTTCGTCGAGTACGACCTGAAGGCTGCTCTCGAGGACATTCGCGGCGATGCCCGGCAGCGGCTCGGGGGGCTGGCGGCGGAGTTGGTCGTCATCGAGCTGGACGGCGGCGCGATCGGCGATCCGCTCGCCGGGCCGCTCCAGTCGCTGAGCGCCGACCTGATGTCGGTCGTTGCCGGCAGCCTGCGCCGGGCGGGCAGCCGCGTGGTCGATACGGGCGGCGCTTCCTACGGCGTCGCCGCGGCGGCCATGGCCTACGCGAGTCCCGATCCCGGCCGCCATGGGCTGGTGCTGGTCGCGGCGCCGCGCGCGCACCTGATCGGCCAGGCCCGCGAGGCGATGCTCGGCGGTGCCGCGGCCGCCGCGGCCTTCACGCTGCTCGCGATGGCGCTCGCACTGGCCTTTGCCCGTGGGCTCCTCCGTCCGCTCAACCAGCTGATCGAGGCCGTCCAGCGGTTCGGAGCCGGTGAGACCGTCGGCGATCTGCCGACGCGCCGGCGTGACGAGGTGGGGCGGCTGGCGAGCGCCTTCAAGGCCATGGCGCAACAGGTAGACGAGCGCAGCCGCGCGCTGGCGCGTGAGATCCAGGAGCGTGAGCGAACGGAAGACGCGCTGCGCGAGAAGGCGCAGCGCCTGGAGGTATCGGAGTCCCGCTACCGTCAGCTGTACGACAGCATCGCCGTCGGCGTGTGCATCACTTCGCCGGATGGCCGGGTACAGTCCGCCAATCCCGCGTACGTGGGCCTGCTCGGCTACCCGTCGGAAGGCGCCATCCGCGAGGTCCACGCCGGGCGCGACCTCTGGGTCGGACCCCAGGATCGCGAGACCTACCTGCGCAGGGTGAGGCAGGAAGGCGAGCTGACCGGCGTGGAACTCTGCCTTCGCCGCCGCGATGGACGCATCGTCTGGGTGCTGGAGAACACGCGTGCGCTGTGGAACGAGGGCGGAGTGGTCACCGGCTACGAGTCGATCGCGGTGGACATCACCGAGCGCAAGCACGCCGAGTACGCGCGTCGAGCCTCCGAGCTGAGGTTCCGCCGCCTGTCCGACTCGAACCTCATCGGAGTCGCCTTCGGCAGCCTGTCCACCGGCGAGATCAGCGAAGCCAACAGCTACGTCCTGCGCTTGCTGGGCTACACGGAGCGCGACCTGCCGCTGCCGCTGCACTCGATACTCGAGGATCCCGCGGATGTGCTGGCACGGGCGGATGATTCGCGCCTGCTGGACCAGCAGGCGGCGCCGCTGGAAAAGACGCTGCGCGCCGCCGATGGCTCGCTGGTGCCGGCGCTGATCAACGTGACCAGCGTGGATTCGCGGCGCAACGAGTTCGTCGCGGCGGTGATGGACCGCAGCAGCGAGGTCCGTAACCGGAAGGCGCTGTCGGAGCTCAAGGAATTCTTCCGTTTCATCCTCGACGCGAGCCCGACGCGCATCGCCTACGTCGATGCGGCCCAGCGCGTGGTCTTCTTCAACGACCCGTACCTCAGGTGGTACGGGGTGACCGCCGAGAGCGCGCAGGGCAAGCCGCTGCGCGAGGTCATCGGCCTTGCCGCTTACCGCAATGCGGAGCCGGAGATCCGCCGCGTGCTCGCCGGCGAGCCGCGCCGCTTTGACGCCGTCGCGACGCGCGACGGTCGTGAGCTCCACTTCGACATCACCTACGTTCCACACCGCGGCGAGGACGGCTCGGTACTGGGCTTCATATCGGTGGCGCACGACGTCACGGAGATCCGGGCGCTCGAGGCCCGCCTGCGGCAGTCGCAGAAGCTGGAGGCGCTCGGGGAGTTGACCGGCGGCATTGCCCACGACTTCAACAACCTGCTGTCGGTGGTCATCGGCAATCTTCAGCTCTGCGATCGGCAGGTGGCCGCCGACGACCGGAGCCGACGGCCGCTGGAGGCGGCGCTGCGCGCGGCTACCCGCGGCGCGGAACTGACCCGCCGCCTGCTCAGCTTCGCGCGACTGCAGCCCATGCAGCGCTGCGCACTGGACGTCGGCCGTCACCTTGCCGAGATGCAGGACATGCTGGCGCGCACCCTCGGTGGATCGATCAGGGTGGAACTGGATCTGCCTCGGGGTCTGTGGCCCGCGGACACGGATCCGGGCCAGCTCGAGAACGCGCTCCTGAACCTGGCGATCAACGCGCGGGACGCCATGGGCGGCAGCGGGACGCTGACGCTCGCGGCCTCGAACGTGAGCGTCGCGGCCGGCAGCACAGGGCCCGGCGAGGCGCTCGAGCCGGGCGAATATGTGTCGCTCAGGGTGATGGACGACGGTCCGGGCATGTCGCCCGAGGTCCTGGCGCGCGCCTTCGAGCCGTTCTTCAGCACCAAGCCGGTCGGGCAGGGCAGCGGCCTCGGGCTTGCGATGGTCTACGGCTTCGCGCGCCAGTCGGGCGGCACGGTGCGTCTCGCGAGCCGGGAGGGCGCGGGCACGACCGTTGAGCTGCTGCTCAGGCGTGCCCAGGCGGACGCGGCCGGGCCCGCGCAGGAGCCGGCGGCGCCGCTGCCCGGTGGCCGCGAAACGCTGCTTGTGGTGGAGGATGACGACGACGTCCGCGTCACGACGGTCGCGGTGCTCGCCGACCTGGGCTACCGCGTGCTCGACGCGCGGGATGCGCGATCGGCGCTGGCGGTGCTCGAGCGCGAGCCGTCGGTGGCTCTGCTCCTGACCGACGTGGTCCTGCGCGGCGGCATGCGGGGCACCGAGCTGGCCGCCGAGTCGGTGCGGCGGCGTCCCGACCTGCGCGTGGTCTTCACGACGGGCTTCGCCGACGTGCGCAGCCTCATGCGGCACGGCACGCTCGGCAGCGAGCCGTTGTGGAAGCCGCTCGACCCGCGCGAAGTGGCCAAGAGGGTGCGCGCGGCGCTCGACGCGGCGCCCGACCGGGAACTGGCCTCGGCCTGACCGACCGCCCCGCGCCGCTTCAGCTAAGATCCGGGTCGTGAACCCAGCCAAGACGAGCGTCGTGCTGGTCGAGGACCATCCGGTGGTTCGGGACGGACTGTCCCTGCTGCTCGGCGAGCAGCCCGACTTCGAGATCGTCGGCGAAGCCGAGGACGCCGACAGCGCACTGGCGCTCATCGAGCGCGTACAGCCGCAGGTGGCCGTACTGGACGTCACGCTGCGGGGCCGCGACGCCCTGTCGCTGATTCCCGAGCTCGGTCAGCGATGGCCCGCGTTGCGCATCCTCGTGCTGTCCATGCACGAGGAGGCGCTGTACGCCGAGCGGCTGCTGCGGCTCGGCGCTCACGGCTACGTCATGAAGCAGGAGCCGCCGGCCGAGTTCCTGCGGGCGCTGAGGCGTGTCGCCGCCGGCGAACTCCATGTCAGTGCCGCGCTGGGCGAGCGTCTGGTGGCCCGCGTGCGACGCGCCCCGCAGGCGCCGGGGGCCGGCGCGGTTCCGGCGCTGACCGTCCGCGAGCGGGACGTGCTGCGGCTGGTTGCCCGCGGCCTCGGCACCATCGAGATTTCCCGCCAACTGGACATGAGCCCCAAAACGGTGGACTCCCACCGTCGCAACATCCGGGAAAAGCTGGGCCTCTCCAACGCCCGCGACCTCGTTCGTTATGCGGTCCGCTGGGCCGCCGACCGGCTGGCGGAGGAGGGCCGGTGACCGGGGTCCCGGTCGCGGCGGACGAGACCGGCCAGAAGACTCGGCGGATCATGCTGGTGGACGACCACCCGATCGTGCGCCGCGGCCTGCGGCGGCTCATCGAGGGCGAGGCCGACCTGGAGGTCTGCGGCGAGGCGGCGAGCGTGCGGGAGGCGCGCCAGGCGATCCGCGAGGGCGCGCCCGACGCGGTCGTGGCCGACATCTCGCTGCGCGACGGCGACGGCATCGAACTCGTAACCGATCTCCATGCTCATCACCCGGAGCTGCCGGTCCTGGTGCTGTCGATGCACGACGAGACGATCTACGCCGAACGGCTGCTGGCGGCCGGTGCGCGCGGGTACATCATGAAGCAGGCGGCCGGAGCCGAGTTCCTCGTGGCGTTGCGCAGTGTCCTCGGCGGTGGCGTGTGGGTGAGCGACACCGTGCGCTCGAGAATCCTGGCGCGCTGCGCGGCGGACGACCGGTCCGGACCGGGCGACCCGATCGACCGGCTGTCCAACCGCGAGCTGCAGGTGCTGGGGATGATCGGGCGCGGACTTTCCAGCCGTCAGATGGCTGACGCCCTCAGTCTGAGCGTCAAGACGGTCGAGTCGCACCGCCAGCGCATCAAGTCCAAGCTGGGATTGTCGACCAGCGCGCAGCTCGTCCGGTTCGCATCCGTGTGGGTTGCCGGCCGGGCGCCACCGGCAGCGGGCAGCGGCCCGCCCTAGTCTCCGCCGGCTGAGAGTCCGGACCGGACTCAAGAGCCACCAGTCCGGGCCGATATGGTGGACGAGGCGGACCAAATGACAGACAGACCCAACCGGCTCCTGGTAGTCGACGACCAGGAGGATATCCTCGATTTCGTGGCGCAGGTGGCCGAGTCCATGGATTACTCCGTGGCGTTGGCCGCATCCGCGGAAGAGTTCTACGCGCAGCTGAACGAGTTTGGCCCGACGCTGATCGTGCTCGACCTGCAGATGCCTGGAACCGACGGCATCGAGCTGCTGCGCTACCTCGGCCGTCAGGCCGTGCGCGTGCCGGTTCTGATCTCGAGCGGCATGGACGCGCGTGTACTGACGAGCGCGGAGCGCTTCGGGCGCTCGGTGGGTCTCGACATCGCCGGCGTCCTGCAGAAACCGCTGATGCTCGCCGAGTTCGAGGAGGTGCTGATCCGTCATCACCGGACGGAGCGATTGCTCGAGCCCGTGGAGTTCGCCCGCGCCGTCGACCGTGGCCAGCTGATGCTGCACTACCAGCCCAAGCTGAGGCGCACGCCGGCGGGCTGGAGGACCTGCGGCGTCGAGGCGCTGCTGCGGTGGAACCATCCCGATCTCGGCCTGATCTACCCTGACAGCTTCATTCCACTCGCCGAGTCCTCCGGGCTCATCGCAGCCGCCACGGACTGGGTACTCCAGGAGGGCGTCCGCCAGGTCGGCGTCTGGCGCGAGCGGGGAATCGAGCTCGGGCTCGCCGTCAACATGTCGCCGAAGCTCGTCACCGACCTGGACTTCCCGGATCGCCTGTCGGACCTGCTGGCCGCCCACGGCGTCCACAATTCCTCGCTCACCCTCGAGATCACCGAGACTGCCGCCCTCGACGATCCGACGCGCACCATGGACATCCTGACCCGCCTGCGGGTGAAGGACTTCGGGCTGTCGCTCGACGACTTCGGTACGGGCTACTCGTCGCTCACACAGCTCTACCGGATGCCCTTCAACGAGCTGAAGATCGACAAGTCGCTCGGCATGGACCTCGGCAAGAGCCGCGAGGCCGAGACCATGGTGCGTTCGCTCGTCGGGCTCGCGCACGGTCTCGGCCTCAAGGTCTGTGCCGAGGGGGTTGAGACCCCTGCTGCGCTCGACCTGCTCGCGGAGGCCGGCTGCGACTTTGCCCAGGGCTACCACATCGGCCGGCCGATGGCCGCCGATGCCATCCCCGACTACTTCGCTTCCGCCGCGCGCCGGGTAGCCTGCACCGGTTGAGACCGTATCCCGGCCTGGACGGCTGCTAGAATCGCCGCAACTTCCCGCCGGCGAATCCCATGCGTCCTGCGCGCGTCGCTGTCGCCACGCTGCTTGCACTGGCTGGCCTTTCGCTCCTGCTCGTGGCCGCGACCTGGATCCTGTCGCGCAGCGACTGGGCGGCCGCGCAGGCGGCCGCGCGTGCATCGGCCGCGCTCGGTGAGCCCGTGCGCGTGTCCGGTCTCGCGATTGGCTTCTGGCCTTCGCCCACCGTCCAGATCGAGGGTCTCGAGGTCGGCGCGATCCCGCTGCTGTCGCTTGAGCGCGGCACCATCGGACTGCGCTGGGACGAGCTCGGCAAGGCGCCCGTGGTGCTGCGTCGCCTGCAGCTCGCGGGCCTCACGCTGAGGCTGCGCATCGAGGACGACGGCCGCGACAACTGGACGGCGCTGGTCGACCGGATCATCGAGCTCGCGGGCGTCGGGCCCGCCGCATTCGAGTTCGGCGAGCTGTCCATCGAGGGCGGCAGGGTCGAGTACGCCGACCTGCGACGCGACGTGAGATTCGCCGTCAGCAGCCTGTCGCTCCAGGCGGGCGAAATCCGGCCCGCGCGCGCCTTCCCCTTGAAGCTGCGCCTCGCCGGCGAGGCGCAGGGCCACGTGTTCCACGCAGCGATGGAGGCCGACGCGACGCTGGATCCGGACCGCAGGCGCTACGGACTCGAGGCGGCTGCCTTGAAGGGCTGGATCGGTGGCGGCGCCTTCGGCCTCGGCGGCGCGGACCTCGGCGGCGGCATCGACCTTCTCGACCTCGACTTCGAGAACCAGACGGCCCGGTTCGGGGGACTCGACTTCGAAGGGCTCGGCCTGCGTGGCCGGGCGCGGGCCGATATCTCGCAGCTGCTGGATGCGCCGGTGGTGAGCTTTGCCCTGGAGACGGATCCCTTCGCGCCGCGTGCGACCGCGAACGCGATCGGCCGGCCGCTGCCGGCCACGGCGGACCCCGCGGCGCTTGGCTCAGCGGAACTCGCGGTGGAGGGGCGCTTCGGACCGGAGGGTCTGGAACTCGAGCGCATCGCGGGCCGGCTCGACGAAACCAGCCTGTCTGGATCGCTGGCGTTGCCGCCGCCGCCCGCGGTGGCAAGGCTCACTCTCTCGCTCGACGTGCTCGACCTCGACCGCTACCTGCCGCCGGGCCCCGCCGAGCCCGCATCGCCTGGCGAGGCGCTCACCTCCCTGCTCGGGACGCTCGCCGGGTTCGACCTCGAGGCGGTGATCGAGGTCGAGCGCGCATCGGTCGCGGGCGCCGTGGCCCGCGGCCTGCGTGTCGTCATCGAGCCGCAGGCGGACGAAGCGGCGCGGCCGTGAGCGGCGCATCCGACCCCTGCGCCGTCGCGCCGGCCCTGCTCGCATGGTTCGAGCGCCACGGCCGCAAGGACCTGCCTTGGCAGCGGGATCCGACGCCGTACCGGGTATGGGTCTCCGAGATCATGCTGCAGCAGACGCAGGTCGCCACCGTCATTCCGTACTACGAGCGCTTCATGGCGCGGTTCCCGCACGTCGCGAGCCTCGCCGCCGCGCCGTTGGACGAGGTGCTGCACCTGTGGTCGGGTCTCGGCTATTACGCCCGCGCGCGCAACCTGCACCGTGCCGCGCAGGCGATCGTCGCGGAACACGGCGGCGAGTTCCCGGCGGACTTCGAAGCCGTGCACGCGCTGCCCGGCGTTGGCCGTTCCACGGCCGGCGCGATCCTGGCGCTGTCGCGCGGCGAGCGGCACGCGATCCTCGACGGCAACGTCAAGCGCGTGCTGGCGCGCTTCTTCGGCGTCGAGGATTGGCCGGGCCTGCCGGCCGTGCTGTCGCGCCTGTGGGCGCTCGCCGAGGCCTGCACCCCTGAAGAGGGCGCGGCCGCGTACACGCAGGCGATCATGGACCTCGGCGCGACGCTCTGCACGCGCAGCCGGCCGGCCTGTGCGCTCTGTCCCCTGTCGGCGGGCTGCGTCGCGCGCGCCGACGGCAGGCAGGCGGCGCTGCCGTCGCCGCGGCCCCGGCCGCGCGAGCGCCGCCGCGAGCGCACCCACCTGCTCGTCGTGCTGCGCGAGGCCGTCCACCGGGAGGGCGCCGGCTGGGCCGACGCCGGAGCGGTCGGGCGAAGCAGTTCCAGCGTTGC
>JBBINN010000107.1:0-9843 GCA_037443885.1 Gammaproteobacteria bacterium | reverse complement strand
CACCCCCTGGTTCACTGGCTGACCCAGCTGCGTAATCAGGTTCCTGTTTTCCTTTCCCTCGCAACTTGCTGAACTGCCGGTTGTGCGGGAAAGGAAAACAGGAATGTCCCCTTCCCCGTTTCCCCTCACGGCTCGCGGTGAACCGAGCGCTCGACCTTGAGCACGTCCGGCATGGCGCGGATCGTGCGGATGACGTGCCCGAGGTGCGGCCGGTCACGCACGGTGATCTCGAACGTGAGCACCGAGGTGTCGTCGCTCTCGTCGGCGACGTTGACATGCTCGATGTTGGACTCGTTCGCGGCGATCTGCGCGGCAACCTGCGCCAGCACGCCGACCCGGTTCGCCACGTGCACGCGGATCTCGGCGTGGAACGCGCGCTGCGGCTGTTTCTCCCACACGGCCGGCAGCCACTTGTCGGGCTGCTTGCCGAAGCCGGCCACGTTCGGGCAGTTGTCTCGGTGGATGACGACTCCACGGCCACTCGAGAGGTAGGCGACGATGGGCTCCGGCGGCAGCGGGTGGCAGCATCGTGCGTAGGAGACGACCAGGCCCTCGGTGCCGGTGATGGCGAGCGGCACCTGCGGCCCGCCGGGCGGCATGTCGGATTCGCGCGGCAGCAGGCGGCGCGCGACCAGCGGCGCGAGGCGCTCGCCGAGGCCGATCTTCTCCAGCAGATCCTTGCCGTCGCGCAGGCCAAGGTAGCTGGCGACCTGGTCGAGGCGGCCGTCGGGCAGCTTGCGCAGCGACAGGCTGAACTCGTCGAGCGCCTGGTTCAGCATCTTCGCGCCGAGGTCCTGCGCCTCGTCGCGGCGCAGGTTGCGCAGGTACTGGCGGATCGAGGCGCGCGCCTTGGCGGAGACCACGAAGCTGGCCCAGGCGGGATTGGGCTTGGCGCCGCGGGCCGTGATGATCTCGACGGTCTGGCCGTTCCTGAGCGCTGTCCGAAGCGGCGCGAGGCGACGGTCCACCTTGGCCGCGACGCAGCGGTTGCCGACGTCGGTGTGCACGGCGTAGGCGAAGTCCACGCAGGTGGCGCCGCGCGGCAGTCGCATGATGTCGCCCTTCGGCGTGAACAGGTAGACCTTGTCCGGGAACAGGTCCACGCGCACGCTCTCGACCATCTCCTCGGCCGAGGCCTCGTTCAGCTGCGCGACGTTCTTGAGCCACTCGCGCGCGCGGTCCTGGCGCTCGGCGGGGCCCACCTCGCCGGTCTTGTAGCGCCAGTGCGCGGCGATGCCGTCCTCGGCGGTTTCGTGCATCTCGCGGGTGCGTATCTGCAGCTCGAGCGGCATGCCGTTGGGGCCGAACAGCGTCGTGTGCAGCGACTGGTAGCCGTTGACACGCGGGATCGCGATGTAGTCCTTGAACCGCCCGGGCATGGGCCGATACAGGCCGTGCGCGAGTCCGAGCACGCGGTAGCACTCGTCCACGGTGCCGACCACGACCCGCACGCCGAAGGCGTCGACGACCTCCTCGAGCGGCACGCGCTTGCGGCGCATCTTGGCGTAGATGCTGAACAGGTGCTTCTCGCGGGCCTCGACCTCGCCCCGGATGCCGGCGCGTTCGAGCGCCTGCTCCAGGTTCCGCACGATCTTCGGCAGGAACTCCTTCTGGTTGCCCCGCGAGCGCTTGACCTCGCGCTCGATCACGCGGTACCGCCTCGGGTACAGCGCCTTGAAGCCGAGTTCCTCGAGCTCGAGCTTGACGGAGTGCATGCCGAGGCGGTTCGCGATCGGCGCGTAGATGTCGAGCGTCTCCCGCGCCACCAGCCGGCGCTTCGGCGGCGGCATGGCGCCGAGTGTGCGCATGTTGTGCACGCGGTCGGCGAGCTTGACCATGATCACGCGGATGTCGCGCACCATGGCGAGCAGCATCTTGCGGAAGCTCTCGGCCTGCGCCTCCTGGCGGCTCTTGAACTGCACCTGGTCGAGCTTGGTGACGCCGTCCACCAGCTCCGCGACCTCGCGGCCGAAGCGCTCGGTCACGTCCTCGGTGGAGGCGCCGGTGTCTTCGACCACGTCGTGCAGGATGGCCGCCGCGATGGTCGCGCCGTCCAGGTGCAGGTCGGCGAGGATGTCCGCGACCGCGATGGGGTGGGTGATGTAGGGCTCGCCCGAGCGTCGCTTCTGGCCGCGGTGGGCGGCCTCGGCGTACTCGTAGGCGTCACGGACCCGGTCGACCTGGTCCGGCGGGAGATAGGACTCGAGCTTGGAGACGAGCTGCCCGATGCCCGGAGCGCGCCTGCCGCCCGGGAGCAATCCCAGCAGCGTGGACGCGTAGGTCATCGGGCGGTGCGCCTGGCGTCAGTCTCCCAGGCCGAGCTGCGGTGCGCGGAAATCGGCCGCGAAGTCGAGCGGGTTCTCCGGGATGAACTCCGGCTCCGGCTCGGGCTCCGGCTCGCTCAGCAGGTCCATGGTGACCCGGCCGGCGGCGATCTCGCGCAGCGCCACCACCGTCGGCTTGTCGTTCTGCCACTCGACGTGGGCCTCGGCCCCGTTGGCGAGCTGGCGCGCCCGCTTGGCGGCGAGCAGGACGAGGTCGAACAGGTTATCGACGTTCTCGAGGCAGTCTTCGACGGTGATGCGTGCCATGGGAAAACCGGTGAAAAATCAGTGAAACGGCCGTACAGGATACCCCAGCATCCCTCCTGGAAGCCAGTTCGGCGCCCGGACCGTCAGGCCAGGAGGCGCGCGGCGAAGCCACCGAGCCCCGGCCGGTCGGCCCGACAGGCCTCCCCCCCGCCGCGCATGATGGCGACCAGCTCGGCCAGGGCCCGGTCGAAGTCTTCGTTCACCACCACGTAGCGGAACTCGCTCCAGTGCGACATCTCGGTCACCGAATCCGCGAGCCGGCGGGCGATGACCTCGTCGGAGTCGGTCCTGCGGTGGCGAAGCCGCTGCTCCAGGGCCGCGCGGGAGGGCGGCAGGATGAAGATGTCGATCGCCTCGGGCAGGCGTTCGCGGACCTGCCGGGCCCCCTGCCAGTCGATCTCGAGGATCAGGTCGCGGCCCGAGACGAGCGCGGACTCGACCTGCGCGCGCCCGGTGCCGTAGGCGTTGCCGAAGACCTGGGCATGCTCGAGGAAGGCGTCGGCGGCCAGCATGTCGTCGAAGGCGGCGCGCGTGACGAAGTGGTAGTCGCGACCGTCCACCTCGTTCGGGCGCCTCGGCCGCGTGGTGAAGGACACCGAGAAGCCGAGCGACGGCTCGCGCTCCATGAGCGCGCGCACGAGGCTGGTCTTGCCCGCCCCGGACGGGGCGGCGATGACGAACAGGCGGCCGCGGGCGGGCTCTTGGACTGGCATCCGGGGGACGTCGGGGTGGCGGCGCGCCGGCGCCGAAGCCCCGCCATTCTACCCCGGGCCGAGTCTCAGGCGCGTCGCATGGCGAAGAGCAGCGCGGGCATGCCCGCGATGAAGAGCGCGAAGGGCAGGTTGAGCAGCAGGATCGTGATCGTGTTCATCGATGCCTTCCAGTTGGCGGATGGCGCGCATCCTGCACCCCGCCTGCGGCAGGCCCCATACGCAAGATTCGCCGACTTTCCGAAACCGCGAAGCCTGTCACGCGCTTCGACGGCCCTGCCGGTTGCAGGACGGCGACCGTCCTAGGCGAGCGCGGCGACCCAGGCGGCCGCGACCACGGCCAGCGCGGCGCCGCCCGCAGCCCACTGCGGCCCGCGCCGCCCCGGCGCTGGCCAGGGGAGTCCCGCCGCCACGGCGCCGATGGCGGCGCCGGCCGCGAAGCCGAGCACGTGCGCGAGGATGTCGGTGCGCTCGCCGCCCATGCCGGTGAAGGCCAGCAGCGCGATGCCGGCCACCAGCGGCGCGACGCGCTGCATGGGCGTGACCCGGTGCGTGGCCCGCCGCCGCCAGGCCACCGCCGCGATGAGCCCGAGCGCCGTGAAGACCGCGGTCGAGGCGCCGAGCAGGGCATGCGAGGGCGGGTGCAGCAGCGCATCCACGGCATAGGCGCAGACGGCGCCCACGACGATCAGAAGCCACGCGATGCCGGGGCCGAACAGCTGGCCGGCGGGGTAGGCGAAGATCGCGCCGAAGGCGAGGTTGGCGAGCAGGTGGCCAAGGTCCGCGTGCAGCGTGAGCGCCGTGACGGGGCGCCACCACTCGCCGCGCGCCGCGAAGCCGGCGTCGAGCACGCCCCGGTTGACCCAGTTCACCTCACCCACGCGCTCGAGTGCGGCGATGGTCACCGCGATGAGCACCGCCGCGTAGGCCGCGATGCCGGCGAGCGAGTAGCGGTGCCGCGGCCAGGCGAGGCGTGCCTCGGGCGGCGGGCGGTTCTCGCGCAGGTAGCGCGACAGTTCACGCGAGGCAGCCTCGAGACGGTCGGCGGGCACCCACAGCTGCTCCCCGCCCGAGGCATTGCGCTGCTCATGTGCGATGCCGACGGCCTCGAGCACCAGCGCCCACTCGGCGGCCGTGCGCGGCGGCAGATCGACCGCGAGCGGGAGCCAGCTCACCGGCGTGGTCGCGCGGACTCGGGAGGATCGGGCGGAATCATCCGGGTATTGTAGGTGCAGCACACCCACCGGAGGTCGCCATGTCGCGCCAGTCCATCGGCCTCGACGACCGGCTCTACGACTACCTGCTCGGCGCCAGCCTGCGCGAGCCGCCGGCGCTCGCGCGGCTGCGCGAGGAGACTGCCGCGCATCCGCGCGCGGGCATGCAGATTGCGCCCGAGCAGGGGCAGTTCATGCAGTTGCTGCTGCGGCTGATGGATGCCCGCCGGGTCCTCGAGGTGGGCGTGTTCACTGGGTACTCAAGCCTCGCCATGGCGCTGGCGCTGCCGCCGGAAGGGCGCATCCTCGCCTGCGACGTCAGCGAGGAGTACACGGCCATCGCGCGACGTCATTGGGCCGCAGCAGGCGTCTCGGACAGGATCGAGCTCGTGCTGGCGCCGGCCCGCGACACGCTGGATGCGCGGCTCGCGGCCGGCGAGGCCGGCAGCTACGACTTCGCCTTCATCGACGCCGACAAGGGCGGCTACCTCGATTACTACGAGCGCCTGGTCGCGCTGCTGCGGCCAGGCGGGCTCATCGCCGTAGACAACACGCTGTGGGACGGCGCCGTTGCCGATCCGGCGGACTGTTCGCCCGACACGGTGGCGCTGCGGGAGTTCAACGCCTGCCTGCACGAGGATGAACGCGTGGATCTCTCCCTGGTGCCGATCGGGGACGGGCTGACGCTCGCGCGCAAGCGCTGACCGGCAGTTCCACCGGGTCTCCAACGCCCCGGCGCTGACGCCCCCGGGGGCATCTGGCGATGGCGGCCGCCTCGACTTGAGCCGGTTGGTCTTTACTCAATACGATATATTGTGTAAACACAATAATTCGGTGTATAGTAACGCCATGACGACGCAACTCTACAACCGACTGGCAGTCCTGCGGGCCGAGCGCGGCCTGAGCCGCAAGGACCTCGCCGAGGCTGTCGGCGTCAATTACCAGACCATCGGTTATCTCGAGCGCGGCGACTACCAGCCGAGCCTCGAACTGGCGCTGAAGCTTGCGGCGCAGTTCGAGCTGCCGGTCGAGATGGTGTTCTCGCTGCAACCCTTCGAGCCGCTGTCGCGGCTCGCCACCCGGCATGGAGGCTGAGATGTCCCTCTACGTTCGCGCGGCGACCCGCGTCCCTGCGCTGCGAAGCGCCCGCACCATGAGGATTGCGACCACCTGGGCGCTCGTCGCCTATCCGTTCGGCTGCGCGCTGCGCCTGATAGCGCCCGAGGCCGGCGGCCCGGACTCGCCCGGCTTCGCACTCGATGCCGGGGGGCTCGCTCTCATCGTATCCGCCGTCATTGCGTTCTTCATCGTCGCGCCGTCGGGCTGGCAGCGTATCGTCGCCGCGGAGGAGAAGCGGCTCGACGAACGCGAGTTGCAGCAGCGCTACCGGGCCCAGGCCTTCGGCTACAGCGTCTTCACCGTGCTGGCCGTGCTCTTCGCCTTCTACATGGAGGTCAGCATCGACCTCGAGACGCAGAAGAACATGCTGCTCTGGCGCCCGAGCACGTCTGATCACTGGAACGCGTTCATCTGGGGCGGGCTGCTCTACGCTTTCGTCCTGCCGACGGCTTATCTCGCGTGGACGCAGCCGGCGCCGCCAGACGAGGAGTGAAACGACTCGCCGCGACGGCCTGCATCGACGTGCGGTCGGGCGCGACGAGAACGACCCGCTGCCCGGCCCTCGTCAGGCCGGGCAGCGGCATCGGCGGGCCTGAGAAACCCTTCGCGATGGCACGATCACCGTGGATGGCTGGTCACGCCGGGGAAGTGGCAGATTCGTGTTTGCGTCGTGACAAGGTACATTCAGCGAGTGAAACGGCTGTACGTGGCTCCAGGGGATTGCGATGGGATACGGAAATCGTCTTTCGATCATACTGATGGGCCTCGGCCTCGTGGCCTGCGGCGGGCGCGATGCGCCGCCACCGCCCACCACGCCCGATCCGGCGCCACCCGCCGCTACGCATGGCACTGCGCCCACCGCCGACACGGTCGCGCGATCCCTCGACGTCTACGAGCAGCTTGCGGCGGCGCTGTCAGCAGAGCTCGGTGGCCAGGCGGCGCCGGAGACCGTGCGCCGCGATGCAATGGCTCTGCTCGAGATCGCCAGCGGCGTGACGCCGGCCTTCGTGGCGGCCCAGCCGCAGTGCGCCGAGTACATGGCCGAGGCGCTCGCGGTGCGCGACGCCCTGCCGATGCTCGATCCGGAGACGATCGAGCGTGACTACCATGCCGATGGCGTGCTGCCGGCGCTCGGGTCCGACGGGGCCGTCTGCTACCACATGAAAGACCTCGTCGTGCATCCCGCGACGGTGCAGGTCCTGCTGGCGCAGGAGCCGTTCGACCGCGAGCAGGCGAAACGCGAAATCGACGAGGCTGTCGCGCACATCGCGGCCGTGCGTGTGGCCTTGCAGGGTCCAGCCGAAGGCAGTTGAGGCAGGGCTACTCCACGTTCTGCACCTGCTCCCGCATCTGCTCGACAAGCACCTTGATCTCGACCGCGGCGCGGGTGGTCTCGACGTCCTGCGACTTCGAGGACAGCGTGTTGGCCTCGCGGTTGAACTCCTGCATTAGGAAGTCGAGCTTCCGGCCGGCGGGCTCGCCCGAGGCGATGACCTTCCGCACCTCGGCGACGTGGCTGCGCAGGCGGTCGAGTTCCTCGTCCACGTCCATCTTCTGCAGCGCGATCACGAGTTCCTGCTCGAGGCGCTCGCGGTTCGGCTCGACCGCGACCTGCCCGAGCCGCTCGTTGAGCTTCGCGCGGATGCGTTCGCGCACCTCGGGCAGGCGCGCGCTGACGGCATCGGCGAGCGACTCGATTCCGGCGCAGCGGCCAAGCAGCAGGTCGGTGATGCGTCCGCCCTCGCTGGCGCGGGATGCGTCGAGGGCGGCGAGCGCCTCTCCGAGGAGCGCGCTCGCGGCCTCGGTCGCAGCGGCGTTGTCGCGCTCGGCCTCGCGCACGACGCCCGGCCAGCGCAGCAGGTCCACGGCGTTGATCTCCGCGGCGCCCGCAAGCCGCGTTCGCACCTCCACGGCCCGCTCGACGAGCTGCTCGAGCAGCGCCTCGTTGAGCTCGAGGCCGGCGCTCGTCGCCACGGTGGGGCGGAAGTAGAGGCTCGCCTCGACCTTGCCGCGACGGAGCGACGCGGCGATGGCCTGCCGGAACGTGCCTTCCGCCGCGCGGAAGTCCTCTGGCAGGCGCAGCGACACCTCGAGGTAGCGGTGGTTAACCGAGCGCAGCTCCCAGGCGAGGCTGCCGAAGGCCTCGGCGTGCTCGCGCCGGGCGAAGCCGGTCATGCTGCGGATCATGGACTCCTCGAGGCGGGTCACAGGCTAGGCGTGTGCCCCTGAACCGCGGGCGCTGCCTCGTGTAAGCTGCGCGGCAGAATAACAGATGCCGCCGCGGCGCAGCGGCCAGCCATCGCCAACAGTCCATTGCCGGGAGGACGCTTGCAGATCGAGTACGCGGACGTCAGCGACGTCGGGCACCGCGAGGAAAACCAGGACCGAGCCGCGGTCGCGGCCGACGACCGGGCCGCGCTGCTCCTGGTGCTGGACGGCATGGGTGGACACTCGGACGGGGCGCTCGCCGCCGAGATCGGACGCAAGGCGGTGCTCGATGCCTTCGCGGCTTTACCGCATCCGTTGTTCGATCCCCTGGGATTCCTGCACCTCAGCCTGGGTGGGGCGCATGAGGCGGTGGCCGGAGCCGGCCGCGGCCTGCCGCTCGAGCAGCGCCCGCGCGCGACCTGCGCGGCGTGTCTCGTCCAGCAGGGCGCGGCCTACTGGGCCCATCTCGGCGACGCCCGCGTCTACCACCTGCGCAATGGCGCCGTGCTCGAGCGCACCCGCGACCATAGCCACGTGGAGCAGCTGCTGCGCGACGGCCAGATCCGCGAGGACGAGGTGCACGGCCATCCGCTGCGAAACTTCGTCGAGTGCTGCATCGGCGGCGAGCCTGGCGTGCCCGACATGACGCTGTCGCGCCGCCGCCCGCTCCAGCCGGGCGACGTCCTGCTGGTGTGCTCGGACGGCGTATGGGCCAATCTGCGCGACGCGGAGATCGCCTCGTTCTGGAGCCCCGAGGGTCCGCCGCTGGCCGCGGCGCTCTCGGACCTGGTGGACCGGGCCGTGCGGGCCTCCGCTCCGCACAGCGACAACGCCACCGCGGCCGCGCTGCGCTGGCTGGGCTGAGACGATGGCTGCCCACCAGCGATCCAGCGGCCGCGCGCCCGACGAGTTGCGCCCGGTGCGCTTCCTCCGCGGCTACACGACCCATGCCGAGGGCTCGGTGCTCGTGGAATTCGGCGGCACACGCGTGCTGTGCACCGCGAGCATCGACAACGGCGTGCCGTCCTTCCTGCGGAATACCGGCCAGGGCTGGATCACGGCGGAGTACGGCATGCTCCCGCGTGCCACGCACACGCGTTCGCCGCGCGAGGCGGCGAAGGGCAGGCAGACGGGCCGCACCCAGGAGATCCAGCGGCTGATCGGCCGGTCGCTGCGGGCCTGCGTCGACCTGCGCGCGCTGGGCGAGCGCACCGTCACCCTCGACTGCGACGTTCTGCAGGCCGACGGCGGCACGCGCACCGCCGCCATCACCGGCAGCTACGTGGCGCTGGCGGACGCGATCGCTGCGCTCATCCGCCGCCGCGAGATGGCGGCGAGCCCGCTGCACGGCCAGGTGGCGGCAGTGTCGGTCGGCATCGTCAACGGCGTGCCGGTCCTCGACCTCGACTACGCCGAGGACTCCGAGGCGGAGACCGACATGAACGTGGTCATGAACTCGGGAGGCGCCTTCATCGAGGTCCAGGGCACCGCCGAGGGCCACGCGTTCCGGCGCGAGGAACTCGACGCGATGCTCGACCTCGCCGCGCGCGGCATCGGCCGCCTCTGCGCGCTGCAGCTCGCGGCCCTCGACGGCCGGGAGGCCTGAACCCGTGACCCGGCGGGTGGTGCTCGCCACGGGCAACCGCGGCAAGCTCGCGGAATTGCGCGCCATCCTCGCCGGCACCGGCCTCGAGGTGCTGGCGCAGTCCGACTTCGGCATCGAGCCACCGGTCGAGGACGGCGAGACCTTCGCGGCCAACGCGCTCATCAAGGCCCGCCACGCGTCGCGCCTGGCGGGCTTGCCGGCGATCGCCGACGATTCGGGCCTCGAGGTGGATGCGCTCGGCGGCCGGCCGGGCATCCACTCCGCGCGCTACGCCGGTCCCGGCTGCGACGACGGGGACAACAACTCGAAGCTGCTCCGCGAGCTCGAGGACGCGCCCGATGGCGCGCGCACGGCCCGCTACCGTTGCGCCATGGCCTGGGTGGACCACGCCGACG
>JBBINN010000106.1:1187-9946 GCA_037443885.1 Gammaproteobacteria bacterium | reverse complement strand
TCATGAAGCTGATCTTGGTCGCGAGCATCGCGTTCGCGGCGTACTTGGTCAGCTCCGAGGAGCGCACGTCCATCACGACCATGCGCTCGCGGTTGCGGGTGAATGGGTCGTAGAGGGTCTTGAGCAGCTCGGCCGTGCGCGGGTTGTCGGTGCCGACGACCACGCGGTCGGGCTTCATGAAGTCGGCGATGGCCGCGCCTTCCTTCAGGAATTCGGGGTTAGAGACCACGTCGTACTCGTGCGCCACGCCGCGGGCCGCGAGCGTCCCGGCGATCTTCGCCTTCACCTTGTCCGCCGTGCCCACCGGCACCGTGGACTTGGTCATGACGATCTTGTACTCGTCCATGTGCTCGCCGATGCTGCGCGCCACCTCGAGCACATGGCGCAGGTCGGCCGAGCCGTCCTCGTCCGGCGGCGTGCCCACCGCGACCATCTGGAACACGCCGTGCGCCACGCCTGCCTTGGCGTCCGTGGTGAAGCTGATGCGGCCCTTCTCCTCGTTGCGCCTGATCAGCTCCTCGAGGCCCGGCTCGTGGATCGGGATCTCGCCGGCGTTGAGGCGCGCGATCTTGGCCGCGTCCACGTCCACACAGACCACGTGGTTGCCGGCATCGGCCAGGCAGGCGCCGGTGACGAGGCCCACGTAGCCGGAGCCGAAGATGGTGACGCGCACGTCAAACCCCTGAAATATCTTGGAAAACAGGCCGCGAGCGTAGCCGAGCGCCGACGGCGGGTAAAGCCGGATGGGTCACAAACCGCAGGGACATCAGCTTGGAGTTTGCCTACGGGGTGCGGCGGCAAACTCGAGGTGAAAGTCACTTCGAGCCACGCGGGACCGAGGTCAATGACGGCCGCTACCGGACCATCCGGTCATAGTCAGCGTGCGTGCCAATCCAGAACCACAGGATGCCTTCCGCCACCGCCGTACCCAACGCCCGGTGATGGACACCGACCCGGACCGACCACAGGTCTCCGATGCGTTTGAGTCGCAGCGACGGATGCCTGGGATCACGCTCGAGCAGGTCGAAGTTCTTGTCGGCCAGGTTTCGAACTTCCGACGGGAGAGCATGGTAGAGCGCCCAGAATCGTGCCGAGGCAAGATGCTTCACTTCGGTCGAGCGCGGCCCGCCCGATAGTCCTCGAGCGCCTCGCTGACCAGACCCTCGAGCTTGCCGGCGTGCGCGTCCGATTCGAGTTGGGTATCCCACGCCAGCCAATCACGCTCCGCGAGCCAATCCCGAAGCTCGGCAAACTCCTCCCGCGACAGTTCCAGGATCTGCCGTTCGATCTCCTCGACCTTGCGCATGGTGTCCTACCTGACGATGCGGCGCGTACCGCCAGCTGTCACCTTTCTACCATATGACTTTCCCATGGGGCGGGCGCATTCTTGATGAACGAAGGCCAATACGCCGAGCGCCCGGTCATTCCGACCCACGCAACAGGCAGCAGGCGATCGCCGGCGCTTACTACAGCAGCGCCTTCCCCGCCCCGAACAGCGCGCCGATCAGGAGCGCCAGCACCGGGAAGAACGACATGCCGAAGCCGATCTCGCGCTTCTTCGGGTCGGCCACGTAGCCGAGCAGGTACAGCACGCGGCCGACGATGAACACCGCCCCGAACCCGGCGGCCCAGGTCTCGCCGATGTAGTGCCCGAAGATCCACAGCGACGGCAGGAACACGACCAGCAGCTCGAGGGTGTTCATCTGCACGCGGTAGTAGCGCTCGAACACCGGGTGGCCGGTGGTCGCGGGTGCGGCGACGCCGTACTTGCCGCGGGCCCAGCCCACGAGCATGGCGAAGGCCACGAACTGCAGCAGCGCAAGACAGGTGACGAGGGCAACGAGGTGCATGGGTCGGCCTATGGGTGACTGAGGTGCGGGGGAAAATCGGGGATCACTGGAATTGCCTGGCCCACTGCGCGAATGCGCGCAGGTCGTCGTCCTTTGCCGCGTCTGACTCGCGCTGCTCGTAGCCGACGCCGACACTCAGCTCCCCGCCGAGAAACGCGCGGCGGTGGTACACATCCACCGAAACCAGGTCGAGCGGGTCAGTGCTGACCGAGTGCACGAGATTCGCGCCCTTGCGGTTGATCCTCGCACTCTGCGCCGCGAGCTCCCAACTGCTGCCGTCGCCGTTGACCCAGAGCAGTCCGGCGGCGAGCTGCTCGCTGTCGCCGTCGAGCGAATGGCCGATGGCCCGGTTCCGGAACTGATAGCCGTCCGTGTAGATGCCGTTGAGGTAGGCGCAGCCGTATTCAGGCAGGCTGTCGTAGAACCCGCAGACCGTGTCCGCGTACTCGACGTGCAGGCGCCAGGTGGCGGACCCGGCGCCGCCCCAGGTCTCGAGGCCGAACTGCCCGAGGAACTTGCTCGGCATCCGGTTGGCCTCGTCCTCGCCGATCACCTGGCCGTACAGCGCGACCGGCAGCCAGGGCAGCGACCAGCGGAAGTCGTACCCGCCGAGCTGGTTGCCGGGCTGGTCCTCGAGCGCCTGGTCGTTGTCGTTGCCGATGAACATGTCCCAGAAGGTGTCGAGGCCGCAGTCCCGGCCGTCGCCGCACAGCTGAGCGCTTCGCGACAGGCCGATCTCGAGGCGCGGGTGCGGCTTCCAGGTGATGCGCATGCCGAAGAAGTGCGCATTCGGATAGTCCTCGCGGTCTCCGTCCAGCAGGCCGTAGGTCATCGCGAGGCGCCACTGGCCGATCCAGGACAACCAGTTCGTCTCGAAGGGGTCGGAGAGATTGCGCTCGAGGGTCAGCGCCGGGATCGGGCGGTGATTCGTGCCGAGGATCAGGCTGCCTTCCCAGCCCGGGCCCCACCAGCGGTCCAGCCACCCGGCCGTGAGCATCCAGTTGCCCAGCGCTGCGCCGACGTAGCTGCCGTCGGGCCGCACGGACTCGCCGTCCCCGGCATCGGCCACGACGGTCGCCTGCAGCCGCGCAGCGAAACGCTCGCCGGTGAACTGCAGGGATCCTTCGAGCTCGCCCTCCTCGCGCGGTACGTCGCCGAAGCGGCGCAGCGACATGGGCTCCGCGGAACCCGCGAGCCGCCCGCCAGCGCGCCACTCGCCTGACGCGGCTGCCCGCTCGAGGGCCGCGCGCACGCGCTCCCGCGCAGCGGCGACGTGCGCCGGCTGCGATGCGACGTCGCCGGCCCGGGCGAGGTCGCGCGCAACCTCGTCCCAGGACACCGGCCAGGCCGTCAGCGGGGCGCGGATCACACCCGAATCAGCGAGCAGCTGGAGATCGTGGCGCAACCGCGCATCGCCGGGAGCTGCTCCGGGAGCCGCAGCCTGCGCAGCGGCAACCGGGGCGGTCAGGCACAACGCGGCGACGATGGTTGGAAGTGTCCGCATGGGTTGTCAGAACGACTTCGTGAAGGACAGGAACCCGCGACCGCGCGTCGAGTCCTCTCCGTCCAGAGGATCCAGCCGGTCCACGCCGATCCCGGCGGCCCAGCGTGCGCCAAGCCAGTCGAAGTCGACGCGCAGCTCCCCTGCGTCCACGTCGACCGGCGCCGGCGACAACGAGTGGCGCGTGTCGGGCACGAAGCCGACGCGGTTGATCTCGGCCCTGCGCAACAGGAGCTGCCACACCGAGCCGCGGCTGCCCTGCACCATGAGCCCGAGCGACTGCAGGTAGCTGTCGCCGTCGATGCCGTGGCCGACCGGTCGGCCGCGGAACCGGTAACCCTCCACGAAGAAAAGCCCGTTGTTGTAGGCACAATCGGGAAACTCCTCGCCTTCGACGCTGCAGGTGGTGTCCGCCACCTCGAAGTGGGCGCGCCAGGGCCATCGGCTGTCGCGGCCGCCCCAGACCTCGACGCCGCGCACCGACAGGCGCTGGACCGGCGTGGGAATCGTGTCCTTGCCGAAAGCCTCGCCGGTCGTCTGCCCGTACAGCGCGAACGGAAATCCCTCGAACGGCGAGGCCCAGCGGATGCTCCACCCCGCCAGCTGGTTGCCCGGCTCGTCCTCCGCGGACACGTTCTCGCCCTGGTTGTCCTGCCCGAACAGGACGTTCCAGAAGGCGTCGAGGTCGCAAGGCAGTCCCTCGGCGCACCACTGGGCCGTACGCTCCAGCGCGATCTCGAGCCCCTTGATCGGCCGGGCGGCGACACGCAGGCCCATGAGGAGCGGGTGGTCGCGATCCTCGCGCTCCATTTCCATCAGGCCGATGAACGCGTTCACCGTCCACGGCCCGAGCCAGCTGAGCCATTTCGTCTCGAAGGGTGGCGACAGCACGCGGTCGATCGACAATGCCGGGACGGGGCGAGCCGCCGTGCCGAGCAGCGCACTGCCCTCCCAACCCGGACCCCACCAGCGCTCCAGCCAGCCGGCGGTCACGGACCAGTTGCCGAAGCGGCGCTCGACGTAGGTCCCGTCGGGCCGCAACACCTGATCGTCGTACGGGTCTGCGGCCAGGGTGAGGTCGACCCGGGTCGACCACACGTCGCCGCTGAAGTCCATGGTCAAGCGCGCCTCGCCCTCCTCGCGCGGCTCGTCGGCGAAGCCGCGCGCGGGGTTCGGGCGCTCGGCCGCGGACAGCGCATAGCTGCGCCCGCCCTCGCGCCCGAGCCGGGTGCGCAGGCGGTCGACGGCCGCCTGCTGCGCAGACGTCAGCGCCCGTTCCGTCGGGATTGCAGCGAGCGCACCGCGCACGGCATCGGCGTGAACGGGCCAGGCGAGCAGCGGGAGGTTGATCACGCCTTCGTCGACGAGCCGCACCAGGTCGTCGCGCAGGCCTGAATCGCCGGGTGCCAGCCAGCCGTCCGCACGCGCCGCAACCGGGACCGCCAGCACGGCGAGGCCGGCGGTCGCGAGCGCGATGCGCTGCATCGCGGTGACGCAACGGTGGATGAGTGGACGGATCATGCGCGACCCCGCGCCAGGCGATACAGCAACAGGTGCTTTCGGCGCACGTAGGCAGCCTCCCGGAACGCGAACAGCAAGCCCCGCCAGCCATCGAGGAAACCCAGCCGCAGCACGTAGCCGCGCAGGAAACACCAGGCCGGATTGACCACGATGTTGGCCAGGCTGCCCCGCCGGCCCGATGCCCTCATCTCCTCGGCCATGAGTCGCGCATAGTGCTCGAGCTTCTCACGATGGTGGCGGTGGCTCCGGTACGGGTAGTGATGCAGCCGCCCGCGCAGCCGCGCCACGGGTTGTGCAGAGGCCGCGTATTCGTGCACCTGTCGCCCCCGCCAGTCACCCCGGCGACGGTCGAACAGCCGCGTCAGCCGGTCGGGCGCCGACGTGCCGAACCGCAGCGGCGCCCCGAAGAACCAGGTGCGGCGGCGCATGCTCGCCCCCGCGTAGCCACCAAAGCCCCGGTCGCGCAGCGACTCAATTTCGGATCGCAGTTCAGGGCTCACGCGCTCATCCGCGTCGCCGCACAGGACCCAGTCGTGCCGCGCGGCCGCGACGGCGAACTCCTTCTGCGAGCGGTAGCCCGGCCAGTCGCGCTCGATCACGCGGGCTCCCCGTGCCTCGGCCAGCTCACGCGTCGCGTCCGTGGAGTGGGCGTCCACGACGATGCGCTCGTCGCAGAACGCCACGGAGTCGAGGCAGTCGCAGATCCGGTCCGCCTCGTTCAGTGTGATGATGACCGCCGACAGGCCGGATCCTGCGGCAGCGGAAGCTGCTGGCGTCGTGGTCATTCAGCGACGATTCCGGCCCAGCCACTCCAGCGCCGGCCGCAGCTCCGCCGGCGCGTCGTCGACGCGCGCGGCATCGCGCACCCCAGGCAGCACGCCGGCGGCGAGCTTCTTGCCGAGCTCCACACCCCACTGGTCGAAGGGGTTCAAGTCCCAGATGGCGGCCTGCACGTACACCTTGTGCTCGTAGAGCGCCACGAGCATGCCGAGTGTACGCGGGTCGAGCTGGCGGCAGAGGATCAGCGACGCCGGCCGGCTGCCCGGATGGATCTTGTGGCGGGCGAGCGCCCCGGCCTGCGCAGCCGGCAGGCCGCGCGAGGCGAGCTCTGCGCGCGCCGCCGCCTCGTCGTAGCCCGCCATGAAAGCCTGCGCCTGCGCGAGCGCGTTGGCGATGGCGAGGTCCTGCTGCTGGGCGAAGCCGCCGGCCTGCGTCGCCGGCAGCAGGATGTCGAGGCTGACGCCGCCCGAGCCTTGGTGCAGCAGCTGGAAGAACGAGTGCTGCGCGTTCGAGCCGGGCTCGCCCCACACCACCGGCCCGGTGGCACAGCCGACCGGCTCGCCCTCGCGGGTGACGCCCTTGCCGAGGCTCTCCATCTCGAGCTGCTGCAGGTAGGCGGGAAAGCGCGCGAGCCGCTGCGTATAGGGCAGCACGGCGTGGCTGCCGCAGTCCATGAAGTTGCGGTTCCACACCGCGACGAGGCCGAGCAGCGCCGGCAGGTTGTCGCGCCAGCGGGCATGCCGGAAGTGCTCGTCCATCGCATGACCACCGGCCAGGAACTCCTCGAACTGCTCGGTGCCAATGGCGAGCTCGAGCGACAGCCCGATCGCCGACCACATGGAGTAGCGGCCGCCGACCCAGTCCCACATGTCGAAGCGCGCATCGGGCCCGACGCCGAAGGCGTCCATGGCCCTCGCGTTGGTGGACACCGCCGCGAAGTGCTTCGGCACAGCAGCTTCGTCCAGCCGCTCGGCGATCCAGTCGCGCGCGAGGTGGGCGTTGGCGAGCGTCTCCTGCGTCGTGAAGGTCTTGGAGCAGACGATGAAGAGCGTGCGCGCCGGATCGAGCTCGCCCACCAGGTCGGCGAGCTCCACGCCATCCACGTTTGACACGAAATGGCAGCGCACGTGGCCGGTGTGGAAGGGCCTCAGGGCCTGCACGGCCATCGCCGGGCCGAGGTCGCTGCCGCCGATGCCAATATTGACGGCGTCGGTGAAGCGCTCGCCCGTGGCGCCGCGGCGCTCGCCGGCGTGCACCTCGGCGACGAAGCGTGCGCACTTCCCGCGCTCGGCCAGCACCTCCACGTGGCGCGGCTGCAGCTTGTCCGGGATCGCCGCCTGCCGCGGCGCGCGCAGCAGCGTGTGCAGCGCCGCGCGGCCCTCGGTGTCGTTGACGATCGCGCCCTCCATCAAGTCGCGGATTCGAAGCCGCAGGTGCGCCTCGTCGGCGAGTTCGGCGAGCGCGTTCAGCGCCGTGTTGTCGAGCCGCTGGCGCGTGAGGTCGAGCAACAGGCCGTCGAACTCGCGGGCGAGGTCCGCGAATCGGTTGGGGTCGCGGGCGAAGAGCGCCTTCACCGGCACCTGTTCGAGGCGGCGCGCGTGGCCTTCGAGGGCTTCCCACGCGGGACCTAGGCCGCGCGGGCCGGGGGTCGGGGTCATGTTCGGGGCTCCTTGCCCAGTAATGGGACGATGTCGGAGGTGTCCCGGAACCTCACCGATCTTCCTCGCGTTCCTCGAGCAGCGCTTCCAGCACCCGAGCACCGGGCGCCTTGACCCGAAGGCGCTGCAATTCCTCGAGACCCAACTGCGGCCCCTGCGGCTGCAGCAGCACGCCGGCCGCCTCGAGTCGGGCAATCTTCTCTGACTCGTCGAGGTTCGGCGGCCGCTCCACCTGACCATGATAGCCAGACTGGGTCGGCGGCAGGATTATGGATATCGCCTCGCTCGCGACGCTTTACCTCAGCCAGGCGCAATCGCTCGGGTGCCACGATATTGGCTCTGGTCAGGATGACGCCGCTGCGCTGTCCACGTATACTTGCCACTTACATCGAGCCACCCAATGCCCCGCATGCCGCAAGTCACCATCTATCTCGACGCAGAGACTGCCGCCAAGGCCAAGTCAGCCGCAAAAGCCGCCGGTCTGTCACAGAGCCGGTGGATCGCCGAGTTGATCCGCCGTAACGCCTCGACCGAGTGGGCAACCGCGGTGCGTCGCGCCGCCGGCTGCTGCCCGGACTTCCCGGACATCGAATCCCTCCGCGGAGGACTGGGACCGGACACCCCTCGCGAGCCACTCGGCTGATGTACGCACTGGACACCAATACGGTCTCGTATTTCCTGCGCGGCGAGGGTCGTATCGCACAACGCCTGTTGGCGACCCCGCCCGTACAGGTCGCCATCCCGGCCGTGGCGCTCTATGAATTGCGTTACGGCCTGCGGAGGGCCGCAGCCGGCGGTCCGCGCGTGGCCGCATTCGAGTCCTTCTGCGCCAGTGTGGCGGTGCTGCCGTTCGACGACGCAGCTGCCGAGCAGGCGGCCACGGTCCGGACTACCCTCGAGCGACGCGGGCAGCCGATCGGGCCACACGACCTGCTGATCGCCGCGACCGCCCTTTCACGCGGGGCGACGTTGGTCACGCGCAACCAGCGCGAGTTCGCGAGGATCGACGGGCTGGGCATCGAGGACTGGTACTAGCCCGCGACGGGTCAGCTTCAGCCGAGATTAGTGACCTTCGGGTCGGCCGGGCCGCCTTCCCGGTAGTACTCGAGGTACCACTCGACGAAGCGCTTCACGCCCACCTCGACCGGCGTGTCGGGCCGGTAGCCGACGTCGCGCACGAGGTCCTCGGCATCCGCCCAGGTGTCCGGCACATCGCCGGTCTGCAGCGGCAGGAGGTTCATCTCCGCCTTGCGGCCGAGGCAATCCTCGAGCACCGCGATGTAGCGACGCAGCTCGACCGCGCGATTGTTGCCGATGTTGTAGAGCCGGTACGGCGCCGGGCTCGTCGCGGGATCCGGCGCGTTGCTGTCCCAGTCGGCGTTCGGCTTCGCCGGGTGGTCGAGCGCCGCCACCACGCCGCCGACGATGTCGTCGACGTAGGTGAAGTCG
>JBBINN010000106.1:0-1109 GCA_037443885.1 Gammaproteobacteria bacterium | reverse complement strand
GCCCCAGGGGCCGTAGACCGTGAAGAAGCGCAGCCCCGTGACTGGCAGGCCGTAGAGATAGGCGTGGGTGTGCGCCATCATCTCGTTGGCCTTCTTGGTCGCCGCATAGAACGACAGCGGGTGCTCGGCGTGCTGGTGCACGGAGAAGGGCATCTTCGTGTTCGCGCCGTAGACCGAGCTGGTCGAGGCGAACACGAGGTGCTCCACCTGGTTGTGCCGGCAGCCCTCCAGCACGTGCAGCGTGCCGGTGACGTTGCTGTCCACGTAGGCGTGCGGATTGGTGACCGAATAGCGCACGCCCGCCTGTGCCGCGAGATGCACCACTCGCTGGAACTCTTCCTTCGCGAACAGCGCGTCCATCCCGGCGCGGTCCGCGAGGTCGAGCTTGACGAAGCTGAACCGCGGGTGCTCGCGCAGGATCGCGAGCCGCGCTTCCTTCAGCGTCGGGTCGTAGTAGTCGTTGAGGTTGTCGAGACCGACCACCTCGTCGCCGCGATCGAGGAGCCGGCGGGCGACGTGAAAGCCGATGAAGCCGGCCGCGCCGGTGACGAGGACCTTCATGGTCACAGCCTCGCGTCCGCTTCATCCTTGTCGAAGACGTACTTGATGTCGTAGAGCACGTGGTTGCGGCGGCCGAGACGCCGGATGGCCTTCACGCCCATATCCCTGAACTCGCGATGCGCCACGGCCGCGACGATCGCTTCGTACTGCCCGGGCTTCGGGCTGCGCAGCGGCGTGAGGCCGTATTCGTGACGCGCCTCGGCGCGGCTGACCCAGGGATCCCACACGTCCACCCTCGCGCCGTACTTCTCGAGCTCGCGCACCACGTCGACGACCTTGGAGTTACGCAGGTCCGGGCAGTTCTCCTTGAAGGTAAGGCCGAGCACCAGCACCCGCGCACCGGAAAGCCGCATGCCGCGCAGGTTCATGAGCCGGACGATCTCGCTGGCAACATACGCGCCCATGTTGTCGTTGATGCGCCGGCCGGCGAGGATCATCTCGGGGTGGTAGCCGATCTCGGTCGCCTTGTGCGTGAGGTAGTAGGGATCCACGCCGATGCAGTGACCACCCACGAGCCCGGGACGGAAGGGCAGGAAGTTCCACTTGCT
>JBBINN010000105.1:7423-10022 GCA_037443885.1 Gammaproteobacteria bacterium | reverse complement strand
ACCTGCTCGTCGTGCTGCGCGAGGATACGAGCGTGCTGCTCGAGCAGCGGCCCGCGACCGGCCTGTGGGGCGGGCTTTGGGGACTGCCGCAGTTCGGGACGGAGTCCGAGGCGCGCGACTGGAGCCGTGACCGGCTCGGGGTCGCCGAACCGCGGCTCGAGCCCTGGCCGCCGTTCGTGCACAGCTTCACGCACTTCGACCTCGAGCTCGTGCCGCTTGCGCTGAGGCTCGGGGCGGCCACGGCCGTGGAGGGGGCGGGGTACGTCTGGTATAACAGCCGCGCGCCGGCGCGGGTCGGCCTAGCGGCGCCGGTCGCGAAGCTGATCCGGGCGATCGCCGCGCCGGCGCGCGATGCGGCATCCTCGGAGGATTCTCGATGGCCAGGACCGTGAACTGCGTGATGCTCGGCCGCGAGGCCGAGGGCCTCGACCGCGTGCCCTGGCCGGGCGAGCTCGGCAAGCGCATCTACGAGCAGGTGTCGAAGGAGGCCTGGCAGCGCTGGCTCGAGCACCAGACCATGCTCATGAACGAGTATCGCCTCAACGCGCTCGACCCGAAGGCGCGCCAGTTCCTCGTGAAGGAGATGGAGAAGTTCTTCTTCGGTGGTGGGTCGACCAGGCCCGACGGCTACGTCGCCCCTGCGGACGGTGGTTGAGTCGACAGGGACGTTGCCATGAGCATGCGCGTGCTGCAGAACATGGCGCCGCTGCTTGCAGCGTGGCTTCTGGCGCTGCCGCCGGGCGCGGCGCGCGCCGAGGGCGCGATGCTCATGCGCACGGCGCTCGTCGTGGCCGACGTGGATCGCTCGCGCGCCTTCTACGAGCTGCTCGGCTTCCGGGTCGAGAGCGAGATGGGCGGCGAGCGCAACCCCGACAGCGCGTTCCCGGTGAACAGCCGGTCCAGCCGCTGGAAGCTGCTGATTCTCGCGAGCGAGCGCGGCGAGGGCGGGCGCATCGGCCTCGTATCCTTCGACGCCGCGCAGCCCTCGCCGGTGCGCCCGATGGACAGGCCGCGCATCGGCCTCGGCGACTCGGTGTTCGTGATGGACGTGCCGGATGCCCTCGCGATGCACGCGCGCCTCGCGGCCGCCGGCGCCAGCATCGTCACCCAGCCGTCAGCCTATCGCTCGAGTCGACTCGATGCCGAGGGGCGGCCCATGCAGGGCAGGGTGTTCCACGTCTTCGACCCGGATGGCTTCCTGGTCGAGCTGCTCGAGGCGCCGAAGCCGGTCGGTCCCGCCGACTGATCGCTCAGCGCCGGGCCACACGTACGGCAGCGGTGTCCGGGCGGGCCTCGTCCATCAGCACCACCCGCTCGACGCCGCGCTGGCATGCACCGGCCAGCCGGCTGGCGAGGCGGATTCGCGTCTGGCTCGCGAGATGGAAGTTGGCGATGCCGAAACTCTGGCGCAGCTCCTCATGGGTGGGTGCGCCGGCCCGGCTGCAGTCCCAGACCAGCTGTCCCGTGCCCGTGTCGCCGGCCGACGCCGTGCCCGCTGCCAGGATCGCCGCTGCGGCTGTCGCCTTCAGGATCGTGCTCATGGTCTTCTACCTCGGGTGGTTGTTGCGCGCCGGCCTGGGCCACACCCGCCGGCGTGCAGCCAGCATCGGCGTCGGACCGGTCCGGGACACGAGGACGGCGTGCGGGCCGGATTGGGATTGCCTGAGGCGCCCGTGAGGTTTGTGAGGCCGCGAGCTGAATCAACATCTTGGGACCGGGAATTCGTCGGCCGCTGGCCGCGTGAGGACGCGGCGGCTCTGTTATCGTGATGATCGCCGGTTTCCACGGAGCCCGAAGGTGGCCGAGCCCGAGCGCCAGGAAGTGCCGATCTACCGCTTCGAGGACGTGCGGGTAGATACCCGGGCGCGGCGGGTGTTCCGTGGCGATCGGGAAGTACCGCTGGAGCCGAAGGCCTATGCGGTCCTGCTGGCGCTGCTGCGCGAGCCCCAGGCGGCGATCCCGCGCGACCGGCTGCTCGACGAGGTCTGGGGCCACCGCTACGTGACGCCGGCCGTGCTGAGCCGGGTGATCGTGCTGCTGCGGCGCGCCCTCGGCGATGACGCCGACCACCCGCGCCTGATCCGCACGGTGCACGGCGTCGGCTACAGCTTCATCGGCACGTTGGCCCATGGGGACCTCCCTGCCGAGCCGTCGCGAGGCGATGCGGCCGTCGGCGTGGCGGCCGCGGATGTGCCGCATGGCGGGGATGCACCACAGCCGCGGGTCGCCGCGCCGCGAGCCCGGGCCGGCTGGCTCGTGGCGGCCTCGGCGTTGCTCGTGGCGGTCGCGTGGTGGGCGGTCGCGGGACGCCACGCCGAGGCACCCTCGCCACCGCCAACGGCGGCGCAACAGGACGGCGTCCGCCTCGCCGTCCTGCCGATCGAGGCGGTGACTCCCGGGGATGCCGTCGTCGCGCGCGGGCTGACCGATCTGTTGAACGAGATGCTTGGTCGCTCCGGTGGATTTGCCCTGACGGCGCTCGAGTCCACCCGGCTTGCCGCGGCTCGCGAGAGCGACCCGGCGAGTCTCGGCGCGCTGCTGGGCACCGACTTTCTGGTCCGTGGCCGGCTGGTCCCGGCCGGCGAGGATGCGGAGGTTT
>JBBINN010000105.1:0-7413 GCA_037443885.1 Gammaproteobacteria bacterium | reverse complement strand
GCTGGAGCTGCTGCGGGCTCATGACGGCGCTGCGCTTTGGCGCGAGACGTTCCGCCATCGTCGGGACGAGCTCGTGACGCTGCTCGGCCCGGCCGTGGCCGCGGTACGGCAACAGGTCCAGCCGGCCACGACGCCGCCGCCAGACGATCCGGTGCTGCGCGCCTCGGCCGCCGTGCAGTCGCTGTACTTCAGGTCGCGCCAGAAGTGGCAGGAAGCGCCCGAGTCGCGGGCCGAGCATCTTGCGCTGCTCGAGCAGGCCGTGGCCGAGGACCCGGGGTTCGCACTCGGCTGGGTCGCCATCGCCGACGCCCGGCGCCAGCGCTATCACGACGGCGATGCCAGCCTCGACGAGGCGATGAGCGGCGCGCGCGAGGCGGTGGACCGGGCGCTGGCGCTGGACCCGGATCTCGTGGAGGCGCTCCTCGTCACCTGCGTGATCGCGACCAACCAGTGGCGCTCGTCCGAGGCGCTCGGCCCGTCGCGCCGCGCGATGGAGCTCGCCCCCAACGATGCGCGCGTGCTCGCCATGCGCGGCAACGTCCTCGGCTACCTGGGACGGCCGCGCGAGTCGCTCGAGCTCAGGCGACGTGCGGCGGCGCTGAACCCCCTGTCGTGGTACACGCAGTACGCGATGGCGATCGACTACACCTTGCTCGGTCGCCGCGAGGAAGCCCTGGCGGCGATCGAACGCGGCGTCGCCGCTTCGGGCTCGACCTTCGACGCGAGCGCACTGGACGTGCGCGTCGAGCTCGCCTTCGGCAATCCCGCGGCGGCCCTGCAGCGGCCCCGCGATCCGATGTTGCCGGGTATGCCGCGGCGCGCGATTCACCTGTACGAAGCGGTGACGCGGGCCCAGGCGCTCGCGCTGATCGGCGAGACGCGTGCTGCCGAGGCCGAGCTTGCGACGCGCGTGCCGCGGTTGCCCGAGGCGCCCATCTACGTCGACGGCCGGCTCTACGCGTTCTGGTCGGACGGGCGGTACGCGGAATCGCTGCGCTGGCTGCTGAGCGAGGGCCGTGGGGCCGCGCAGCACCCCTGGCAGACCGTGGCGACCGCGCACGCGCGAGCGCTGGTCGGGGACACGGCGGGCGCGCTCGCGGACTACGCGAGCGCCCTGGAAGGGCCGGCCGATCGGGATCTCCTGTTCAACAACTGGTATCCGACCCGCTTCGGGGCGGCGCAGCTCGCGAACTGGATCGCGCTGCGCAAGGCCGCGGGGCTCGACTACGCCGCCGAACTCGCGGACTACGGCGCACGCCTGGAGCGGGCCATCGAAGGCGGCACGGCGATTCCCGTGATCGAGTACCACCGCGCCGCGTTCGCCGCGCTGCGTGACGATGCGCAAGGGGCGGACGCGGCCCTGGCGCGGGCGCGGGAGCGCGGGTGGTTCGACCCCATCGCGCTCGAGGTGGACCTCGCGTGGCGGCCGTACCGCGGGAGCACGTGGCTCGAGCGCCACCGCGAGGCTCTGGCCGCCAAGGCGGCCGCGGAGCGCGCCAGCTTCAGCCAGGCCGCGAGGGGCTGAACACCTTCAGCGCGGCTAGTCGAGGCGGCGCGCTGGCGGATGAGCCGTCGCCGCCCTCAAGGTTCCGGATCGGGTTCCGCGGGCGGTTCCGCCGCTGGCTCCGGTTCCTCCGGCAGCGGCTCCGACAGCAACTCGACGAGCGCGGGCTCGATCTTGCCGGACAGGTCCAGCAGCGCCTCTCGCGTCACCTGCTCGAGCAGCGACTTGCTGGGATACACCCAGGTGCGCGCCGTGGCGCTCGCGGCGACTTCGCGGTCCCGGTCGCCCACCCGCAGGACGATGTCGACCCGGGCCTGGATGTCCCAGTAGAGCAGCGTGGCCGGCGTTTCGATGGAGAATCGGCGCAGGCCGCAGTAGATGACCAGCGGCTCGTCGCCGGCCTCGAATTCGACCGGAATGCCGGCGGCTTTTGCCGAGACGATCGCGCCGATGAGTTCCGGCAGCGGCGGGACGACCTCGACCTGCCCGAGGGACACGTGACCGATGGTCGTGCGCTCCAGCGCGGTGGTCTCGCGGAGGTCGCTCACCTCGACCAGTGGCGCGGGCGCATCCGAATCGGACATGACGATCGAGGCGGGGTCGATCTCGAGCACCACGTCGCCGGCGCGCGCGGTGCAGGTGAACGCGACGAGCAGGGCAGCGACGCTCGCCTGCCATGCTCCCGGTCCGACGCTATGGGCCCCGCGCGACACGCGCATAGCTTAGACGATCCCCCCGCGGCTGCCGGCGCGGGATGACGCCCCTCGGGCCCGCCCGTACGGGCGGGCCCGTTTCACGCCGGGCAGCCTGCTCCAGGGGCGATGCCCGCGATGCGTCGCGGGCTGGACTTGTCAACCCAGTCTCGCCGCACCGTGAAGTGCGTCGAGCCGTTCGGCAGCCGCGACGAACCGTGGAACGATGCGTGCTCATCTCGTGTCTCATTTGCACTGCGTCATGGTGACGCGTTCCGGAGCGGTATCCCCGGGTGGGGATCCGCGCAGGCACCCGGCAGCGGGTGCGGTTCCCCATGGAGGAGAAGATCGCATGACACTCAAGTTCGCCAGCGCCCTGATCGCAGCCGCGGCCCTGCTGCCGGCGGCGGCCCAGGCGCAGAGCCCGAGCTATTCCTACCTCGATCTCGCCTACGTCGAGACCGACATCGACGGCATCGGCAGCAACGCGGACGGATTCGCCCTGCGCGGCTCGTTCGAGCTCACCGACAGCGTATTCATGTTCGCTGGCTACCTGGACCAGAGCGTGCGCAACGTCGACTTCGAGACCTACAACGTCGGCGTCGGCTATGCGTGGTCCTTTGCGCCCAACATGGACCTCTACGGCAAGCTCTCCTACGTCAAGGCAGAGGTCGATGGATTCGGCTTCAGCGCCGACGACGACGGCTACGGCATCGGCGTCGGCATCCGCAGCTTCGTCACGGATCAGCTCGAGCTCGAGGGCGCCATCAACTACGTGGACCTGTCGGACTCGGGCGACGACACCAGCTTCGGCATCGGCGCGCGCTGGTACTTCACCCCGCAGCTCGCGGTCGGTCTGGAGGCCGAGTTCGGCGACGACGCCGACAGCTACGGCATCGGCGTGCGCTGGAACTTCGGCGGCTGACGGGGTCGCAGCGCACCAAGGCCCGGGAGTACGGCTCCCGGGCCTTTCGTTTCAGGGCGGTGCTTCGCGCCGCAGGTCCTTCGGGTGCGCGACCTTGCGCCGCCCGTCCAGCACGTGCAGCAGCGCGAGCATGGGATGACGCGTCAACATGCGCGGACCCGAGTAACGCATGACCTCCTTCGCAAACTCCCGCGGCGCCTTCTTGTAGCAGTGGATGGGGCAGTTGGCGCAGGTGGGCTTCTCCTGGCCGTACGGGCACTTCGCCAGCCGGCACTCGGCGTAGGCGAGGAACCCCGCACAATCGGGACACGGATGCGACGCCGCGCCCGCGTGGTGGTCCCGGCAGTACACGTCCACCATGTGGCGCATGGTCAGGAACTCGCGGGCCAGGCGCCCCGTGAGCGGTGGCACCTCGCGGCGCCGGTGCTCGTGCGCGGGCGGCGCCGGATCCTGTTCCGGGCGGGTGGTGTCCACGATCATGGCTTGTTCTCCTGCCAGCGCATGGCGGCCACCTGGCCGCGGCGCGCGTAGTCGGCGGCCTCGCCGAGCACCCGCGCCGCCTCCTGCGGCGCGTGGAAGCCCATCGAGTTCTCCGCCGCGATGAAGTCGAGCCGCCATTGCGCCTTGCGCTGCAGGTCGAGGGCCTCGGCGAGCTGGGCGTCGGTCGCGCCGGCGGCCTTGGCGGCCTGCACCGCGTCGAGCATGTCCATCAGCGCCGCGCCGCCGCGCTGCATCAGGTCGAAGTTGCGCTGCTGGATCGCGTCCACGCGCGCGGCGATCTCCGCCTCCGGCACGTTGTGGTAGGTCTGGCAGGCGCGGCTGATGTTGAGCAGCGGGCTGCGCACCCAGTGGTCGGAGACCTTGGTCGCGCCGTCGCGCATGTAGGGCATGTGGCAGTCGGCGCAGGCGACGCCGGCGCGTGCGTGCACGCCCTGGCTCCACAGCTCGAACTCGGGGTGCTGGGCCTTCAGGATCTCGGCGCCGCTCTCGGCATGCTTGTAGTCGAAGAACTTCGAGCCGTCGGGGAAGCGGGTCTCGTTCCAGTGCTCCTCCACCTGCTCGACCTTGAGGCCCTTGCTCCAGGGAAACTCCAGCGGCATCCTGGTGGCGCAGTAGTACTCCACGTGGCACTGACCGCAGACGTAGGAGCGCATCTCGGTGCGCGAGGCGTGCTCGTTGGGATCGTAGGGCTCGGCGCGCGAGCCGGCGCGCCAGCGCTCGATGGACGGCAGGTGCGGCACCGGCGCGTCGGATTCGGCCAGCGCGCGGATGCCGTGGATGAAGCCCGGCCGCGTCACGCGGATCTCCATCGTCTCGGGCGAGTGGCAGTCGACGCAGGACACCGGGTGCGCGTGCCCCATCTCGTGCATCTTCGCGTTGAGGTCCTGATAGGAGAACTGGTAGCTGCGCTCGAAGCCGAGCATCGCGTCGCCGTCTCCGAGCGCGCGGTAGACCGGCATGACGGAGGCGTGGCAGTGCAGGCAGGAACCGGACTGCGGCTTCGAGATGCGCTCGGTGTTCTCCTGGTCCACCAGCATGTACGCGTGGCCGCGCCGGTCGCGGTAGTCCAGCGAGAACGCGTAGCCGAGGAACATGCGCTTGAGCCACGGATCGCGCTCGATCTTCTGCTCGGGCAGCGCCTCGCTGCCGCCGTGACCACCGAAGCGCGTGCGGGTGGATTCCGCGGTGAGGTTGTAGCTGTCGAACTGCTTCGGCCAGTTCACGCCCCACAGCGCCGGATCGGTCGTGTCCTCGGTGACCTCGACGAGCCGCACGTAGGGGCGGGTGGCCTCGCTCTTGCGCTCGAAGATGTTCATCAGGAGCGCCGTGACCAGCGCCGTGGCCACCGCCACGCCGGCGATTGCGGCCAGGATGACCGGCGTCGACCAGCCTCGCGTGAAGTTCCTCATCGTCGTTCCCTCTGCGTCAGTCTCAGTCGCGCCAGCCGCCGAGGCCGGCCGTCTCGCCATGTCCCACCGACTTGTGGCAGTGCACGCACTGCAGGTCGCCCTCGCGGCCCGTCGTGCCGATCATCAGCTCGTGCGTGACGTCGCCGTGGCAGCGCAGGCAGTTCTGCTCGAGGATCCGCGCGTTCTTCGGCTTGATCATGATCGGCTCGTGGAAGTTCTGCAGCGTGAAGCCCACCGAGTGGTGCCAGCCGTTCTCGCCCTTGGCGATGTACTTGCCGACGAAGTCGTGTGGCAGGTGGCAGTCCACGCAGACCGCGGCGGTGTGGTGGCTGGCCTTCAGCCAGGAGTCGTACTGCGGCCGCATGATGTGGCAGTTCATGCAGGCCTCGGGGTCGCTGCTCAGGTACGAGAAGCCCTCGGCGTAGTGAAAGGTGAAGGCGCCCACGCCGAGCAGCACGCCGGTCAATACGAAGAGCAGCTTCGCGAGGCCGCCCGTCCGTCTGCCGCCCTGACTGTTCGCGTTCCGCGCCATCCGCCACTTCCGCCGCCGGTATCGGGATTTTTTATCCCACAGGCGCCCTTCGGTTCGGGTCGGGGAAATCCACTACGCCACTGATTTTCATGGGGAATTGACCTGGATCAAGGCGCGCTCGCCCGGTCGGGCGCAGTGGCAGCACCTCATTTTCCCGCGGTGTAGCCGAAGTCGATCGAGTAGTCGGCGCCCGTGATCGCGGCGGCGGCTGGCTGGCAGAGAAAGTACACCAGCTCGGCCACCTCGGGCGGCTCGACGAAGCGCGCGCGCCCGCCTTGCGGATACTTCGCCAGCAGGGCCGCCTTGTAGCCGGCCGGATCGCCGCCGCCATAGCGCGCGGCCTGGAAGTCGAGCATCGGGGTCGCCGTGTCGCCCGGCGAGACCACGTTGGCGCGCACGAGGTCCGGCGCCAGGTCGAGCGCGAGCGCCTTCGTGAAGTTGGTCAGCCCACCCTTGCTCGCGCAGTAGGCCGCCGCGCCGGCGTTGCCGTGCCGGCCCGCGTCGCTCGAGATGTTCACGATGGCGCCCCGCGTCGCACGCAGCGCCGGGATCGCCGCCGCGCACATGAAGAAGGCCGCCTTCAGGTTCACCGCGATCAGCAGATCGAAGTCCTCCTCGGTGAAGGACTCGACCGGCCCCTCGCGCCACACGCCCGCCGCGTTCACCAGCGCGTCGAGCCGGCCGGCGCGCGCCATCGTCTCGCCGACCACACCGTGGCAGGCCTCGACGAAGCGCAGGTCCGCCGGGACGCGGGCGACGAGCGGCACATCGGCCTCGAGTGCAGAGAGTGCAGCATCGTCGAGGTCCGTCGCCGCCACCTGCCAGCCGTCGGCCGCAAAGCGCCGCGCGATCGCGCGGCTCATGCCGCCCGCCGCGCCGGTGACGAGCACGACCGGCGCCGTCATGCGTTGCGCGCCTCGATGATCGCGTTGCCGCCGTCCACCACGACGAGTTGCCCGGTTACATACGACGCGTCCGGCGAACACAGGAACACGATGAGCGAAGCCACTTCGTCCGGCGTGCCCGACCGCTTCATCGGCGTTGCGAGGCCCGCCGCCGCCTCGGCCGGTGTCTGCGAGCCCGTCGCGATCCAGCCCGGCGCGACCGCATTCACCGTCACACCGCGCTCCGCCACCTCGAGCGCCAGCGCGCGCGTGAAGCCCACGATGCCCGCCTTCGCCGCCGCGTAGGCCGAGTCGCCCGGCATCGCCGACACCGGCCCCGCGGTGGAGGAGACGTTCACGATCCGCCCGTAGCCGCGCGCCGCCATGCCGGCCACGAAGGCGCGGCTCACCAGGAAGCAGCTCGTCAGGTTGCGCTCGATCGTGCGACGCCAGTCGGCGAGGGTCATCTGCTCGACCGGCGCCGACGCGTCCAGCTCGCCCGCCACCGCCATGCCCGCGTTGTTCACCAGCACCGCGACCGGCAGGCCGATCGCTTCCGCTTGCGCGGCCAGCGCGCGCACGGTCGTCTCGTCGGACAGGTCACCGGTGAACGCGTGCGCGGGGTGGCCGGCCGCCGTCAGTTCGTCGGCCCGTTCATGGACGCGGGCCGAGAGGCCGGTGAGCAGGACGTGGTGCCCAGATTGCGCGAGCCGCGCGGCCGTGGCGAAGCCGATGCCCGTCCGGCTGCCCGCGCCGGTGACGATGGCGAGTTTCGGGGCAGGGGTCGAGGGCGTTGATGCCAAGGCGTTGCTCCCGGGCAGGGCTCGGCAGGATGGTAGCCGAAGCCGCCGCCCAGGCCGCCGCAGGCCGTTCCTTGACGCCCCCCGGGTCGCGCCGGTCTAATACGCACCCCTGCCGACGGCCAGGTAGCTCAGTTGGTAGAGCAGCGGACTGAAAATCCGCGTG
>JBBINN010000104.1:0-10143 GCA_037443885.1 Gammaproteobacteria bacterium | reverse complement strand
CCCCAACCGAGGCGGAACAGGGGGCTTTCCCCACTCAGGGCCCCGGCCGCAAGGCCGGGGCCTTTTTCATTGCACCAAGGGTTGGCAGCGGCGCCGCGCCGCCGGAAAATCGCGGCCTTCCAACGCTTCCCGACAGGAGTCGTGCATGACCGGACGAGCCCTCGGCGCATTCGCCGTCTGTCTCGCAGCCTCGATCCTCGCGCCCCAACCCGCCTCAGCGGAAGCGCTCACGCCCGAGCGCATGTGGCAACTCTCGCGCCCCGGTGACCCCTCGCTCTCGCCTGACGGCCGTTTCGCGGTCGTGCCGGTCACCACCTACGACGTCGAGAAGAACGAGGGCTCAGCCGATCTCTACCTCGTCCCGACCGACGGCGGCGAGGCGCGGCGCCTGACGACCGCCGAGGCGGACGACTCGTCGCCGGCGTGGAGTCCCGACGGCCGGCACATCGCCTTCGTCAGCAAGCGCGGCGACGACAAGGAGCCGCAGCTGTACGTGATCGCCACCGACGGCGGTGAGGCGAGGCGCCTGACCCGCCTGCCCGTCGGCGTGTCCGCCCCGCGCTGGTTCCCCGACTCGAAGCGCATCGCCTTCATCGCCCGCGTGCTCGCCGATGCGCCCGACTGGGACGAGATGAAGAGGCGCCTGGAGGAGCGCGAGACATCGAAGATGACGGCGCGCACCTGGGACCAGTCGCCGGTCAGCTACTGGGACCGCTGGCTCGACGACCGGCAGGCCCACGTGTTCTCCGTGGAGCTGGACGACGGCACGGTCGCGCCGATCACGCTCGGCAGCGGCCGCGAGCTCTCGCGCCAGGAGCCGGGCCTGTCCTCCTACGACATCTCCCCCGACGGCCTCGAGATCGCCTTCGCCGCGAACATGGACACGACCGGGACCGACCCGAACTTCGACGTCTTCGTGATGCCCGTCGCCGGCGGCGAGCCACGCAACCTCACTGCCGCGAACCCTGCGAACGACGGCTCGCCGCGCTACAGCCCGGACGGGCGCTGGCTCGTGCACCACGAGCAGCGCATCAAGCGCTTCTCCGGGGACAGGCGCCGCGCGATCCTGGTGGACCGGCGCAGCGGCGCACGGCGCGAGCTCGGTCCTGACTGGGACCGCTCGGTCGGCTCGCTCGTGTGGGCGCCGGACTCCAGTGCGCTCTACGGCGCGATCGACGACGCCGGCACGAACCGGGTCTACCGCATCGCGATCCCGTCCGGCCGCATCGAGCCGGTGACCCTGGGCTCGAGCTTCTCGGGCGTCGCCGTCACAGGCACGCCGGCCCGCATCGTCGCCCTGCGCCAGTCCTTCAGCGAGCCGCCGACGCTGGTGCGCATCGCGCCACTCGACGGCGCGGTCACGAAGCTGTCGACCTTCAACGACGCGCTGCTCGCGCCGGTGAGCATGGGCAGGGTCGAGAGCGTGACGTACCAGGGCGCCGGCGGCGCCGACATCCAGATGTGGATCGTCTACCCGCCCGGCTTCGACCCGTCGAGGAAGTACCCGCTGTTCCTGCTGCTGCACGGCGGCCCGCACGTCGGTATCACCGACAGCTGGACCTTCCGCTGGAACGCGCAGGTCTTCGCCGGCTGGGGCTACGTGGTCGCCTGGCACAACTTCCACGGTTCGAGCGGCTTCGGCCAGGACTTCACCGACTCGATCAACCCCGACCGGATCACCAAGCCCTACGAGGACACGATCAAGGCGGCGGAGTGGTTCACCTCGCAGCCCTGGATCGACGCAGGCCGCATGGTGGCCGGAGGCGGCAGCTATGGCGGCTTCCTCGCGAGCACGCTGCTCGGCCGCGAGCACCCGTTCCAGGCGCTGATCGCGCACGCGGCTGTCTACAACGAGTTCACGCAGTACGGGGCTGACTATGGCGCGAACCAGCGCCGGCACTTCGAGTTCTGGGAGGATCCGGAATCCTTCGCGCGCTATTCGCCGCACACCTTCGCCGCGAACTTCAACACACCGACGCTCGTGACCCACGGCCAGCTCGACTACCGCGTGCCGGTCAACCAGGGCTTCGAGCTGTTCGCCGCCCTGCAGAACCGCGGCGTGCGCAGCCGGATGATCTACTATCCGGACGAGAACCACTGGATCCTGAAGCCGCAGAACTCGCTGCACTGGTACGGGGAAGTGCGCAAGTGGATAGCCGAGTTCGCGCCGCCGGGCGGCGTAGACTGACCCGGTATTCGGGGACGCTTCCCGATTTCAGGCGCGAAGAATCGGGAAGGATCCCGGATTTCCTGGAGGCACCGTGAACCGCCGTGACCTGCTCCGAGTCGCAGCCGCCGCGGCCCTCGCCGGCGCCGCCGGGCGTGTCTCTACCGCGGACAGCGAGCCATTCCGCCTGCTGATCCTCGGCGGCACCAGCTTCCTCGGGCCGCACCTGACCGAGCAGGCGCTCGCGCGCGGCTGGCAGGTCACGCACTTCAACCGTGGCCGGCGCATGCCCGAGGGCATGCCCGGCGTCGAGCAGCTCGTGGGCGACCGCGACGGCCAGCTCGATGCGCTGAAAGGCGGACGCTGGGATGCCGTGGTGGACACCTCCGGCTACGTGCCTCGCCACGTGCGCCTCTCGGCCGGGCTGCTGGCGCCGGCGACCCGGCAGTACGTGTTCATCTCCACGATCTCGGTCTACGCGACGCTGGCGACGCCTGCCGCCGAGGACGCCCCGGTCGGGAAGATCGCCGACGAGACCGTCGAGGAGGTGACCGGCGAGACCTACGGGCCGCTCAAGGCGCTGTGCGAGCAGGCGGCCGAGGAAGCGATGCCGGGACGCACCACCGTGATCCGGCCGGGCCTGATCGTCGGCCCCCTCGACCCGACGGACCGTTTCACTTACTGGCCGGTGCGCGCCGCGCGCGGCGGCGGGTTCATCGCCCCGGGCACGCCGGACGATCCTCTGCAGGTGATCGATGCGCGCGACCTCGCCGCACTCACGATCAGGTGCATCGTGGACCGGCGCATGCAGGTCATGAACGCGGTGTCGCCCCCGCGCATGTTCACCATGGGCAGGCTCATGAACGCCTGCGTGAAGGCCGCCGCCAACGATGCGAGGCCCGTGTGGATCCCGGCCGACTTCCTCGCGGAGCACCAAGTCCGGCCGTGGTCCGACATGCCGGCCTGGTTCCCGCCCAGCGGGGACGAGGCCGCGGGCGCGCTCACGCCCGTGGACCGCGCTTTGGCCGCGGGCATGACCATCCGCCCGCTCGAGGAAACCGCGCGCGACACGCTCTCCTGGCACCGGACCCGGCCGGCCGAACGGCGCGAGCAGCTGCGGGCGGGCCTCGACCCCGCCCGCGAGGCCGGGGTGCTGGCGGCATGGCACGCGAAGACACGCGCCACGTGAGCGCCGAGCCACCCCGCGAGTACCGCAAGATCGTCATCACGCGGCTGACGGGCGACTTCCGCACGTCCACCGAGATCGTCGCCGAGCCCTGGCGCGATCCCGGGCCGGGTGAGGTCGCCATCAGGAACCGCTGGGCCGGCGTCAACGCCGTCTTCGACAAGAACCTTTGCCGCAACACGATCCGCTACGTCGACGTGTCGCCCCCGTGGGACATGGGCATCGAGTCGGTCGGCGAGGTCGTCGCGACTGGCGCCGGCGTCGAGAGCCTCGCGGTGGGCGAAGCCGTAGCCACGACGAAGCTCGGGCACGGCTTCCGCGACTACCACGTGATCGAGGCGAGTCGCTGCCTGCGCATCCGCGAGCCGACGCCGGAGGTGCTGGCGCTCGTGCCGAGCGGCATCTCGGCGCTGGTCGGGCTGCGCCACGTCGGCGGGATGGGCAGCGGCGAGACGGTGGCCGTCTCGGCAGCCGCCGGCGGCACCGGGCAGTTCGTGGTCCAGCTCGCGAAGCGCGCGGGCAACCACGTCGTCGGACTGACGCGCAGCGCGTCCAAGGTCGAGGCGCTGCGCTGGCTCGGCTGCGACCGCGCGATCGATTACACGGCCGAGGACCTGCGCGAAGTGCTCGCGCGCGAGTACCCGCGCGGCATCGACCTCGCCTACGACACGGTCGGCGGCGAGGTCTTCGACGCCTTCGTCGACCATCTCGCGATGCGCGGCCGGCTCGTGGTCAGCGGCCACACCAGCGACTTCGACCGGCCCGAGGAGCCGGTGAACCAGCCGCGTATCTATCGCAAGCTCTACTGGAAATCCGCCTCGATCCGCGGCTTCCAGAACCCGGCCTTCCCGGAGCACTTCGACGCCGCCGCCGCCGAGATACTCGATCTCCACTACTCGGGCCGGCTGCAGGCGCTCGTGGATGCTACGCCGTTCCGCGGCCTCGAGTCGGTGGCGGATGCCGAGGAGCATCTGCTCGCCGGCCGCAACACCGGCAAGGTCGTCGTCGCCCTCGGGTAACCCAGCCGGCGCATCGAGCGGAAGCCGCGGCTTGCGCCGTGGCGGCAGGCGGGGTTACAACGGTCGCGGGCGAGATGATCCGGGGGGAGTCATGCAGCGCACCGTTCGCAACCTGCTAGCGGCGAAACCGCCGGGCCTCTACACCGTCGAGGCCGAGGACCCGGTGCGCACCGCCATCCAGCTCATGGCGGATCACCACGTCGGCGCGCTGCCCGTGATGCGCGGCCCCGAGCTCGCCGGAATCATTTCCGAGCGCGACTACGCCCGCAAGGTCGTGCTGATGGGCCGCAACTCGACCGAGACGCCCGTCTGGCAGATCATGAGCGCGCCGGCGGTGACGGTCGGCCTCGATCACACGGTCGAGCAGTGCATGCGCCTCATCACCGACCGGCGCATCCGCCACCTGCCGGTGGTTCACGACGGGACCCTCGTCGGCATGGTGTCCATCGGCGACTGCGTTCGCGCGCTGCTCGAGGAGCAGCGCGAGGAAATCGACGAGCTCAAGCGCTACATCGCGAGCTGAGCGGTGCTCACTGGAGGCGCAGCACCGGCTTGATCGCCCGGCCGGCCTCGGCGTCTGCGAGTGCCCGGGGCAGGTCCACGAAATCGTACAGGCTGACCAGCCGTTCGTAAGGCAGGCGGCCCTCGAGCTGCAGGGCCGCGAGCCGCGGAATGAAGGCCTCCGGCACGCTCGAGCCCTCGAGCACGCCGGTGACGGTCCGGCCCTTCAGGATCGACAGCGGCGCGAACGGGAACGGGTCGCCGAGGTTCGGTACGGTGCAGAGGCCACAGGTGCCGAGGCGCGCGAGGCAGTCGATCGCGTCGCGGAAGCTCTGCTCGGCGCCGGCCGTCTCGATCGAGAAATCCGCCCCGCCGCCGGTGAGCTCGAGGATGCGCGCCACCACGCCACCCTCGCCCGCATCCAGGGCATGCGTCGCGCCGAGTTCGCGTGCGAGCGCGAGCCTCGCGGGCAACACGTCCACGGCGATGAGAGGATCGCAACCCGCCAGCCGGGCAGCCATTACCGCCGAGAGACCAACCGAGCCTGTCCCGAACACCGCGAGGCTCGAGCCCGGCGGGCAGGCGAGCGTGTTGAGCACCGCGCCCGCGCCGGTCTGGATGCCGCAGCCGAGCGGTGCGGCGAGCTCGAGCGGCAGTGCATCCGGGATGCGCACCGCGTTGCGCGCCGTGGCCAGCACGTGCGTGGCGAAGGACGACTGCTGGAAGAAGGCGCCGTGGATGGTCCGGCCCGCCGCATCCGCCAGCGTCGCCGAGCCGTCGGCCCGCGTGCCGCCGAACTGCAGCCGGTGGCCGTCCACGCAGTAGGCGGGTGCGCCCTTGCGACAGGTCCGGCACGCGCCGCAGGAGCCGAAGGTCAACGCAACGCGGTCGCCCACCGCAAGGCGCGTCACGGCCTCGCCGACGCGCTCGACGATGCCTGCGCCTTCGTGCCCGAAGACCGCCGGCAGGGCGAAGCGCAGCGGCGCGAACAGGTCGGTGTGGCAGACCCCGGCCGCGGCGATGCGAACCACGACCTCGTCCGGGCGCGGCTCGTCGAGGGTCAGCGACTCCAGCATGGGCGGCTCGCCCGCGCGACGCTGGACCCAGGCCTCGATGCGCACCACGGGCCTCAGGGGCGCAAAGTGGCCGCCCTGCGCGCCCCTACCACGTGCCCGTGTTGGGCATCGACGCCCAGGGCTCGCGCGGTGGCAGCGCCCCGCCCTTCTGCAGCAGTTCGACGGAAATATTGTCGGGCGAGCGCACGAAGGCCATGCGGCCGTCGCGCGGCGGGCGGTTGATGGTGACGCCCGCGTCCATAAGCTTCTGGCACAGCGCGTAGATGTCGTCCACCTCGTAGGCAAGGTGGCCGAAGGCCCTGCCGATGCCGTACTCCTCCGGGTCCCAGTTGTAGGTGAGTTCGACCTGCGCGCGGTCGTCGTCGCCCGGGGCGGCCAGGAAGACGAGGGTGAACCGCCCCTTCTCGCTGTCGTAGCGGCGGATCTCCCGCAAGCCGAGCTTGTTGCAGTAGAAGTCGAGCGATTGCCCGAGGTCGGTCACGCGGACCATGGTGTGGAGGTAGCGCATGCGGTGATGATGCCTCGGGCGCGACCGTGCGTCACGCGGCGCCGAGCAGGAGTCCGGCGAGCGCGCCGCCTGCGATCACCCACAGCACGTCGAGCCGCGTGCGCAGCAGCAGCCCGAGTGCCGCGAGCGCAATGGCGATGGCACCCCAGGCGGGCGCCTCCGAGCCGCCGGGCAGCAGCACCGCGCGGCCGAAGCTCACCGCGAGGCTGGCGATCACACCGAGGACCGCCGCGGTGATGCCGGCCATCGCGCCGGCGAGCCGCGGATTCGCGCGCAGCTTCTCCAGGTGCGGTGCGCCCAGGAGTATGAACACGAAGGAGGGAAGGAACGTCGCCCAGGCAGCCAGCAGCCCGGCGAGCACGGCGCCCTGCGCCTGCCCGAGCGCACCGGGGTCGTTCCAGCCGGCCATGAATCCCATGAACTGCAGCACGATGACGAGAGGACCCGGCGTCGTCTCGGCAAGCGCCAGGCCCGCGACGGCCTGCGGCTGGGTGATCCAGCCGAAGGTCTCGACAACCTGCTGGTTGACGTAGGCGAGAACCGCATAGGCGCCGCCGAAGGTCACCAGCGCCGCCTGCGTGAAGAAGAGGTACACCTTCGCGTACAGGGAGCCGCCGCCGAGCGCCAGCGCCACCAGTGCCAGCGGCAGCAGCCACAGGAGCAAACCGCCGGCGAGGACGCCGCTGGCCGGAGGCCCGCCCTGCGGAGTTGCGCCAGCGGGTTCCATGCCGCCGTCGGATGGCCGCAGCAGGAGCGTGCCCGCGGCCGCGGCGGCCGCGATCACCCAGGGGAAGGCGATGCCCAGCACCGCAAGCGCAATGAAGCCGCCTGCCGCAAGCAGCAGCGCGACCGGCCCGCGCAGCGCGCGCGACGCGAGCTTGACCACCGCCTGCGCGATCAGCGCCACCACCACCGCCTTGAGGCCGGTGAGCGCGGCTGCGACCGCGGGCACCTCGCCGTAGAGCACGTACACGAAAGAAAGCCCGAGCAGCAGAGCGACCGCGGGCAGGAAGAAGCACAGCCCGGCGGCGAGTCCGCCTCGCACGCCGTGCATCCTCCAGCCGATGTAGATGGCCAGCTGCAGCGCCTCGGGGCCCGGCAGCAGCATGCAGAAGTTGAGCGCGTGCATGAAGCCGCGCTCGTCCATCCAGCCGCGCCGCTCCACGACCTCGCGGTGCATCAGGGCGATCTGCCCCGCCGGGCCGCCGAAGGAAATGAACCCGAGCTTGAGCCAGAACCCGAAGGCGGCGGAGAAACGGGGAGTGTCCCTGTTTCCGTCCGCGTCATCGCGACCCGGCTGGTCTTTCATCGGGAAATGAGGGCCGTCCCCGTCTCTCCGTCAGAACATCTCGGACGAATCGGGTGGCTTGATGTCGCCGGTGCCGCGCGAGGGGATCCAGTCGCCCGTGATCATCTCCTCATAGGACTGGCCCGGGCCGACCATGGGGTAGACGCCCGCGTCGGGATCGATCACGACCTCGAGGAAGGCCGGCCCCTTGAAGGAGACGAACTCGCCGATCACGCGCGGCACGTCGGCCTTGCGCTCGAGCCGCACGGCCCAGGGGAAGCCGTCGGCCTGGGCGGCCTTGACGAAGTCCTTCTTGTGCAGCGACTTGTCCGAGGCGGACAGCCGGCCCTTGAAGAACAGCTTCTGCCACTGCTTGACCATGCCGTCGCCGAAGTTGTTCAGCACCACGACCTTGATCGGCAGGTCGTAGGTGGTCACCGTCTCGAGCTCGCCGAGGTTCATGCGGATGCTGGCGTCGCCGTCGATGTCGATGACCAGGCGCTGCGGGTGGGCGAACTGCGCGCCGATGGCCGCCGGCAGGCCGAAGCCCATCGTGCCCATGCTGCCGGAGGTGAGCCACAGGCGCGGCTCGCGGAAGTCGAAGTACTGCGCGGCCCACATCTGGTGCTGGCCGACGCCCGTGGCGATGATGGCCTCGCCCTTCGTCAGGCGGTTGATCTCCTCGATCACGTAGTAGGGCTGGATGAGTTCGCTGCCCCGGTCGTAGTTCATCGCATACGTGCGCTTCAGTTCCTCGCAGCTGGCGTGCCAGGTGGACCAGTCGCGCCGGAAGCCGGTCGCGCGGCCGTGCTCGAGCAGGGCCACCAGCGCGTCGGCGAGCACGCCGACGTGGCTCAGGTGCACACGCTTGACCTTGTTGATCTCGGAGGCGTCGATGTCGAGGTGGATGATGTGCTTCGCGCCCCTGGCGAACTTCGCGGGCACGCCGGCGACGCGGTCGTCGAAGCGCGCGCCGACCGCGATCAGGAGGTCGCAGTCGTCCACGGCGTAGTTGGCGAAGGCCGCGCCGTGCATGCCGAGCATACGCATCGAGAGCGGGTGCGTGGTGTCGAAGGCGCCGATGCCCATCAGCGTCGTCACCACCGGGATGCGGAATTCCGCCGCGAACTCGCGCAGCGCGTTCGCCGCGCCCGCGTTGATCACGCCGCCGCCGGCATAGATCAGCGGCCGGTGCGACTCCCCGAGCATCCGGAATGCGTCCTCGCAGGCGGCTGCCGACAGCGTCGAGGCATGTACGGTGGCGAGGCGACGGCGGTAGCCGGGCAGCGGCAGCCGGGCCGAGCCGTGGAACGTGCCCTTCCAGTTCTGCACGTCCTTCGGCACGTCGATCACCACCGGCCCCGGCCGTCCAGTGCGCGCGACCTCGAAGGCCGTGCGGATCGTCGCTTCGAGCCGGCTCGGATCGGTCACGAGGAAGATGTGCTTGGCGACGGATCCCATGATCGAGGGCACCGGCGCCTCCTGGAAGGCATCCGTGCCGATCGCGCCGGTCGGTACCTGGCCGCAGATCACGACGATCGGCACGGAATCGGCCATGCAGTCGCGGATGGGCGTGACGGTGTTGGTGGCGCCCGGGCCCGAGGTCACGAGCGCCACCCCGACCTTGCCGCTCGCGCGAGCATAGCCGGCGGCCATGAAGCCCGCGCCCTGCTCGTTCGCGGGCACGATCAGCGGCATGCCCGGCGCGCCCCGCTCCTGCGCATGCTGATTGTGGACGAAGACGGCGTCGTAGGTCGGCAGGATGGCGCCGCCCGAATAGCCGAAGATCACGTCCACGCCCTCGTCCGCGAGAACCTGCACGATCATCTCCGCGCCGGTCATGGTCGTGCCCGCGAGCGGATGCCCCCCGGTTCCAGCGACGTCGAAATGCTCGTTGACGGCGTTCACGGCCGGACCCTTGCGAAATGATGCACTGCAAGAGAGACTAGCAGCGGCCAGAGGCGTCGTCCATGCGTCATATCATCTCGATCCTGCTGCAGAACGAGGCCGGCGCGCTCACGCGCGTCGCCGGCCTGTTCTCGACCCGGGGCTACAACATCGAGTCCCTGTCGGTGGCCCCGACGGACGATCCTTCCGTCTCGCGCCTGACGCTCGTCACGACCGGCAACGACGCGGTGATCCACCAGATCGTCAGCCAGGTGCAGAAGCTCGTGGACGTGGTGCTGGTCGACGACATGACCCGCGGCGAGCACTTCGAGCGCGAGGTGGCCCTGCTCAAGTTCCGGGTCGGCGAACGCGGCATCGACCCGCTCGCCCGGCTGGTCACGGAGGTCGACGGGAAGATCCTCTCCGGCGCCCTCCCCGCCTTCATCGTGGCGCTGACCGAGAGCGAGGCGGAGATCAACCGCTTCATCGGCCAGGCTTCCCAGCACGCCGA
>JBBINN010000103.1:0-10233 GCA_037443885.1 Gammaproteobacteria bacterium | reverse complement strand
ATCGTCGTCGTGGAGAACATCCACCGGCACATGGCGCTGGGCGGAAAGCGTCTCGTCGAGGCGATCCCGGTCGCCGTCGACGAGGTGGGCGGGCCGACCATCCTCGCGACCTTCACCGTGATCGCCGCGCTGCTGCCGATGGCCTTCGTCAGCGGACTCATGGGACCGTACATGAGCCCCATCCCGATCAACGCGAGCCTGGGGATGCTCATCTCGCTCGCGGTCGCGCTGGTGTTCACGCCGTGGCTGTCGAACCGCCTGCTGGGCGGCGCGGCGCACGCGTTGCCCGCGGCTCCGGCGGCCGGCGGCGCCGGCCTCGAGCCACTGTTCCGGCGGATCATGACGCCGTTGCTGGAGGGCGCGAACGCCCGCCGCAACCGCCACAGGCTGTACCTCGCCACGCTGCTCGCCATCGTCGCGGCCATGGGCCTGGCCGGCCTGAAGTGGGTCGTGCTCAAGATGCTGCCCTTCGACAACAAGTCGGAGTTCCAGGTGGTGCTGAACATGCCCGAGGGGACGCCGGTCGAGGAGACCGCAGGCGTGCTCGCGGAGCTGGCGGCCGTGGTGCGCGACGTGCCCGAGGTCACGGACTTCCAGGCCTACGCGGGCACCGCCGCGCCGATCAACTTCAACGGCCTCGTGCGCCAGTACTACCTGCGCGCGGGCGGCGAGCTGGGCGACCTGCAGGTCAACCTGGTGGACAAGCACCGCCGCGATCGCGCCAGCCACGACATCGCCCGCGCGGTCCGGCCGGCGCTCGCGGAAATCGGCCGCCGCCATGGCGCCTCGGTGCAGGTGGTCGAGGTGCCGCCGGGTCCGCCGGTGCTGGCCCCGATCGTCGCCGAGGTCTACGGCCCGGACTACGCCGCGCAGCGCGAGCTGGCGCGCGCGATCCGCGGGCTGTTCGACGGCACGCCGGACATCATCGACGTGGACGACAGTCTCGAGGCCGACGCGGAGCGTCTGGTCGTGTCGGTGGATCGGCAGAAGGCGGGCATCCTCGGCGTGTCGCAGCAGGCAGTCGTCGAAACGCTGGCGGCGGCGCTGGCAGGCTACGACGCCACCTACGCGCGCGTCGGCGGCGAGCGCTATCCCGTCGGCATCCGCATCGAGCTGCCGGTCGCGGAGAAGGCCAGCCTGGACCGCGTGCTCGCGCTGCGCGTGCGCGCCGCGGGCGGCGACACGGTCCCCCTGTCCGAGCTGGTGCGCGTCACGCAGGTCGGCCTCGACCCGGTGATCTACCGCAAGGACGGCGCGCGCTACGCCTTCGTGACCGGCGACGCCGGCGGCGAGCTCGACAGCCCGCTCTACGGCATGTTCGACCTGGTCGGCCGCATCGGCGAAGAGAAGCCGGCCGGCCGCGAGGTTGCGCAGTACTTCGTCGGCCAGCCGGACGCTTCCCGCGGCTTCGCGGTGCGCTGGGACGGCGAGTGGACCATCACCTACGATACCTTCCGGGACATGGGCCTCGCCTACTCGGTGGGACTGGTCCTGATCTATCTCCTGGTCGTCGGCCAGTTCGGCAGCTACGCGGTGCCGCTCGTCATCATGGCGCCGATCCCGCTCACGCTGATCGGCATCATGCCGGGCCACGCGCTGCTCGGCGCGCAGTTTACCGCCACGTCGATGATCGGCATGATCGCGCTCGCGGGCATCATCGTCCGAAACTCGATCCTGCTGGTGGACTTCGTCAACGTCGAACTCGCGGCCGGCCGCCCGCTGGCCGATGCCGTGATCCGCGCCGGCGCGGTGCGGGCCAAGCCGATCGTGCTGACGGCCGCGGCGGCGATGCTCGGCGCCTTCTTCATCCTCGACGACCCGATCTTCAACGGGCTCGCGGTGTCGCTGATCTTCGGCATCTTCGTCTCCACGCTGCTGACGCTCGTGGTGATCCCGATCCTCTACTACAGCTACCGGCGTCGCCGCGATGGCGACGCGGCGTCCGCCTGAGCCGTCCGGCAGCCGCGGCATCGGCTTCACGCCGGGGGCGGCCGTCAGCCGGACCGGTCAGCCTGCCAGCGACTCCAGCCAGCGCCGCAGCGCGCCGGCGTCCATGGCGCCGGCGCGCTGCGCGAGCAGTTGCCCGTGCCGGAAGACCATGAGCGTGGGGATGCTGCGGATCGCGAAGCGCCCGGCGAGATCGGGACACTCGTCGGTGTTGACCTTGGCGAAACGGTAACGCGGCTCGAGTGCCCGGGCGGCGGCGGCGAACTGCGGCGCCATCGCGTGGCAGGGGCCACACCACGGGGCCCAGAAGTCCACCACGACCGGCAGGTCGCTGCGCTGCATTTGGATGTCGAAGGTCGGCCCGTTCAGTTCGACCGGCGTGCCCGTGAAGAGCGAACCTTTGCACTTGGGGCAGCGCGGCGTCTCGCCGAGCCTCTCGGACGGCACCCTGACCACGGCGTCGCAGCCCGGACAGACGACGTGGACGGCATGGCTCTGCGGGTGGTGGCCCATCGAATGTCCTCCGCGGCCGTATCCGCTGCGAGGTTTGCGGACGGCCGGCTCTTGAAAAATCGTGGAAACTACACAAGGAACTGGCCGGGAGCCAGGAACGGACGGCATGGAGTTCAAGGACTACTACGCGGTGCTGGGGGTGAAGCGCGAGGCCTCGCAGGAGGAGGTCAAGCGCGCCTACCGCCGTCTGGCCCGCAAGTACCACCCGGACGTGAGCAAGGAGCCCCAGGCCGAGGAACGCTTCAAGGAAGTCCAGGAGGCCTACGAGGTGCTGAAAGACCTCGAGAAGCGCGCCGCCTACGACCAGGTCGGCCGCGGTTTCAGGCCCGGGCAGGACTTCCGCCCGCCGCCCGACTGGGCTTCCGGCTTCGAGTTTTCCGGGCCCGCGGGCGGGCAGGGACGTTTCAGCGACTTCTTCGAGGAACTCTTCGGTGCGCGCAGCCCTTTCACGGGCACCGGCGGCATGGACCTGCGCGGCGAGGACCATCACGCCACGATCGAGCTCGACCCCCGGCAGGCGTTTGCCGGCGGCACCCACGCCATCGAGCTGCGCCATCCCGAGCCGGGTCCGGACGGCCGCGTCGAGCTCAGGACCCGCCGGCTCAACGTCCGCATGCCGGCGGGTGTGACCGAGGGCCAGGTGATCCGCCTGGCAGGGCAGGGTGCGCCGGGCCGAGGCCGCGGCGGACGGGGCGACCTCTACCTCAAGGTCGCGCTCCGGCCGGACCCCGTGTTCAGCGTGCAGGGCCGCGACGTGACGGTCAGCCTGCCGGTCGCGCCGTGGGAGGCCGCGCTCGGCGCGACAGTGCAGGTGCCGACGCTCGGTGGACCGGTGGACCTGCGCGTGCCGGCGGGCAGCAATTCCGGGCAGAGGCTGCGGCTGCGCGGCCGCGGCCTGCCGGGATCGCCGCCCGGGGACCAGTACGTGGTGTTGAAGGTCGTGCTGCCGCCCGCGGACACGCCGCGCGCCCGCGAGCTGTTCGAGCAGATGCGCCGCGAGCTGGCCTTCGATCCACGCGCTGGCACGGGAGACTGACGTGGGCCACGACGACATGCTCGCCGTGCCGGCGGAGCTGCTGTCCGTCGAGGAACTGTGCGTGGCGCTGCATGCGGAGGGCGTGGCGCTGCACGAGTTCATCGAGCTCGGCCTCGCGCGGCCGAGCGCGGGCCCCGGAGGGGCATTGCTCGTGACGGTCGCGGAGGCCGCGCGGCTGGCGCGCGCGCTCCGGCTGGCGCGTGAGCTGGAACTCCACGCGGCGGGCGCGGCCCTTCTGCTCGATCTCCTCGAGGAGCGTGAGCGCCTGCTGCGCCGGCTGGAAGCGCTGGAATGCCTCGGCCCGCGCGGGTGAGCCAGGCGGGCGCGGATGCCCGGCTGCGCGCAGCGCTGGTCCGCCTGCTGCACGCGCGGCATGCGCGCTTCGCCGCCGAGATGGCGCGTGCGGTGCAGGGCCAGGCAGAGGAGAGCGTGCATCAGTCACGCGTCGGCGCCCGCAGCCTTCGGTCCGTCATCGGCACGCTCGGCGTCGCGCTCGAGCCTGGACTGGCATCCAGCCTCCGGCGGGACCTGCGTGCAGCAGGCCGCGAACTCGGCCCGGTGCGCGAGGCCGACGTGCGGCGGAAGTGGTTCGTGCAACTGGCCGGCGAGTCGGGACTCGAACCGCCGCTGGACGCGAGCCTGAAGCGTGCGCTCGATCGGGCGTGCGCGACCGCCCGCCGCGCTTTCCGTGAGCGCGCCCACTCGCCACCGGCGCGCGAGCGGCTCGAGCGGCTCGAAAGCGCCTTCGCCGGCGTCCGGCTCGTGGCCGGACACGAGGTCGGCCTGGAGGAGTTCCTGAGGCGCCGTCTGCGCCGGCGCTGGAAGCGGCTGCTGCGCGCGATCGAGGCGCCACGGCCCGACGCGCTGGCGCTGCACGACATCCGCATCCTCGCCAAGCACGCCCGCTACTCGACGGAAGCGCTGCTGCCGCTGCTCGGCGCCGACCCGGCGCCCATCGTCAAGCCGCTCAAGCGGCTGCAGGCCTGCCTCGGGGATCACCACGACGCTTTCGATGCGCTGGCCTGGCTGGAGCGGCGCAAGTCGACTGCCGGCCCGGCATTGCTCCAGCGCCTGCGCGCGCCCATCGAGGCGCGGATGAAAGCGGGCCTGCGCCGGTACCGCAGCCAGAGGCGGGCGCTCGCCATGCCGAAGGCGGTCGCGAAGAGAGTCGGCTGAGCCGGTCGCCCGGCCGGTCAGTCCTGCGCGGTGCCGGCGCGGTCCAGCAGCCGGTGGACATGCCAGGCGAGCAGCTGGTCCACCTGAGGCTTCTCCACGAAATCGAGGGCGCCGGCGCGCATTGCTGCCACCGCGGTGGAGACGTCACCGTCCCTCGACATCATGATCAGCGGCACGCCGGGTCGCCGCTGCCGCAGCTGCTCCAGCAGTTCCACCCCGGTCATGTCGGGCAGGTGCATCTCGCAGATCACGCAGGCCGGCGTGTCCGTGCCGATGTCGTCGAGCAGGGCGCGGCCCGTCGGATAGCCGCGCACATGGGCGCCTATCGCCGTGAACAGGGCGTTCAGGCGATCGACGAGCGCCGCGTCGGGATCGACCACGCAGACGGTGGATGAGGACGCGGCGGGAACTGCGAGAGGCTCGACTGCCATGGACGCTCCGCCGCGACCGCGCCGACAATGGCGCGGCCGTGACCGAGTATCCCGGCTAGCTCTCGAGCCGATGAATAGGTAAAAACCGCTAGGGACTGTCCGAAGTGCGTGACTCAGTTCTCACGCTGGGCTTCGATGACCATCCGCACGAGATGGGCCAGCGACGCGGCGCCCATCTTCTCCATGACGCGCGCGCGGTGGATCTCGACGGTGCGCTGGCTCACGTTGAGGTCGCCGGCGATCACCTTGTTCGCCTTGCCCTGGGTCACGAGCTCGAGCACCTCGCGCTCCCGCGGCGTCAGCTGCGACATGCGGCGGCGGATCTCGTCCCGCTCGCGCAGCTCGCCGCGCATGGCCTTGTCCTTCTCGAGCGCGCGGTTGATGCGGTCGATCAGGTCCTGGTCGCGGAAGGGCTTCTGGATGAAGTCCACCGCGCCGGCCTGCATGGCCTCGACCGCCATCGGCACGTCGCCGTGGCCGGTGATGAACACGATGGGCATGATCGAGTGGCGGTCGTTCAGCTGCATCTGCAGCTCGAGCCCGCTCATGCCGGGCATGCGGATGTCGAGCACCAGGCACCCGGCGCGGTCCGGGTCGAACTGGTCCAGGAACTCCTGGGCGGACGCGAAAGTCTCGACCAGCAACCCCACCGACTTGAGCAGCAGCCGCAGCGAGGTGCGCACGGCCTCGTCGTCGTCCACGACGAACACGGTGGGTGGCTTCTCTTTCATGTCTGGCTCCCTGGCATGATCGGCAGTGTGAAGAATACCGTGGCGCCGCCTCCCGGTGTTGGGCGGTGGGACAGCCTGCCCCCGTGCGCCCTGAGGATCGACCGGCTGATCGCGATGCCGAGGCCGGTCCCGGTCGGCTTGGTGGTGAAGAAGGGATTGCCCAGGTTGTCGGCGACCTCCGGCGAGATGCCGGGACCGTGGTCCTCGACGCTGATCTCGACGGACCTGTCGCCCTCGCGCGCGGCGCGGATGGTGATCTCCCGCTGCGCAGTCCCGCACTCGTTCATCGCGTCGATCGCGTTGCGGATGAGGTTCAGCATCACCTGCTGCACCTGCACCGGATCGCAGACGACCGGCGGCAGCGGTTCGGCCGTCTCGACGCGCAGGCGGATGTCGTTGACGCGCGTGTCCGGCTCGGCGAAGGTCATCAGGTCGGTGATCAGCTGCAGCGGGTCGATGACCTCGGTGCGCGCCTCGCGGTTCTTGACGAAAGACCGCAGCCGCCGGATGACTTCGCCGGCGCGCAGCGCCTGGGCGGCGATCTGCTGCAGCGCCAGCTGCACGTCGGCCGGGTCCGGGCCCTGCGGGGCCGCCAGCAGCCGCTGCAGGGCCTGCGCATAGTTCGTGATGGCCGTCAGCGGCTGGTTGATCTCGTGCGCGAGGCCGGCGGCCATCTCGCCCATCGTGGACAGGCGCGCGAACTGCGTGAGCCGGTCCTGCGTCTGGCGGATCTCCTCCTCGGCCCGCTTGCGCTCGGTGATGTCGTGCAGGGTGCCGACCACCTTGAGCGCGCCGTCGGGCTCGCGGTGCATGCGCGCGATGGCGTGCACGTCGCGGATGGAGCCGTTGGGGCGCCGGATCCGGTACTCGAGGTCGAGGTGGCCACCCTCGCCCTCGAGCCGCTCGTACTCGCGCAGGAAGCGCTCGCGGTCGTCCGGATGCACGCACTGCGCCGCGAAGGCCGCGAAGTCGAGCGGGGGGCGCGACGGATCCATGCCGAGGATGCGGTACAGCTGCGGGGACCAGTAGGGCTGGCCGCCCGGGAGGTGCAGCTCGTAGTTGCCCAGGTTGGCGATCGCCTGGGCGTCCCGCAGCAGCTGCTCGCTCTGCCGCAGCGCCTCGATCGCGCGGCGCTGCTCGGTGATGTCCTCGCCGGAGGAGAGCGTGCCGCTGACGAGGCCACGCTCGTCGCGCAGGAAGACGTTGCGCCAGGCGATCAGCTTGCGCTCGCCGGAGCGGGTGACGACCTCGTGCTCGGCGTAGCGGGCCGGCGAGGCGTTGCCCTCGAAGAACTGCCGGAACATGCCGCGGACGTCGTCGCGCAGCTCGGCCGGCAGGCAGGTGTCGAACCAGTTGCGGCCCACCAGCTCGTCTTCCGGCCAGCCGAGGATCTCGCAACCCTTGCGGTTGACCAGCGAGATCGTTCCACGCGCGTCGAGCGCGAGCAGCATGACCTCGGCGAGGTCGAGGTAGGTCTGGGCGCGGTCGCGCTCGCGCCGCAGCGCCTCCACCGCGCGCTTGCGGTCGGTGACGTCGTGGATGAAGCCGACGAAACGCGGCGGCTCGAGGCCCTCGATGCGGCCGACGGCCAGGAACACCGGGAACAGGGTTCCGTCGCGTCGCTGGGCCACCACCTCCCGGCCCTTGCCGATGATGCGGCGCTCGCCGGTCGTCATGTGGTGGTGCATGTAGCCGTCGTGCTGGCTGCGGAAGGGCTCCGGCATCAGCATGGAGACGTTGCGCCCTAGGGTCTCGGCCGTGGTCCAGCCGAACAGCCGCTCCGCCGAGCGGTTGAAGCTCTCGACCAGGCCGTCCGAGTTGATGATGATGACCGCGTCGACCGCGGCATCGAGGACGGCCCGCAGCTCGAGCTCGGCGACCGAGGGGCGCTCGCCGCCGGGATGCGGGGGGCTCAAGCGGCTACTCCTGCGCAGGCCGGCAGGGTGCGGCAGGAGGCGGCGGCGGGCAGATACGGAGGAATGACGACTCGGCCGTGCGGTCAGTAGTCGTCCCGATCGCCGTAGCGATCGTCGTCCTCGTCCTCGTCCCAGTCGTCTTCGTCCTCGTCCTCGTCCTCTTCCTCATCGTCCCAGTCGTCTTCGTCCTCTTCCTCTTCCTCTTCCTCTTCGTCGTCGGTCCAGCCCTCGGGGGCCTCGGCCAGCTCCAGGTCCAGCTCCGTCCAGGTCTCGTAGTCCATTTCTTCGACGTCCCCGTCGGGATACTGGATCTCGACCAGTTCGGAGTCCTCGTCCACCGACAGGACGCGGAAGTTCTCGCCCTCCTCGAGGTTCTCGTACCACTGTCCCGGGACTGGATCGTGTTCTCGGCCCATGCGGGGACCTCGGCTTGTGACTTGTGCGGATTCGGGCGACGGACGCCGGTCGAATATTAAAGGCCGCACCGCGGCCGAGGCAACGAGGCCAGGGAGATCGATGTCCGCCTGTGAAGGTGCCCCCGGGGCCGACCCAGGGCTCGACCCGCTCGCCGAGCACGTCTGGCGCAGCCGTTACCGCTACGCGGAGGGCGACGAGGCAGGCGAGGCTGGCCCGGGCGACACGCTCGCGCGGGTCGCGGGCGCGGTGGCTGCAGTCGAGCGCGACCCGGCCGTGTGGGCGGGGCGCTTCCGATCCCTGATGGACGGATTTCGATTCCTGCCGGGCGGGCGGATCCTCGCCAATGCTGGTACCCGGCGCACGACCACGCTCCTGAATTGCTTCGTGATGGGCCCCATCGAGGACAGCCTGTCCGGGATCTTCGAGGCGCTGCGCGAGGGTGCCCTGACACTGCAGCAGGGAGGCGGCGTCGGCTACGACTTCTCGACCCTGCGGCCGCGAGGGGCCCCGGCGCGCAGTTCGGGGGCCGTCGCCGCGGGGCCGGTCGCGTGGATGCGACTGTGGGATGCCGCCTGCGCGACGGTCACTGCCGGCCAGCCGCGCGGCGGCGCGATGATGGCCACGCTGCGGGTGGATCACCCGGACGTCCTGGAGTTCGCGGCGGCCAAGCGCGCTGCCGGCGCGCTCGAGCGCTTCAACCTCTCGGTGGCGGTCACCGACGCCTTCCTGTCGGCGGTGGACGCGGGCGCGTCGTGGCGGCTCGTCTTTGCGGACGCGCCGGGGCATGTCCCCCTGGCGGGCCGCGAGCTGGCGGCCCCTGCGCTGTGGCAGGCCATCGGCGAGGAGGCCGCGGCGACGGCCGAGCCCGGCGTGCTGTTCCTCGATACCGTCGAGCGCGAGAACAACCTCCGCTGGTGCGAGCGCCTGACGACCACCAATCCCTGCGGCGAGGCGCCGCTGCCGCCCTACGGCGCCTGCGACCTCGGCTCGCTCGACCTCCCGGCCTTCATCCTGGATCCCTTCGGGCCGCGCGCCAGCCTCGACGGGGAGGCCCTGGCTGTTGCGGTCCGCGACGCCGTGCGCTTCCTCGACGACGTGCTCGACATCGCCCGGTATCCGCTCCTGCGCCAGCGCGAGGCCGCGCTGTCCACCCGGCGCATCGGCCTCGGCGTGACGGGCCTCGGCGATGCCCTGGCGATGCTCGGCCTGCGCTACGACCGCATCGAGGCACGCGAGTGGGCCGCGTCCACCATGGAGCGCATCAAGCTCGCCGCCTATGCGGCCTCGGTGAACCTGGCGGTGGAGAAGGGCGCCTTCCCGGCGTGGGAGCGCGAGCCCTACCTCGAGTCCGCGTTCATCCAGCGGCTGCCGCCGACGCTGAGCGACCGGATTGCGCGCCACGGCATCCGCAACAGCCACCTGCTCGCCATCGCCCCGGCAGGCTCGATCAGCCTGCTGGCGGGCAACGTCTCGCCGGGCCTCGAACCCATTCCGGCGCGGGTCCAGCGCCGGCGGTTGCGCGAGCCTTCCGGCGACGAGCTGGAGTTCGAGGTGGAGGACCGGGCCTGGGCGATTTTCCGCCGGCTGGGCGCGGCGGGCGCGCCCGATGCGATCGTGGAGGCGCGGGAGGTGGCAGTGGCGGACCAGCTGGCCATGCAGGCCTGCCTGCAGCCGCACGTCGACGGTGCCATCTCGAAGACGGTGGCGCTCCCGGAGACGGCGACCGGGCGGGATGCCGCGGCGACGTTTCGCCTGGCGCATCGGCTCGGTCTCAAGGGCTGCACGGTCTACCGCCCCGGAACGGTGCGCGGTGCCGCGATCAGCGCCGCCGACTGCGCCCGCTGCGTACCCGATTAAGCGCCACTACGCATAGGAGCGGGACTGCCGCTCAAGCAACATCGTCCCCGGGGCCTGTGGCCGCCAGCGGCGCGAGCAGGCCTTGTGTACCCGTGCGCGGACGGGTTGAGGGAGGCCGGACGATGGACCCCGCGGTCATTCGCGCGCGCCTGGATGCGCGCAAGCAGGAACTGCTCGCACGTGCCCGGGCCGTGCACGCGGACATCACC
>JBBINN010000102.1:0-10335 GCA_037443885.1 Gammaproteobacteria bacterium | reverse complement strand
TAGGTGAGGATGTTGTTGACGGCGAAGTTGAACACCATCGCCATCGCGGTCGCGCCGGACTGCGCGAGACGGAAGTCGAAATCCATGCCCATTAGCAGCACGGCAAGCACCGCCATGTGCACGAACACGCCGAGGCCGCCCACCAGCGCGAACGAAACGAAGCGCACCGGCACGAAGCGGCCGATGGTCTTGTCGGCGAGCAGCATGCCGTGTTCCCACACGACCAGCTCGTCGAGCTTGCTCTCACCGGCCGTGCGCGACCGGAAGGTGAAAGGCACCTCCGCGACGCGCAGCTGCCGCGGCGCGCTCGCGAGTATGTCGAGCAGGATCTTGAAACCGATCGCCGACAGCCGGCGCACCGTGGCGTCGAGCACCTCGCGGCGCAGCATGAAGAAGCCGCTCATGGGGTCCGACACCTTCGCCCCGCCGACCAGGCGGCTCGAGAGCGTCGCGAGCCGCGACAGCCCGGCGCGGTGCCGGTCCCAGTCGCCCGTGCTGCCGCCCCCGGCGTAGCGGGTGCCGACGACGAGGTCCACTTCGCCGGAGCGCAGGCGCTCCAGCATGGCCGGCAGCACCGACTCGTCGTGCTGCAGGTCGGCGTCCATCACCGCGATGCAGGGCGCCGCGGTCGCGAGCATACCCTCGATGCAGGCCGACGACAGGCCGCGGCGGCCCACGCGCTGCATGCAGCGGACGCGTGGGTCGGTGCGGGCGATGGAGCGTACCAGGGTGGCCGTGCCGTCGGGCGAGTCGTCGTCCACGAAGACGACTTCCCAGCCGTTCTCCCCGAGCGTTCGCTCCAGTCGCTGCAGGAGCTCGACGACGTTCGCCGACTCGTTGAAGGTCGGTACGACGATCGAGAGCTCGAGGGTGTCGGGCATCGTCGGGCCGGGTTTCGCAGCCGCTGAACTCGCGCCGCAACATACCGCAGCGCCTGAGCGGCAGCCACTGCGGAACCGATGCGCCGGGCGCCTGCAATCGCCTCCGCCCGGGGCGCGTGTGGTGGCATAGCCCGCTCGGCCCGTGCAAAGATGCACCCAAAAAGACCGTGAGCGCGAGCGTGAGGATGACACCCGGCCAGTTGCCGCCCGAAACCGTCCGGCTCGCGCAGGCTCTGCCATTCCTCCTGGTCGCGGCGGCCTGCCTGTTCAACCTGCTGGCCTACGCCTCCGAACTGCTGGTCCGGGCGCCGTCCCTCAACGACGACGTGTTTCACCTCGGGCTGGCGCAGCGCATGGACGCGGCCTGGGAGGCAGGCGGCAACCCGCTCGACACCTGGGTCGGCTACTGGGGTCAGGGTTTCCCCGTCCTGCGCTATTACCAGCACCTTCCCCACTTCACGGCGGTGCTCGTGCACCGGCTTAGCGGCGGCAGCCTTTCGCTTCCGGCCGCCTACGACGGCCTGCGCGTGCTGCTGCTCGCGATCCTGCCGCTGAGCTTCTACCTCGGCGCCCGACGGCTCGGCGCGGCCCGCCTGGCCGCGGCCTGCGTAGCGCTGTGCGTGCCGCTGCTCGCGGCGGATACCACCGTACGCCATTTCCTCGGCTTCCAGCCGAGATCGTTCCTCTGGTCCGGCCCGGGCCTGTTCCCGCAGCTCTTTGCCATGGTGCTTTTCCCGCTGGCGCTCGGTAGCGCGGTGCGGACCGCGCTCGCCGGCCGCGGCTACGCGCCCGCCATCGCCTGGCTCGCGGCGACCTGGCTCTCGCACCTCGTGCTCGGCTACACCGCCTGCCTGCTCGGCCTGCTGGTCCTGCTGCATCCGGAAGCCGGCGGCCAGCGGCTGAAGGTCACGTCGCGCCTCGCCGCGATCTACCTCGGCACCGCGGTGGTCGCGGCCTACCTGCTGCTGCCGACGCTGCTCGAGTCGCAGTGGCTCTCGCGAAGCGCCTGGGAGCCAGCCGAGTACTGGGATTCCTACGGCGCGCCGCGCGTGCTCGCGGCGCTCGTCACCGGTGGCCTGCTGGACGGCAACAGGCTGCCTGTCCTCACGATGCTCGCCGCAATCGGCGCAGCGTTCGCAGCATGGTCCTGGCTGGACCGGAGCCGGCAGGATCGGGGATTCGCATCGCTGGCCCTCGGGATCTTCGTACTCGGCCTGCTGCTCTTCTTCGGCCGGCCGACCTGGGGGCGCCTGCTCGAGGTACTGCCCTTCTCCGGCAGCCTGCCCTTGCACCGCTTCATCTGCGCGGTGCAGGTCGGCGGCATCCTGCTCGCGGGGTTCGCGCTCGCTCGCCTCGCCGACGCCATCGGCTGGTCGCGCAGCAATGCACGGGCAGCACTCACGGGCGCGGCCCTGCTGGCGCTCCTCTCGCCCGCCATCGCGTCGACCGCCTCGAGTGCCGTCGCTAACGCCGGCTGGCGCGCGGAGGCGGCCGAGGCCTGGGCTACCCCGTCCGGCGCCGCGGTGGACAGCGCATTGCGGGACTTCGCCGCGCTCGACGGCGCCTCGCCCGGCCGCGGCTACGCCGGGGCCAGCTGGGACCGGGGGCGCGACTTCAGGATAGGCAGCGTCGACGTTTACCACCGCTGGACGGCACACGGCTTGCCGGCGATCGGCTACATGTACCACACCATGGGGCGGCTCTCGGACTTCGAGCCTTTCTTCGACCCGTCCCGGCGTGACCATCATGAACTCTTCAACGTGCGCTACCTGCTCGCGCCGGAAGCGCGCGGGCTGCCCGATTTCGCCGTGCGACGCGCCGCCGCACCGGGCCTTGCGGCCGGCATCGTGGAGACGGAGGGCTACTTCGGCGTGGTAGGCAGCGCCGCCTTCCTGCCGGCCACATCGCTCGACGCCAACTCGCTGCGCGAGTTCAAACGCGCCTTCATCGCCGGGCGATGGCACGCCGCGGGCTGGTTCGCCCGCATCGGTCTCGCGCCGGAGGATCTGCCCGCGCCCGGCGAGTCCCTCCTGACGCCGGACGGCCGCCTCGACTTCGAAGACCCGCCCGATCGGGCCGCACCCCGCGGACGCGTGCTCGACAGCAGCGGCAGCGGCGACTCGTACCGCGCCCGCGTGCGGCTCGAGGAGCCGGGCATCGTCCTGTTCCGCATGGGCTTCCATCCGCACTGGCAGGCCCGCGTCGGCGGGGTAACGGCGCGGACGCTGATGCTCTCGCCGGGGTACATCGGCGTGCCGGCCGCGGCAGGCGAACAAGAACTCGTCATGACCTATGCCTCACCGCCGTGGACGTCATGGCTGCGCTGGGCCGGCCTCCTCGTCCTGCTCCTAGTCGCCGCCGCGGAGCGGTGGCTGCTGCGTTCGCGCCCGCCGACCGGAACGATCTGAGGATTTGCGGCGCGATTCCGGAAATTTCGTTTCGTGTAAGCTGACGTAGTGAAAGCTCCCATCCAGAAACCGCTCGATGGCATCGACCGGCGGATCCTCGAGGTGCTGCAGCGGGACGCCGCGCTCTCTGCGGCCGACGTGGCCACCCGCGTCGGCCTGTCCACCACCACCTGCTGGCGGCGAATCCAGCAACTCGAGCAGGCCGGTGTCATCAAGGGCCGCGTGGCGGTGCTGGACCGCGCCGCGCTCGGCCTCGACGTGATGGTGTTCGTGCAGGTGCGCCTGTCCACACAGGGGCGCGACGCCATCGCGCAGTTCGACCGCGCCATCCGCGACCGCCCCGAGGTACTCGACTGCTACACGCTGACCGGCGAGTGGGACTTCTGCCTGCGCATCGTCACGCGCGACATGAAGGAATACGAGGCGTTCTTCCTCGACCACCTGTCGAAGATCCCGAACGTGCAGTCGGTCAACTCCTCTATCGCCGTCACCGTGGTGAAGGAGTCGACTGCCCTGCCTCTGCCCCGCGAGTAACGGCACGAGCCCTGCCCTGCAAGCGGCGCGCACGGAGCCGTGCCGTACTGCCCGCGTTCCCGTAAGCTTCCGCGGTCAACGAGGCCGGGAGGGTGCATGAGCGCCGCAGTCGACAGCCTTTACCGGGGCTTCCGGGAGAACTACCTCGACTACCAGGCCCTGACCGCCCAGCTGCGGGCCTGGGCCGAGGCCTGTCCGGAGTTCGTGCGCCTGCAGTCGCTGGCAAAGACGGCCGAAGGGCGGGATCTCTGGCTCCTCACCCTCGGGCCGGAGCCGGACCGGCGCCGGCCGGCGGTTTGGGTCGACGGCAACATGCACGCGCTGGAAGTGTCCGGGTCGAGTGCCGCGCTCACGATCGCGGAGTCGGTGATCCGCCTCCATGACGACCCGACGGCTGCGGGCTCGCTGGGGTTGACGCCCGCGGTCGCCGACCGGCTGCGGGACGTGTTGTTCTACGTCCTGCCGCGCATGTCGCCGGACGGCGCCGAGCGAATACTGACGACGGGCCGTTTCCTGCGGTCGGTCCCCCACGACGACAAGCTGCCGCGCGAGCGGTCCTACTGGCGCGTCGACGACATGGACGGGGATGGCCTGTCCCGCATGATGCGACAGGTGGATCCCGCCGGCGACTACGTGGAGAGCCGCGAATTTCCGGGCCGGATGCTGCTGCGCGAGATCGACGACGATGGGCCTTTCTACCGCCTCTACCCGGAAGGCTTCATCGAGAACTTCGACGGCGAGACCGTGCCGGCGCCGCACTTCCTCGACGACAATCCCACGGACCTCAACCGCAACTTCCCCTACTCCTGGATGCCGCCGTACGAGCAGGAGGGCGCCGGCGACTATCCGATGTCGGAAGTGGAGTCGCGGGCCGTCGTCGAGTTCTCCTCGGCGCACCCGAACCTCTTCGCCTGGCTCAACCTGCACACCTTCGGCGGCGTGTTCATCCGCCCGCTCGGGCACAAGCCCGACAACGAGATGGACCCCGGCGACCTCGCGGTCTTCCGGCAGCTCGAGGCCTGGGGCGAGCGCTATACCGGCTATCCGACGGTCAGCGGCTTCGAGGAGTTCACCTACAAGCCGAACAAGCCGCTGCACGGCGACCTGATCGACTACGCCTACCACCAGCGCGGCTGCATCGCCTACGTGTGCGAGCTGTGGGATCTGTTCGAGCAGGTCGGGCTGCCGCGACCGAAGCGTTTCGTCGACCGCTACACCCGCCTCGACCGGGCCGAGGCCGAGAAGATCTATCGCTGGGACGCCGAGCACAACGACGGCCGGCTGGCGGGCCGCTGGCGCCCGTTCCGCCACCCGCAGCTCGGCGAGCTGGAAGTCGGCGGCCCCGATCCGCGCATCGGCATCTGGAACCCGCCGCTGGACCGGCTCGCGGAGGTCTGCGACGGCCAGGCCGCGGCCTTCCTGCGCGTCGCCGCCATGGCACCGAAGCTCGAGCTGCAGTGCACGGTCGAGCCACTCGCGGAGGGACTGCACCGGGTCCGCGCCGAAATCGCCAATCTCGGCTACCTGCCGAGCTTCGTGCTCGAGTCGTCCCGAAAGCTGGACTGGAACGAACCGGTGACCGTCTCGGTCGAGACCGACGGTTGCGTCGTCGAAGGCGGCGCGAAGCCGCGCGCCGCCATCGGCCACCTCGAGGGCTGGGGTCGCGGCCGGCACAGCGGCGCGAGCGCCGTGTACTACCAGACCAGCCGCGGCAACGGCCATCGCGGGTCGCTATCGTGGCTGGTGCGCGGCGACGGGACGCTCACCGTGCGTGCCGGGTCGCCCCGCTGCGGCTGGCTCACTCGCGAACTGCGACTGGGACGCTGACGCATCGGCGACGCAACCGACAGCGCGCCGCCAGAACGGGAACGCCGGCATGCGCGGGGTAGCAGAGCGGTCGGCGACGCCCTCAGCGGGCCTGGAGACCTTCTCGAAGGAAACGTCCGGCGACCTCCGCCAGCAGCGCGGCACCGCGCGCCATGACACTCTCGTCGAGCACCATGCGGTTCGAGTGCAGGCCGCAGCAGCTGGCCGGATCGCCTTCTCCGACGGCGGCGCCGAGCAGGAACATGGCGCCGGGCGCGCGCTCGAGCACGTAGGAAAAGTCCTCGGCGCCCATCAACGGCGCCGGCATCGTGCGCCAGGCGCCGGGCCCGAAGAGCTTCTCGGCGGCCGCATGGCCAAGCGCCACGGCCCGCGCATCACAGACCGTCACCGGGTAGCCCGGCTCGAACGAAACCTCGGCCCGCGCGCCGTGCGCGGCGGCAATACCCTCTGCGAGCCGGCGGATGCCGGCCTCGACCCGCTCGCGGGTATCACGCGACAAGGTGCGCAGGGTGCCGAGCAGGCGTGCGGTCTCCGGTATGACGTTGTGCGTGGTGCCGGCCTCGATCTTGCCGATCGTGACCACCGCCGGGTCGAACACGGACACCTGACGGGTCACGAAGGCCTGCAGCGCGGAGACGATTTCACAGGCCACCGGCACGGGATCGAGCGCGTGGTGCGGCATCGAAGCGTGGCCGCCCCGCCCGGTCACGGCGATCCGGACCACGTCCGCGGAAGCGAGCAGCGGCCCTGCGCGTCCACCGAACACGCCGCGCTCCAGATTCGGCATCACGTGCAGCGCGAAGGCGGCGTCCGGAAGCGGATCGAGCAGGCCGTCGTCGAGCATGTAGCGCGCGCCGTGCCAGCTTTCCTCGCCCGGCTGGAACATGAACATGACCGAGCCCGCGAGCGAGTCGCGCCGAGCCGCCAGCAGCCGCGCCGCCCCGACCAGCATGGCGGTGTGGGCGTCGTGCCCGCAGGCGTGCATGGCGCCCTGCACCGTCGATGCATAGTCGAGACCAGTGTCCTCGTGCATCGGCAGCGCGTCCATGTCGCCGCGCAGCAGCACGCGCCGCCCCGGCCGCACGCCCTCCAGCACCGCCACGAAGCCGCTGGTGGAAGGACCCTCGCGGAATTCGAGCGGCAGGCCGGCGAGCGCCGCGTGCACCTTTTCGGCGGTCTTCGGCGTATGCAGGCCAAGCTCGGGCTCGGCGTGGATCGCGCGCCTCAATTCGATCAGTTCAGGCAGTAGGGCCTCGGCCGCCGCCACCGCGCTCGCATTTTCCGTGCCCATCATGCGACCTCGAAATGGATTGGAACCATGCCTTTACTGCAGCACGACGACATGGCGTCCCCGCTGCTTCGGATCCGCGATCAACTCGGGAACCCCGCGGTCAAAGGTGGCCAGCTTGCCATCGTTGGACTGCGCCAGCGCCAACAGATACGCGTCGCTGACCTGGCGGTGACCGACCAACGCAAGGCTGGCGAGCCCGACGGCCTCGGTGGGCTGCAACATATCCGGCCAGAACTGATGTCCTGACAGACGCGTCATTCGCGCGAGTGTCGCCAACGCGTCACGCGGGCTGACCGCATCCGGGATGATCTTCGGATTCGAGGAAATCCTCGCGAAGCCCACCTGCGTCAGCGGGCAGGTGGCCCAGCCGCGTCGGCCCGTGCCGGCAAACCAGCGGTGTGCCGCCCCATGATGAATGTGCTGCGGCCACGCCAGTGCGATGAGGACATTGGTGTCGAGGAGATGGACGGTCACGCCTCGTCCTCGGCGCGCCAGACGTCCTCGGGTGTCAGCGGAGGCGCACCCTCGGAAACCTTGAACACCGGGAATCCGCTGCGCTCGGTCGTTCTTGCCTGCGACGCCAGACCGCGACGCACCAGCTCGGAGATGACCTCGCCGAGGCTCTTCGAGCGTGCGGCGGCGATCTGCCGCACCGCACTCAGGACCTCGGGATCGATATCGACGGTAGTTCGCACGGCGGACCCTCCACCAAGGCGCCCGCATCATAACATCAACGCATCGCCGCATCCAATGACGGGTGTTCAGACCGGCTTCGCGCCCGATCCCCGCCCGCCGCGCAACTCGTACTCCTGCGTGCCGCGGTGGTAGATGTGGTCGGTGTCGAGCGCGGCGGTCTTGGCGTACTGGAACGCGGGCGCGAGCGACTCGTAGATTGGCTCGAAGCCGCGCTGCTCGGTGAGGTGGAAGAGCTCGCGGAAAGACTCAATCACGAAGTAGGTCGCCTGCAGGTCCGAAATCGTGTAGTCGGTGCGCATGACGCGATCCACGTTCAGGTGGATGCGGTTCGGCGACTGCCCCTCGACCGCGAACACCGTCTCGGTGGGCCCCGACAGGATGCCGGCGCCGTAGATGCGAAGCTCGTCATCCTCGAGGATCAAGCCGAACTCGACCGTGTACCAGTAGAGCGCCGAGAGCGCCTTGAGACGGTTGTACTTGAGCGCCTTCCAGCCGGCGCGGCCGTAGGCCTCCATGTAGTCGGCGAACACGGGGTCCGTCAGCAGCGGCACGTGGCCGAAGACGTCGTGGAAGACGTCAGGCTCCTGGATGTAGTCGAAGGTCTCGCGCGTGCGGATGAAGTTGCCGGCCGGGAAGCGACGATTCGCGAGGTGGTAGTAGAAGACATGATCCGGGATCAGCATCGGCACTGGCACCACGGTCCAGCCGGTGAGGCTCTTCAGCTCCTCACTGATCTCGTCGAAGTCCGGCACGCCGCCGCGGCCGAGGTTCAGGCGCTCGAGGCCGTGCATGAACTCCCTGCACGCGTGGCCCGGCATCAGCTTCATCTGCCGCGCGAACAGGTCGTCCCAGATGCGGTGCTCGTCGGCCGAGTACCTGCGCTGGGCCGGCTCGAGCCAGTCGTCGCCGAGGCCGGACGGTTTCTTGAGGGGCGCCACGTAAACCGACGGCGGCAGCGGCGGGATGCGCGTGTAGTCGAACTGCGTGCTCATGGAAGCCCATGATAGGCCGTGCAGATCGGACAAGGGAGAGACGCGGACGGTCCGGGCGTCCTCGATGCACCGCAGCCGAGACAATCAGGCGCGCGGGTCCAGCGTCCGCAGTTCCTCAAAGCGCGAAAAGTCCCGGTCCGTTGTACACAATCGCGCGCCGTTCTGGAGCGCGAGCGCCGCCAGTGCGGCATCGGTCACGAGCGGCCCGCTGACCTGGGCCGTCGCGATCTGTTCCTTCAGCAAGTCCCAATAGCCGTCCGCCGGCTCGACGCCCATCGCCTGGGGACATGCGAACAACTCATCCACGATGGCGGCCGCCTGCGCTGCGCTAAGCGGACGCGCGAACACGCGCGGGTTGGTCGAGATGCGGATGAAGGCGAGGACCGTCTGCCAGGGAAACCCTACCTGCTCGGCGCCGTTCAACGCGGACTCGAGCCAGGATCGGCACTGCAGGTGGTGCTGGCTCGCCGGGTTGTAGGCATAAAGCAGGACATTGGCGTCGACGATGATCACGTGCGGTTCGGTCCCTCGATGCGCTCGAGCAGCTCAGCGACATTGTCCAGCGAGATTCCTGGCTGCAGTTCGCCGAAATCTCGCGGATTGACCGAGAAACGGGGCGCGGCGCGCACGACCTCGCGCTGCAGGAGCCCGGCCCGCAGGCACTCGTTGACGACGTCCTTGAAGGCGCGTCCGGTGCGGCGAGCCTCCGCCCTCAGACCGGCGGCCACATCCTTCTCGAGGGTCAGTGTCGTTCTCATCATCACGATGCTATTTATAACACATCATGATGTCAATCAATGACGCTGCGCCTTTACGTAGAATCTGCTGCATGCAACGACACGGTGTCGCCGTCCTCTGTGGTCTGCTCTTGGTGCCGCTGAATGCTCCGGCTACCGAACCAGCCCAGGTCGTCCGCTTCGCCACGTTCAACGTCTCGCTCCACGGCGCCCGCGCGGGCGAGGTGATCGAGCGGCTCGCGGATCCGTCCTGGGAGAAGGCCCGCCTCGCGGCCGCCACCATCCAGGAAGTCCGCCCCGACGTCCTCGTGCTGAACGAGATCGACTGGGACGCCGGCGGCGAGAGCGTGCGGCGCTTCGCCGCGAACTTCCTGGCGGTCGGTCAGGACGGCCGCGCGCCGCTCGACTACCCCTACGTCTACATCCCCGAGGTCAACACGGGCGTGCACTCGGGCCACGACCTCGACCGCGACGACGTCGTGTCGAGCACACCCGGCTCACGCGCCTATGGCGGCGATGCCTTCGGTTACGGCGAGTACCCGGGCCAGTACGGCCTCGCCGTGCTCTCCCGCTTTCCGATCGACGTCGAGCGCATCCGCACGTTCCGGCTGTTCCGCTGGAAGGACCTGCCGGGCGCATGGCTGCCCGAGGGCTGGTACTCGGATGCCGCGCTCGAGGTACTTCGCCTGTCATCCAAGACGCATGCGGACGTACCTCTGGTGATCGACGGCAGGACCGTGCATTTCCTGGTGAGCCACCCGACCCCGCCGGCCTTCGACGGTCCAGAGCAGCGAAACCGTCGACGCAACCACGACGAGATCCGCTTCTGGGAACAGTACGTGGACGACGCGCCGCAGGACTGGATCGTGGACGATGCCGGCGGCCGTGGCGGGCTCGGCGTCCGGCCGTTCGTCATCGCCGGCGACCTGAACGCCGACCCCAACGACGGCGCCTCGAGCGGCGGCGCGA
>JBBINN010000101.1:0-10400 GCA_037443885.1 Gammaproteobacteria bacterium | reverse complement strand
GATGGGCGCCATGCTCATGACCGCCTCAGATCAGCCTTTTTCAACGGCCTGCTAGCGCCGCGCGTGGTGGTGAACGGCCGCTATGAGTTTGCGGGAACGCTGGACGATTCCGCGGACCTCGGGCTTGCTTCCGACGTGTGGCTGCGGTGCCGGGCTTCGCCGGCGTGCGTCGCGCTGCACGACCGGCTGTTCGCGCCGTCGATGGCTGGCGTGTCGCTCGGGGCGGCGGCATCCTCCCGGCTGGCGGTGGATGCCGGCCTGCAGGCGCTGCCGGGGTTCGAACGGCTGCTCGAGCAGGCGGCGCAGCTCGACCAGCGGTTCGCCGCCGCCGGCACGGCCCGCGAGGCGGGCGCCGCCGCCGCCAGCGCCGAGCTCTGGCAGGCTGTCGGCGCCCAGGCCGAAGCCCTGGTGTCCGGCACCGGCCCGCGGACCGATACGAGTGAGATGCAGCGGCTGCTGGCGCTCGGCCGCGGCAGCGCCTGGCTGGCCGGCTCGGGGCCCCTGGGGGGCGCCTTCGGCATCTTGGGCGCACCGCTGCTCGAGTTCGCGCAGCTCGGTGCGCAGGGCGCGCTCTCGGGTTCCTTCGTCGGCGCGACCGCGGGTGTCGGCCTGCTGCTGGCCGGGGCCCATGCGCTGGCGCAATCTCCGCCGGCCGCCGCGCGCGGCGCTGCGCCGGCGCCGGAACTCGCGCGGCTGCTGGGGCGCCTGCAGGAGACTACCTACAGTGGCCTGCTGAGCCTGCGCAGCGAGACGCTGCTCACCGGCAACGCCCTGGATGCGCGCCTCGTCAGCCTGGGGTTGTCGCTGGACGGCCTCAGGGACGACGTGGCCCGCATCGAGTCGGCCCAGCGGGCGCGGCTGCGCGCGGAGTCACTCCAGCAGGAGGTCCGCCGCTGGAGCGCGTTCGAGGAGGACAACGACCGCTGCTTCAGCCTGCGCAGCCGCGACGCCGCCGGGCGCCTGCGCCCCGCGGATTTCCGCCGCTGCGAGGAGCGCTTCCTGCAGGGCGCGATCCGCCGCTCCCAGTACGCCAGCCGCGCCAGCGATTACGTCCTCGACCCGGCCTTCCTAGAGCCGGCGGACCTGCGCTTTCCCTTCCATCGCCACTACCCGCTGCTGCTCGCGAGCGCCGGGCTCGAGACCTCCGCGGCGCTGTCGCTCGCGGATCCCTTCGAGTGGCAGCAGCACGCGGCGGCCCTGCTGCGGCTGTACCAGGAACAGCCGGCCGCGCCGGGTGACTTTGCGCGTCGCCGCGAGGTCCTGCGCGAGCTGCGCGGTGCGGGCCAGCGGGTCCACGACGCGCTGGCGTCGGCCGTCCTCGGCCCGCAGCCGCTGGCCGCGCCCGCCTTCCAGGTCACGGCGCACGAGCGGGTGATCGGCGCTCACTTCGCTGCGCTCGACCGGCTGGTCGCGCAGGTCGGGAGGCTGGACGACCCGGAAGCCGACCCCTACGGCAAGCGCCTGGCTGCCGGGCTCGACCAGCCGCTGCCCTCCGGCCAGCGCCGCGCGGCGCTGGAGGAGCGGCTCGCCGGTCTCGCTCGCGGTGGCCGTAGCCTCGAGCCCTGTGCCGATGCGGCGGAGAGTGACTTCCTCGCGGACGACAAGTCCCTGCAGGCCGACAAGCGCCGCTGGTTCGGGTCGCCCATCACGGCCGAGGAAGTGGCGCAGGGATGGAGCCGCGCGACTGTCGGCCGTTTCGTCCTCCAGCCGGGCAGCATGTCGCAATGGCTGCCGTCGCCGGTGGCCTGGGCGGCGCTCGAGGGTCTAGGGGAGATCGAGCTGTGCCTCGCGCGCCTGCGACCAGTCAGCCTGGCCTTCAGCCGGGAGGAAAGCCTGTTGCGCGGCCATCGGGACGCGCAGGTCGAGATCGAGTCGCGCATCGAGGTTCGTTTCCATCCGGCCGAGGCGCTGCGCCGGCAGGCGCGCCTGCCGGACGACGCGCCGCTGCTGCTGGCCGCGGCCGAGGCCACGCGTTCCTGCAGCTTCGCCTATCGCCCGGATGCGGGCGGCTGCAGTCGCGGTGCCTGCGTCGGAAAGCTGGCCGACCGGTTCTGGTCCGCCGGATCCGAGGAGGACGTGAACGGCGGCCGCTGCGGCGGAGCGCCGCTGCCCGAGCAGCTCGCCGCTGCCCTGCAGCCGGCGACGCCGCTGCCCGGCGCCCTGATCGAGGCGATGGAGGCCCTGTACTGGGACGGACGGGCCGACCGGGTCCAGCGCCTCGCGGCCGATGCGCGACGCAGCAGCGAGTACTTCGCCGCCGCTGCGAGCGCGCTGCACTACTTTGCGCTGGCCACGGTGACCGTGGCTGCGTGGCCCGATCCCGGCGGGCCGGTCACGCGCCTCTTCGGCGAGCAGGGGCGCCTGTCGCCCCGGGCGGTCGTATCCGACCTCGTTGAGGCCCGCCGGCCGCCAGAGGCGCTTCGGGGAGAACTCGCCGGGGAACGGGAGCGGCTGATGCAGTGGGTGCGTGAACGCGGGCGGGAGGTCGAGCAGCCGGGGGCGCTTTACCGCCTGCCCCAGATGAGGGGCCTGCGCGAGGCGCTGACGCGCGTGGAGCTCGCGCTGGCATCGTACGACGGGTGAGTCCTTCGCCCTTCATGGTTGCGGAATCCCGCCAGAAGGCGATCCGGTCGTGAACCGTGCTGCGACCTGCGTCGCGCCTCCTCAGAACGAGTAGCCCAGCGAGGTCACCACGCTCCAGTCACTCGTGGAGGCCCCCACCGCGGGCTGGTTGTCGTAGGCACCCCAGAGCGAAATCTCGAAGAACAGATCCTTGATGATCTCCTTGCGCAGGTCGAGGCTTCCCCCGCTGCGCCACCGGCCCGATTCGGTCAGGCTCGGCAGGACGTTGAGCGTGAACTCGAGGTCGGTCTTGGGCGTGTCCAGGCGGAACACCCGGAACGTGGTCGTCAGGACGCCCTCGACGCTCTGCAGGCTGGTGCCGTCGGTTCGCTCCTCGGAAAGCACCGCGAGGCCGAGGCCGGCGCGCCACTCGCTCTGGCCCGAGCGACGCAGATAGCGACCGGTCGTGCCGCCGAGCAGCGTGCGCAGGTCCAGGCCCAGTTCGCGGTTCGTGGAGAGCGCCAGGAGGCCCTCGCGGTAATACCGGTTGGGGAGGTACCTTTCCAGGGACAGGAGAACCTCGCCGCGCTGGGTGCTGGGCGCGGTGGGCTGGCTGGTGCGCTCCCCGTCGATCGAGAGGTTCCATCGGCGCATTTCGTTCCGCGAACCGACATTGGCGCCGAAGTTCAGCACCGCGACGTCACTCGAGCCCGTGTAGCTGTAGCCGATGCTGAAGTCGCCCTCGAGGCGCCGGTACCAGGTGCCGCTCTCCAGCGTGTACATCCGCGTCACCGAGCTCATGGGCACCGAGGACGGGGGCGAGCCGTCCGAGTCGACGAGCAGTAGTGAGCCGGGCTGCTCCGGCGGAGTGGGCGACCGGCCTACGACCCGGCCGCCGTCGGCGAGCTCGACCTGCAGCTGCTGGGTCGTCGTGAGCGACGCGATCTTGTCCCACTCGATGTAGACCGTGCCCATGTCGTCGGTCTTGAACTCGAGCTGGCCGTAGGAGAGCTGCTTGATCTCGCCCGTCACGCGATCGCCGTTCCTGAGCACGATCACGTCGGTCCTGGCGGCCAGGGCGGGGGTGCTGGCCATGCAAGCCAGCAGCAGCCAGGCCGCGACCCAGGTCCATGGCCTGCGGCGGGCGACGCCGGCAGAGACTGCGAACGCCATGATCTCGACTCCTGCGGGTGCAGCTTGAGACGCCAGCGGATAGCCGCGAGGCGGCGCCCAGTCTAGTGCGGCGGCCGCGGAGCGGTCATCGCGCCTTTCGAAAAAGTCTTGCGGCTTGCCCGCCGGGGCTCGCCAGGTTCCCTCGACGGCCCCTGGATGGCCTCAGGGCCGCAGCAGCTCGTTGATGGAGGTCTTGGCGCGCGTCTGCGCGTCCACGCGCTTGACGATGATCGCGGCGTACAGCGCGTACTTGCCGTCGGCGGAGGGCAGGGTGCCGGGCACGACGACCGCGCCCGCCGGCACGCGCCCGTAGTGGATCTCGCCCGTCGCGCGGTCGTAGATGCGCGTGCTCGCCCCGACGTAGACGCCCATCGAGATCACCGCGCCTGACTCGACGATCACGCCTTCGACGATCTCCGAGCGCGCGCCGATGAAGCAGTCGTCCTCGATGATGGTCGGGCTCGCCTGCAGCGGCTCCAGCACGCCGCCGATGCCCACACCGCCCGAGAGGTGCACGTTGCGCCCGATCTGCGCGCAGGAGCCGACCGTCGCCCAGGTGTCCACCATGGTGCCCGTGTCCACGTACGCGCCGATGTTCACGTAGCTCGGCATCAGCACCACGCCCGGCGCGATGTACGCACCCTTGCGGGCGACCGCGGGCGGAACCACGCGGGTGCCGCCGTCACCGAAGCGCTCCGGCGAGAGGCTGGCATACTTGAGCGGCACCTTGTCGAAGTAGCGCGTGTAGCCGCCCTCGATGACCGCGTTGTCGTGGCTGCGGAAGTACAGCAGCACCGCCTTCTTCAGCCACTCGTTCACGGTCCATCTTCCGTCGCGCTTCTCGGCCACGCGCGCCCGGCCGGAGTCGAGCAGCTCGAGGCAGTCGTCGAGCGCCACCGCGAGCTCCTGCGGGACGTTGCCGGGGCTGATGGCGGCGCGGCGCTCGAAGGCCTCCTCGATCACGGTCTTCAGGTGGTCCATGGCTCAGGTTTCCTCGATGAAGTCACGGATACGGCGCGCGGCCTCCAGGCAGTCCTCGATGCCCGGCACCAGCGAGATGCGCACGCGGCCCGCGCCGGGATTCGTCCCGGCGGCGTCCCGGCCGAGGTAGCGGCCCGGGAGCACGGCCACGTTCCTGCGGGCGTAGAGGTCCCGCGCGAAAGCCTCGTCGTCGCCACCGGGGACGGCCGGCCAGAGGTAGAAGGAGCCGGCGGGGCGCTCGACGTCGAGCAGCGGCGCGAGCAGGGGCATCACGGCGTCGTACTTGGCGCGGTAGAGCCGGCGGTTCTCCGCGACGTGCGCCTCGTCCGACCAGGCCGCGATGCTGGCGCGCTGGACCTGCAGCGGCATGGCGCAGCCGTGGTAGGTGCGGTAGAGCCGGAAGCCCTCGATCAGTGCCGGGTCGCCCGCGACGAAGCCGGAGCGCAGGCCGGGCAGGTTGGAGCGCTTGGAGAGGCTATGGAACACCACGCAGCGCTCGAAGCGAGGCCGCCCGAGCCGCTCGCTCGCCTCGAGCAGGCCGGGCGGCGGGGCTGCCTCGTCCGCGTAGATCTCCGAGTAGCACTCGTCCGAGGCGACGACGAAGCCGTGCCGGTCGGCGAGCGCCAGCACGCGCTGCAGGAAGCCGTGGCTCATGACGGCGCCGCTGGGATTGCCCGGCGTGCATATGAACAGCATCTGGCAGCGCGCCCAGGTGGCATCGGGGATTGCCTCGAGCACGGGGAGCCAGCCGCTGGCCGTCGAGGTCGGCACGTAGCAGCACTCGGCGCCGGCGAGCAGGGCCGCACCTTCGTAGATCTGGTAGAAAGGATTCGGCATCGCCACGACGGGCGCCTGCGCGCGGTCCACGGCCGCCTGCACGAAGGCGAACAGCGCCTCGCGCGTGCCGTTAACCGGCAGGACCATCGCTTCCGGGTCGACGAAGCCCGCGCCGAGCCCGAAGCGCCGCTCGAGCCACCCGGCGCAGGCCCGACGCAGCTCGGGCAGGCCGGCTGTCGCGGGGTAGACCCCCACGCCGTCGAGCGCGTCCACGAGCGCATCCAGCACGAACCCGGGCGGCGTGTGGCGCGGCTCGCCGATCGTCATGGTGATGGGCGAGAAGCCCGCCGGCGGCGCGATGCCGGCGCGCAGCCGGGCGAGACGCTCGAAGGGGTAGGGCGCGAGGCGCCCGAGGTTCGGGTCCACCCGCCGGCCCTATGCCGCGGCGTCGCGGCGGTCGAGGGCGCGCGTCAGCGATTCGGCGAGGCGCGTGCGCAGCGTCTCGTCGAGCGGCTGGCCGTTCTCGTCGGTGAGGTAGAAGACGTCCTCGGCCCGCTCGCCGACCGTCATGATCTTGGCGCCATGCAGGTCCACGTGTTCCTGCCACAGCACGAGACCGATCTCGGACAGCAGGCCCGGGCGGTCGGCCGCGACCAGCTCGAGGATGGTGCGCTGGTTGCCCGCGTCCTCCGAGAGAGTGACCTGGGTCGAGGTCGTGAACACCCGCGCCGCGCGCGACGCGCGCCGCGTGACGGTCGGCGCCGGCGTGCCGCGCTCGGCGAGCACACGCACCAGTCGGTGCTCGATGTCCGCGAGCCGCTCGGCATCTGCGATTGGCAGGCCGTTGTCCTCGAGCACGAGGTAGCTGTCGAGGCTCGCGCCGTCGAGGGTCGGCGTGATGCGGGCGTCGAGGATGGTGAGTCCCATCTGGTCGAGCGCCGCGGTGGCGCGCGCGAAGCTGTGCCGGCGGCGGAAGGTGCAGACGAAGATCACCGTGGCGCCGCCCCGGCCGGGCTCGGACGAGACGGCGACGAGCGGGCTGCGGTCATCCGGGTCGCGCTTCGCGAGCAGCTGCGTGTGCCAGGCGACTTCCTCGGGCGCGTGGCGCAGGAAGTAGGTCTCCGTGAGGCCGCTCCATACCCGGTCCACGGCCGCGGGGGACACGTGGCTCGCGTCCAGCAGCTCGCGGGCCTGGGACTGGGTGGAGGCGATGAGCTCCTCCTTGTCCACGGGCGCCTCGAGGCCGCGGCGCAGCGCCTGCTTGACCCGCTCGTAGAAGTCCTCGAACAGCGAGGCCTTCCAGGAATTCCAGAGCTTGGGGTTGGTGCCGCGCACGTCGGCGACCGTCAGGACATAGAGGTAATCGAGGTGCAGCTGGTCGCCCACCGTGCGTGCGAACTCGTTGATGACCTGCGGGTCGGCGATGTCCTTCTTCTGTGCGGTCACGGACAGCAGCAGGTGGTGGCGTACCAGCCAGGCCACCACGCGGGCGTCGTAGCGCGACAGCCCCTGCTCGAGGCAGAAGGCCTCGGCGTCCACCGCGCCGAGCTCCGAGTGGTCGCCGCCGCGGCCCTTGGCGATGTCGTGGAACAGCGCCGCGAGGTAGGCGATCTCGGGCTTCGGCAGGCTGCGGAAGATCTGCGACAGCCGGGGGAACTCGTGGTCGTAGCGCTCGAGCGCCAGCCGCCTGAGGTTCGACAGCACGAACAGCGTGTGCGCGTCCACGGTGTAGGCATGGAACAGGTCGTACTGCATGCGCCCGACGATGCGCCCGAAGGCCGGGATGTAGCGGCCGAGCACGCCGTAGAGGTTCATGCGCCGCAGCTCGTGCGTGACGCCCGCCGGCGCGCGCAGGATCTCCAGGAACAGGCGATGGTTGCGGGGGTTCTGGCGGAACTCCTCGTCGATCAGCCACAGGTGGCGCGAGACCAGGCGGATCGTCTCGGCGCGTACGCCCCGAAGCTGCGGGTTGTTCTGCAGCACGACGAACAGCTCGAGAAGCGCGGAGGGATGGCGCACGAAGACGTCCGGCGAGGACGCCTCCAGGTACTCGTCACGCTCGCGGAAGCGCGGCGTCAGCGGCACGGTCGAGGCACCACTCGAAGAGAGGATCACCTCGCGGAAGTGCTGCAGCAGCAGCTCGTTCGTGAGGCTCACGAACATCACCGTGCGGTAGTAGCGCTGCATGAACTGCTCGACCGCGAGGGTGAAGGCCGCGTCCTCGTAGCCGAACTGGCGCGACAGCCTGATCTGGTGGTCGAACAGCAGCCGGTCCTCGCGCCGGCCCGTCAGCACGTGCAGCCCGAAGCGCAGCTTCCACAGGTATGACTGCGCGGCCTTCAGCTGCACCAGCTCGCGCTGCGTCAGGAAACCGTGGCCAACGAGATCGTCGAGCGTCTCCGCACCGAAGTGCCGCTTCGCCACCCAGCCGATGGTCTGGATGTCCCGCAGGCCGCCGGGACTCTGCTTGACGTTGGGCTCGAGGTTGTAGGCCGTGTCGTGGTAGCGAAGGTGCCGCTCGCGCTGCTCCTTGACCTTCGCCTCGAAGAAAGGCCCCGCGGGCCACAGCCGGTCCGGGCCCAGGGCGCGGCGCATCGCGGCGAAGAGCGGCTCCTGGCCCGCGAGCAGGCGCGCCTCGATCAGCGTGGTGATGACGCTGACATCCGACTGCGCCTCGCGCTGGCAATCGTCGATGGTGCGGACGCTGTGGCCCACCTCGAGGCCGATGTCCCACAGGAAGGTGAGGAAGCGCTCGAGGTCTGGCGTCCAGGGTGCCGACTCGGTCTTCGGCAGCAGCACCATGATGTCGATGTCGGAGCAGGGCAGCAGCTCGCCCCGGCCGTAGCCGCCCACGGCGACGAGCGCGAGCTCCCCGGCATGGGGCCCCGAGTGCAGCTCCCAGGCGCGCAGCAGCAGCCGGTCCACCAGCTGTGCCCGGTCGCGCACGAGCTCGTCCACGGGCTCGTCGGCCATGAACCGGTCGCGCAGCAGGGCGTCACCGTCGGCGAGCGCCTTGCGGAACGCGCCCATCGCCGTGTCGCTGTCGGCGAGCCGGCGCGTGAGCTCGTGCAGGAAAGCCCAGGTGTGGGGCCGGGGCTCGGCGGGAAACAGGTCGTCCGGATCGTGCGGGGGCAGGGCGTGAACCATGCTAGGCGGCGCGGTCGGCTGCGCCGAGGGTCAGCACCTCGACGCCGGTCGGCGTGACCAGCACCGTGTGCTCCCACTGGGCGGAGAGCGAGTGGTCCTTGGTGACCACCGTCCAGCCGTCCGGCAGCAGCTTCACGTGGCGCCGGCCCGCGTTGACCATGGGCTCGACGGTGAAGGTCATGCCGGCCTCGAGCGCGAGGCCCGTCCCCGGCTCGCCGTAGTGCAGGATCTGCGGGTCCTCGTGGAAGACGCGACCGATGCCGTGGCCGCAGTACTCGCGCACGACGGAATAGCCCTGCGCCTCGACGTGCTTCTGAACGGCGTGGCCGAGGTCGCCGAGGCAGGTGCCCGGCCGGATGCTGCGGATGCCCTCCCACATGGCCTCGAAAGCCACCCGGCACAGGCGCTCGGCCTGCAGCGAGCACTTGCCGACCAGGAACATCCGGCTGGTGTCGCCGTGGAAGCCGTCATGGATGACGGTGACGTCCACGTTGACGATGTCGCCGGCCTTCAGGCGCCGGTCGCCGGGAATGCCGTGGCAGACCACGTGGTTCACCGAGGTGCAGATGGACTTCGGGAAGGGGACGCGGCCGCCGCCACCGCCATAGTTGAGCGGGGCCGGTACGGCGCCCTGCACCTCCACGATGTACCGGTGGCAGAGGTCGTTCAGCTCGTCGGTGGTCACCCCCGGGCGGACGTGCTCGCCGATCATGTCGAGCACGTCGGCTGCCATCCGCCCGGCGACCCGCATGCGGGCCTGCTCATCGGGAGTCTTGATCGACACGCGGGTCTGGCGGGCCATGAGCACGGGCAGCGAACCTCGAGCCATTGTCCGGGAGGGGGAAAGATGGTATAAAGCGCGGCGTTTTTTCTCAACCAAATCCACACGCGGATCGTCACGTGCGGCTGGGTGCCGGGCTCGTCCCGGTTGCCGCATGCGGGTCCGCGGAGGAACAACCCGACAAGGAGCTTTTCCATGGCCAGCGTGTCCATGCGGCAGATGCTGGAAGCGGGTGTCCATTTCGGACATCAGACCCGCTTCTGGAACCCGAAGATGGCCCCGTTCATCTTCGGCGAGCGCAACCGGATCCACATCATCAACCTCGAGAAGTCGCTGCCCCTGTTCATCGAGGCGGCCTCCTTCATCAAGGGTGTGGTCGCCGACGGCGGCACCGTGCTGTTCGTCGGCACCAAGCGCAGCGCGCGCGAGGCCATGCAGGCCGAGGCGCAGCGCTGCGGCATGCCCTACGTGAACCAGCGCTGGCTGGGTGGCATGCTCACCAACTTCAAGACCATCCGCCAGTCGATCAAGCGGCTGCAGGAGATCGAGGAACTGCGCGACAGCGGCGCCCTCGACCGCCGCGGCAAGAAGGAGGCCCAGACCCTCCGTCGCGAGCTCGAGAAGCTGCACCGCAGCCTCGGCGGCATCAAGGAGATGAACAGCCTGCCCGACGCGATGTTCGTCGTGGACGTGGGCCACGAGGGAATTGCCATTGCGGAGGCGAGGAAGCTCGGCATCCCGGTCGTGGCGGTCGTGGACACCAACTGCTCGCCCGAGGGCGTGGACTACATGATCCCCGGCAACGACGACGCCATGCGCGCCATCCAGCTCTACGCCGCCGGCATCGCCGACGCCGTGATCGAGGGCAAGGCGGCAGTGCCGTCCGTGCCGGCAGGCGAGGACGAGTTCGTCGAGCTCGACGAGGAAGGCAACCCGCGCCGCCGCGGCGCCGCCGCCCGCGCGCCGAAGAGGCCCGCCG
>JBBINN010000100.1:0-10472 GCA_037443885.1 Gammaproteobacteria bacterium | reverse complement strand
CCCCCTGGTTCACTGGCTGACCCAGCTGCGTAATCAGGTTCCCTTTTTCCTTTCCGTCGGTCGCATGCATTCTCCCGCTATGTCTGGCTACGGAAAGGAAAAAGGGAATGTCCCCTTTTTCCGCTGGCTCGGGCGCGTCGAGTACGAGCCCACCTGGCGCGCGATGCAGCGCTTCACCGAGGCGCGCGGCGCGGACACCTCCGACGAAGTCTGGTTCCTCGAGCACCCGCCGGTGTTCACACAGGGCATGGCCGGCAAGGCCGAGCACGTGCTCGCGCCCGGGGACATCCCCGTGGTGCCCATCGACCGCGGCGGGCAGGTGACCTACCACGGGCCCGGGCAGCTCGTCGTCTACCCGCTGCTCGACCTGCGCCGTCTCAGGCTCGGCATCCGGGAGCTCGTGGTCGCGCTCGAGCGGTCAGTGATCGTTCTTTGTGCCGCTCACGGCATCGAGGCTGCCGGCCGGCGCGATGCGCCTGGCGTCTACGTCGGCGGCAAGAAACTGGCGAGCATCGGCCTGCGCGTGCGCCGCGGCGGCAGCTACCACGGCCTCGCGCTCAACGTGGACGGCGACCTCGAGCCGTTCTCGCGCATCAATCCCTGCGGCTACGCGGGCCTCGAGATGACGCGGCTTTCGGACCTCGGGGTGACGCTGGGCGTGCGCGAGGTGGCGGACGCGCTGGCGCCGCATCTGGCGGCGGGGCTGGTTCTGCACTGGGGCGGTGCGCTGACGGATCACAACGCCACCAGCACCACCCCGCTCGCCGTGAGGTCCTGGTAGATCGCATCGAGCTGCGCGCGGCTCTCGGCGCGGATGGTGTAGGTCATCGAGACGAAGTTGCCCTTGGCGCTCGGCCGCTCGGTGATCTGCGCGGGCGCGAGCGGTCCGGCGTGTCGCTCCACGATGGCGAGCGTGAGCGAGCGGAAGGACTCCCCCTCGCGGCCCATCACCTTGATCGGGAATTCGCAGGGAAAATTGAACAAGTCGTCGCTGCCGCTCATGGCTGGACCTCTGTCGAGAATTCCGCCCGCGACTCGACCAGCGCCGCGAAGATCCGCCGGTACACGAGGCCTGGCTCGCCTTGGCCGACGGGTTCGCCGTCGAGGCGGGTGACGGCCCGGATGCCGCCGCCCGCCGAGGCGACGATGATCTCATCCGCGCCGCGCAGCATCGACTCGGGTACCTCACCGATGCGGCTCTCGTTGTCCGCCCGCCGCGCCAGCTCGAGCAGCAGCTCGCGGGTGGTGCCGGGCAGCACCTCCGGGCTGAGCGGGGGCGAGTGCAGGACGCCGCCGGTGACGACGTGCACGCTGCTCGAGGAACCCTCGGTCAGGTGCCCGTCGCGCAGCAGCAGCGCTTCCGCGGCGCCAGCCTCTTCGGCCTGCCACTTGAGCAGGATGTTGGCGAGCAGGGCCGTGGACTTGATGTCGCAGCGTGCCCAGCGCGTGTCCGCGGCCGTGATGGCGGCAATGCCGGGCGGCGGTGCGGCGGGTGGCGGCGGGGTCCGGCTCGCGAAGGCGAAGACCGTCGGCGTGGAGCCGCGCGGCACGTGCGAGCGGCCGTGCTCGGCGCCGCGGGACACCTGCAGGTACACGAGCAGGTCGCCGCCGCCGTTTCGCGCCACCAGCCCGCCGATCACGCGGCGCCACTGCGCACGGTCCTGCGGCGAGGCGATGCGAAGCGCGGCGAGGCTGCGCTCGAGGCGCTCGAGGTGCGGCTCGAGCAGGAACACGCGGCCGCCGTAGACCGGCAGCACCTCGTAGACCGCGTCCGCGAACAGGAATCCGCGGTCGAGCGGGGAGATGCGCGCCTCGGCAATCGACAGGTAGCGCCCGTCGAGCCAGGCGATGTCGCAGGGCGCGGTCACCTCAGGTGAACCAGCCCACGATGGTGTCCCACAGCCTGCGGAAGAAGCCGCCCTCGGCCACGTCGGCGAGCGGGTACAGCGGCTGCGTGGCCACCAGCTCGCCGTCGAGCGTGACCGTGACGCGGCCGACGGCCTGAGTGGCGGCGATCGGCGCGCGCAGCTTCGGCTCCACCTCGACGGCGACCTGCACGTCGCCCCCGCGACCGCGCGGCACCGTGACGTACAGCTCGTCCGCCAGGCCGACGGCCCCCTTGCCGCCGCGCGCCCGCAGGATGCGCGGCACGGCCAGCTCCGCGCCCTTCGGGTGCACGCGGCGGGTCTCGAAGAAGTTCAGGCCGTAGTTGAGCAGCGCCATGCTGGCGTCCTCGCGGGCGCGGACGCTGGCGCTGCCCAGCACCACGGCGATCATGCGCATCCCGTCGCGCTGGGCCGAACTCACCAGGCAGTAGCCGGCCGTCGAGGTGAGGCCGGTCTTCATGCCGTCCACGGCCGGGTCGCGGTCCAGCAGTCCGTTGCGGTTGCGCTGCGTGATGTTGTTCCAGGTGAACTCGCGCTGCGAGTAGCGGCGGTACTCGCCGGGAAAGTCGTGCACGATGCCGCGCGCCAGCAGCGCCATGTCGCGGGCGGAGGCCCGGTGCGTGGGGCCGGGCAGGCCGGTCGAATTCTCGAAATTCGAGTTCTTCATCCCGAGGCGGCGGGCGTACTCGTTCATGAGGTTGGCGAAGGCCTCCTCCGACCCCGCCACCGCCTCGGCGAGGGCGATGGTCGCGTCGTTCCCGGACTGAACGATCATGCCCTGCAGCAGCACCTCCACCGGCACGCGCGTATTGACGTTCAGGAACGTGCGGGAGCCCTCGGCGCGCCAGGCGCGCTCGCTGATCGGCACCTCGGTGTCGAGCGACAGCTTGCCGGCCCTGATGGCGTCGAATACCGCGTAGGCGGTCATCAGCTTCGTGATGCTTGCCGGCTCGTGCGGCGTGTCCGCGTCGTGACTGGTGATGACCCGGCCGCTCTGCGCGTCCATCAGGATCCAGGCGCGGGCATCGAGGGTGGGCGGCGCGGGCACCGGCGGCGGGCTCGCCAGCGCGGTGAAGGAGAAGAAGGCGAGGATGAGCAGCGGGAACAGCCGGGCGATCTGAGGCATCTTCCTTCCAGTCGAGAGGGGCGGGCGCGGCGGGGAGGGCGCGCCGCGATGCCGTGATTCTAGCCGCCGCGGCGCCGCCGGTGTAGCCGAGGGCCGCGCCGGGCCGCGACGGGCTGCAGCGCCTGCTCAGTTCAGGGCGAGACGCGCGTCCTGTACGCCGAGTCCGCGCAGCAGGTCGATCAGCAGGTCGAACTCCTCCACGGTCGTCACCGGGCCGACGCGGACGCGGTGCAGCGGGCGTCCGCCGACCGTGACGGGAACCGTGGTGACGCCGGCCATGCCCGCCGCTGCCAGCCGCTCGGCGAGGCGGCGCGCGTTGGCCTCCTCGCCGAAGGCTCCGGCCTGAGCATAGAAGCCCCCGCTCGCACGCTGGGCGGCCGGCACCGTGCTGCCGGGGCCCACTGTCCGCACCTCGACCATCGCGGTGCCGTCGCGGACCATGTCGAGCCGCAGCGCCGCGGCGTAAGAGAGGTCGATGACGCGGTTCTTCTTGAATGGGCCCCGGTCGTTCACCCGCACGACCACGCTGCGCCCGTTCTGCAGGTTCGTGACCCGCACGTAGGCCGGCAGCGGCAGCGTCGGGTGCGCGGCCGTCATGGCGTACATGTCGTAGCGCTCGCCCGTGGAGGTGTTCTTGCCGTGGAAGTCCGGCCCGTACCAGGACGCGACGCCCTGCTCGACGAAGCCGTCGGCGCTGGGCAGGACCACGTAGCGCTGCCCGAAGACCTCGTAGAAGGGCGGGTTGCCGAGCGCGGCGCGGGGCTCGGCCCTCGGCACGGCGTCGGGCACCGAGTGCGGATCCACCGGCGGTGCCGGCGGCCGCGGCGGTGCGCTGGAGCAGGCCGTCACCAGGCCGGCGGCCAGCAGCAGCGCGGCGCGCCAGGGTCTCATCCGGCCTGCGGCGCCGGCAGCCGCTCGGCGATCCGGCGGCCGAGATCGTGGACCGCGAGCGCGTACATCACGCTGCGGTTGTAGCGGGTGATGGCATAGAAGTTGGTGAAGCCCACGCGCAGTTCCGGGCCGCCGTTTCCGGCCACGTCCACGAACACGGCCGGGGCGTCGTCACCGAGCGGCGTGTCGAACTGCACGCCGAACGCGCGCAGGGACCCGACCGTGTCCTCGAGCGTCAGGCGGTTGGCCACCAGGCCCTCGACGCCCGGGTATTCGAGGTCGGCCGGCGTGACGATCGGCTCGCCGGCGCGCCAGCCGTGCTCGGCGAGGTAGTTCGCCACGCTTGCCAGCACGTCGTCCCAGCTGCCCCAGAGGTCGCGCCGGCCGTCGTCGTCGCCGTCCACCGCGTAGACGCGGTAGCTGCCGGGCATGAACTGGGGTGCGCCCATCGCGCCGGCGTAGGAGCCCTTGACGTTGAACAGGTCGATCGGCTCCTCCTGCGCCAGCAGCAGGAAGTGCTCGAGCTGGCTGCGGAAGAAGGGGCTGCGCGGCGGGTAATCGAAGGCGAGCGTCGAGAGGGCGTCGAGCACCTTGAACGAACCGGTGATGCGGCCGTAGAAGGTCTCGACCCCGATGATGCCGACGATGATGCTCGCGTCCACGCCCGTGTCGCGCTCGATCTGCGCGAGGCGCTCGCGGTGCCGCACCCAGAAGTCCACGCCCTCGCGGATGCGCTGCTCCGTGAGGAAGTGGTCGCGGTACTCGTGCCAGGGCTTGACCCGCTCGGCAGGACGGCTGATCAGGTCGATGATGCGCTGCTGGCTCGTCGCCCTGCGAAAGACCTTGTCCAGCCACTCCCGCTCGAGGCCGTGCTTGTCCTGCATTTCGGCGACGAACTCCCGTACGTCGCCGCGCGTATGGTCGAGGGCGGCTGCAGGGCCCGCGAAGAGCACCAGCGCGAGGCCCAGCGCGAGAAGACGCTCCGTCGGCTTCATGAGCGAACCAGTTTCCTGTGGGAGTTGAGGCCCTGGAGAATACCGAAGCCGGCCAGCAGGGTCACCATCGAAGTGCCGCCGTAGCTCACGAGCGGCAGAGGCAGGCCCATCACGGGCAACAGTCCCACTACCATGCCGGTGTTGATGAACACGTACACGAAGAAGGTCAGCGCGATGCTGCCGGAGACGAGCCGCCCGAAGGTGTCGGTGCACTGCGCGGCGAGATAGAGCGCGCGTCCGAGCACCGCGACGTAGAGCGCCACCAGCGCCAGCTGGCCGAGCAGGCCGAGTTCCTCGCCGATCACGGCGAAGATGAAATCGGTGGAACGCTCGGGCAGGAACTCGAGCTGCGCCTGGCTGCCGTTCATCCACCCCTTGCCGAACACGCCGCCCGAGCCGATGGCGATCTGCGACTGGATGATGTGGTAGCCGGCCCCGAGCGGGTCGCTGTCGGGATCGAGCAGGGTCATGATCCGCTGGCGCTGGTAGTCGTGCAGGAAGTGCCAGGCGACCGGCGCGGCCGCGGCGACGAGGCCCGCGCCGACCGCGAGCCATCGGCCGTGCAGGCCGCCGAGCAGCAGCACGAAGAACCCGGAGGCGCACACGAGCACCGCGGTGTCGAGGTCGGGCTGCTCGGCGATGAAGGCGGCCGGCACCAGGAACAGGATCGCGACCACGACAGTGTTCTTGACCGACGGCGGCAGCGGCCGGTCGTGCACGTACCAGGCGCACATGAGCGGCACCGCGACCTTCATGATCTCCGACGGCTGGAAGCGGATGATCCCGAGGTCGAGCCAGCGCTGGGCGCCCTTGGATATGTCGCCGAACAGGGCCACGGCCAGCAGAAGGAGGATTCCGCCGGCGTAGGCGAGCGGCGTGAGCATGCGGATGAAGCGCGGCGGCACCTGAGCCAGGACGATCATGCCGACGAACGCCACCGCCACGCCCGCGACCTGCCGCAGCCACAGGCTCGTGTTGCCCCCGAGCGCGCTGTAGAGGACGAACAGGCCGAAGGCGATGATCGCCGACAGGCCCAGCAGCAGCGGGCCGTCGAGGTGCAGCGCGCGCAGCAGCCGCCCGCCGTGGCCCATCGCCTCTCGGGTGCGCGACACGGCAAAATCGCCGGGCATCATGGCGCGGCTTCCGCAGTGGAACGGGGCCCTTCCGTCTCGCCGGCGGGCGCCGTGGCGCCGCTAAGGAAGGCGTCGAAGACCTGCCTGGCGATCGGGGCGGCGACGCCGCTGCCGCTGCCGCCGTTCTCGACGATCACTGCCACGACGATCTGCGGGTCCTCGGCCGGAGCGAAGGCGACGAACAGCGCGTGGTCGCGCAGGCGCTCGGCGATCTCCTTTTCGTCATACCGCTGGTTCTGGCCGAGGCTGAAGACCTGCGCGGTGCCGGTCTTGCCGGCGATGGTGTAGCCGGCGCCGCGGGCGGCACGCGTCGCCGTGCCGCGCGGTCCCGAGGTCACCGCGACCATTGCGTCCACGATCACCTCCCAGTTGGCGGGCGTATCGAGTTCGACCGACGGCAGCGGCCGGGGCGGCACGGGCGTGGACACCCGGGTCGCCGGGTCGCGCAGGCCGCGAACGAGGCGGGGCGCGAAGTGCGGGCCGCGCGTGGCGAGCACTGCGGTCGCGTGCGCGAGCTGCAGCGGCGTGGCCGTCCAGTAACCCTGGCCGATGCCGACGATGACGGTCTCGCCCGGGAACCAGACCTGCGCCTCGCGCTTGCGGAAGGCCTGCCGCTTCCAGGCGGGCGACGGCATGATGCCCGGGCGCTCGCCCTCCACGTCGATGCCGGTGTGCGATCCGAAGCCGATCTTCGCCATGAAGTCGTGGATGCGCTGGATGCCCATGGTATTGGCGAGCCGGTAGAAATAGACGTCGCAGGAAGTCGCCACCGCGTCGCGCATGTCCACCGTGCCGTGCCCCTCCCGTTTCCAGTCGCGGAAGCGGTGGCTCGAGCCGGGCAGCGAGAACGCCCCGGGGCAGAAGATGCGGTCTTCGGGGCGGATCACGCGCGTCTCGAGTCCGGCGAGCGCCATCAGCGGCTTGATGGTGGAGCCCGGCGGGTAAGTGCCCCGCAGGGCACGGTTGTAGAGTGGCTGGTCCGGGTCGCCCGTCAGGGCGCGATAGTCTGCGCCGGAGATGCCGCGTGCGAACAGGTTCGGGTCGTAGGTCGGCGTGCTCGCCAGCGCCAGCACGTCACCGGTCCATGGATCGAGTGCGACGACGGCGCCGCGGAACGTGCCGAGCGCCTCCTCCGCGACCCGCGTGAGCTCGATGTCGAGCGCGAGCTCGAGATCGTGGCCGGCGACTGGGTCGCGGCTGCGCAGGTCGGGCACGACGCCGCCGAGGGTCGCGACGCTGCGGCCCTTGGCGTTGACGAGGACTTCGCGGAAACCGCCACGGCCGTGCAGGCGGTCTTCGTAGGTCCGCTCGAGGCCGATCTTGCCGATCACGGCCGTCCCGAAGTATTCCTGCCGGTCGATGCGCTTGAGGTCGTCCTCGCTGATCGAGCCGACGTAGCCGATCGCGTGCACGCCGACCGGCCCGTAGGGATAGTGGCGCGCCACGCGCGTGGCGAGCTCGACGCCCGGCAGCTCGTGGCGGTGGACCGCGAAGCGCGCGACTTCCTCGTCGGAGAGCCGCAGCCGGATGGGGACGGCCTCGAACGCCGGCCGGCTGCGCAGCTGGCGCGTGACGCGGTCCTGCTCGTCGGGGTCGATCAGGCCGATCCGGGCGAGGCGCGCGACGGTCCGCGTCAGGTCCGGCACCTGCTCGCGGGTGAGCGTGATCTGGTAGGCGGGCGTGTTTTCGGCGATCACCCGCCCGTGGCGATCGAGCAGCAGGCCGCGGTCGGGAGGCAGCGGCTCGACGCGCACGCGATTGCCCTGGGAGAGGCTCGAGTAGTGGTCGTAATCGACGACCTGCAGCCAGAAGAGGCGCCCCGCCACCAGGAGCATGAGCCCCACGACCGTCGCGGCGGCCACCAGCGCGCGGATCTCGAAGATCCGCTGCTCGCGGAACAGGTCCTTGATGCGGACGCCGCGCACCGTACCCTCAGGACCGCGGCAGGTAGCGTTCGAGCAGCCCCGCCAGCAGCGGCCAGCAGGCTGCGCCGACCAGCACGCCGAGCCAGCGGGTCCACTCGGTCACGGCGTGGCCGGTCACGCCGTCGATCCAGAACGCCATGAACTCGGCCAGCGCCAGCAGGGCGAACACCACCGCCGACTGCTGCAGCAGCGGGAATGCCCGGATGCGCAGCCGGAGCTTGAGCGCGATGTAGGCGATCAGGCAGAAGGCCAGCGCGTGCTGGCCAAGGACCATGCCGTGGACGGCATCCACCGCAAGGCCCGCCAGGAAGGCGACTACGAGACCGGTCGGCCGGGGCGAGAGCAGGCACAGCCACAGGACGACGAGCGCGACGAAGTCGGGCCGCAGCGGCGCGACGAGGCCGGGCAGCGGCATTACGAGCGCCAGCAGCGCCACGAGCAGCAGCCCGACGATGGCCATCACGCCCGGTCCGCGCCGGCGGGCCATCAGGGGTCCTCGCCGGCGGGCGCGGCCGGCTGGGCGCGGGTTTCGCCCGCCGTAGTCGCCGTCTCGCTGGTCGGCGGCGCTGCCGGCGCCGGGGCCGGCGTCGGGCTGGTCAACGGGGCGGGCGGGGGCGCCGCCGCTTCCGGCTCCGGCTCGGGTTCCACGATCGTGCGCTCGAACCAGACCAGCAGCACCTCTGGGTCGCGGTCGAGCGCGGCCAGCGGCTCGGCGGCGACCTGCAGCAAGGGCTGGGCGGGGTCGCGCGTCACGTCCACGACGCGCGCCACCGGGTACCCGGGCGGGAACACGCCGCCGAGACCGGAGGTCACTATGAGGTCGCCTTCCTCGAGGTCGGCATTGCGGGCCAGGTAGGGCAGGGTGAGCCGGTCGGGCCGGCCGGTGCCGACGGCGATGGTGCGCACGCCCGTGCGGTTTACCGTCACCGGGATCGCGTGCTCCGGGTCCGAGATCATGATGATCTCGGCGCTCAAGGGCCCCACCCGGGTCACCTGGCCGAAGATGCCGTTGGCGTCGAGCGCCGCCTGGCCGGCGTGAACGCCGTCCCGCGCCCCCTTGTTGACCAGCACGCGCTGGCGGAAGGGATCGAGGTCCACCTTCATGATCTCCGCGACCAGCGAGCGCTGCACCACGCGTGCCGAGCCCTCGCGCGCGCCCCTGAGCCGGCGGTTCTCCTCCTCGAGCGCCTCGAAGCGCATGAGCCTGAGTTTCAGCGCGAGGTTCTCTGCCTGCAGCTCGACGTTCTCGGCCTGCAGCGTGGCGCGGCTCTTCATCTCGCCGCCGAGCGACTTCCAGGCCGCGAAAGGCGCGTCCACCGCGCGATGCACGGGATAGGCCGCCGCGGCCAGGGCGCCGCGCAGCGCTTCCAGGTAGCGGCCGCGGTGGTCCGCAACCATGAGGGCGATGGCGAGAATGCTGAGGATCGCGAGCCTGAGGCCCAGCGAGGGACCCTCCAGCAGCAGGTTCCGGTGGTCCTGGTCCTGGATCGGCGACAAGGCGCTATTCGCCCCGGGCGATATCGAGTGAGAGGGGCCTCAAATGTACACGACCGGGCCGCGCAGCGTGCGTCGGCTCAGTGCAGGCCGAAGAGGCCCGGGTGCTCCTCGGTCAGCTCGAGAATGCGCCCGCCGCCGCGGGCGACGCAGGTCAGCGGGTCCTCGGCCACGAGGACCGGCAGACCCGTCTCCTCCATCAGGAGCTTGTCGATGTCCTTCAGGAGCGCGCCGCCGCCGGTGAGCACGATGCCGCGCTCGGCGACGTCGGCGCCGAGCTCGGGCGGGGTCTGTTCCAGGGCCTTCTTGACGGCCTGGACGATGCCCTGCAGGGGTTCCTGGAGGGCCTCGAGGATCTCGTTCGAATTCAGCGTGAAGCTGCGCGGCACGCCCTCGGAGAGGTTGCGGCCCTTGACCGACATTTCCTTGACCTGCTGGCCGGGGTAGGCCGAGCCGATCTCGATCTTGATGCGCTCGGCGGTCGTCTCGCCGATCAGGATGCCGTAGTTGCGGCGCACGTACTGGATGATGGCGTCGTCGAAGCGGTCGCCGCCGATGCGGACCGACTCGGCGTAGACGATGCCGTTCAGCGAGATGACCGCCACTTCGGAGCTGCCGCCGCCGATGTCGAGCACCATCGAGCCGCAGGCCTCGTGGACCGGCAGGCCGGCGCCGACGGCCGCCGCCATGGGCTCGGGGATGACGTCCACCCGCCGGGCGCCCGCGCCCTCGGCCGACTCCTGGATGGCGCGCCGTTCGACCTGGGTGGAGCCGAAGGGCACGCAGATGAGCACGCGGGGGCTCGGCCGCAGCCAGCGGTTGCCGTGCACCTTGCCGATGAAGTACTGGAGCATCTTCTCGGTGTAGGTGAAGTCGGCGATCACGCCGTCCTTCATCGGCCGGACGGCCGTGATGTGCCCCGGGGTGCGGCCCAGCATGTTCTTGGCCTCGGCCCCGACGGCGACGATGGTCTTGCCGCCGCGGCCCGGCTCTTCCTGCACGGCGACCACCGAGGGCTCGTT
>JBBINN010000099.1:0-10709 GCA_037443885.1 Gammaproteobacteria bacterium | reverse complement strand
CGCGCCGCGCTTGCTAGAATGCGCGCCCCATGCCCGCCGCCCACCCGCTCCTCGCCCCGCTGAACGAGGCCCAGCGCGCCGCCGTCTCGGCGCCGCTCGGCCCGACGCTCGTGCTCGCCGGCGCGGGCAGCGGCAAGACGCGCGTGCTGACGCACCGCGCCGCCTGGCTGATCCACGAGTGCGGCGCGAGCCCGCAGGGGCTGCTCGCCGTCACCTTCACCAACAAGGCCGCGGCCGAGATGCGCGGGCGCATCGAGACGCTGCTGGACCTGCCCGGCGGCGCGCTGTGGATCGGCACCTTCCACGGCATCGCCCACCGCCTGCTGCGCCGCCACTGGCGCGAGGCCGGCCTGCCGCAGAACTTCCAGATCCTCGACGACGACGACCAGCACCGCCTCGTTCGCAAGCTGCTCAAGGAGCAGGGTCTCGACGAGCAGCGCTGGGTCCCGCGCGAGGTGCAGGGCTTCATCAACCGCGAGAAGGACGAGGGCCGGCGCGCGAAGCACCTCAAGGACCGCGGCGACGCGACGCGGCGCGAGCTTATCCGCCTGTACGCTCTGTACCAGAAGCGCTGCGACCAGCTCGGCGTGCTCGACTTCGCCGAGCTGCTGCTGAGGAGTTTCGAGGCGCTGCGCGACCAGCCGCAGCTGCTGGCCGCGTACCGCCACCGCTTCGCCCACGTGCTGGTGGACGAGTTCCAGGACACCAACGGCATCCAGTACCAGTGGGTGAAGCTGATCACGGGTGAGGCCGGGCGGCCGTTCGTCGTGGGCGACGACGACCAGTCCATCTACCGCTGGCGCGGCGCCCGCGTCGAGAACATGCAGCACTTCCGCCGCGACTTCGGCGCGACGGTGTACAAGCTCGAGCAGAACTATCGCTCGACCGCCGTGATCCTCGGCGCGGCCAACGAAGTGATACGGCGCAACGAGGATCGCCTCGGCAAGGAACTCTGGACGGACGCGCGCGGCGGCGAGCCGATCCGGCTGTATGCTGCCTTCAACGAGCGCGACGAGGCCGACTTCGTCATCGAGCGCATCCGCGAGCAGGCGCGCCAGGGGCAGCCGCTCACGGGCTGCGCGGTGCTGTACCGCTCGAACGCCCAGTCGCGCGCGTTCGAGGAGGCCCTCGTCGCGGCGCGGATCCCGTATCGCGTGTACGGCGGCCTGAGGTTCTTCGAACGCGCCGAAATCAAGGACGCACTCGCCTACCTCCGGCTCACCCAGACCCGCAGCGACGATGTCTCGTTCGAGCGCGTCGTGAACCTGCCGACCCGCGGCATCGGACAGTCCACGCTGGAGCGAGTGCGCGAGGTCGCCAGGCAGCGCGAGCTGTCGCTGTGGGACGCCGCGGCGGCGACCCTGCCCTCCCTGCCGCCGCGCGCCGCCTCCGCGCTGCTCGCCTTCCTGCAGCTCGTGGACCGGCTCGCCGAGGCGATCGGCGGCCAGCCGCTGCAGGACCAGGTGCGCCACGTCATCGAGGCCTCCGGGCTGCGCGAGCACCACGCGCGGGAAAAGGACAACAAGGGCGAGGCCCGGGTCGAGAACCTCGACGAGCTCGTCAACGCCGCCGAGGCCTTCGAGCCCGAGCCGGGCGACGAGATGCCGCCGCTCGCCTCCTTCCTCGCCCACGCGACGCTCGAGTCGGGCGAGATGCAGGCCGCCCAGGGCAGCGACTACGTGCAGCTCATGACGCTGCACAGCGCGAAGGGCCTCGAATTCCCGACCGTGTTCCTCGTCGGGCTCGAGGAAGGCCTGTTCCCTTCCGAGCGCTCCGCCTTCGACCTCGAGAAGCTGCCCGAGGAGCGACGGCTGTGCTACGTCGGCATCACCCGCGCGATGCAGCGACTGTACCTGACCTACGCCGAGAGCCGGCGCATCTACGGCCGGACCGAGTACCGCGCGCCCTCGCGTTTCCTGGGCGAGATCCCGGCGCAGCTGGTGGAGGAAGTCAGGCCACGGCTGTCCGTGTCCCGCCCGCTGCACGTGCCGGGCGGCGGCCATGAGCGCGGCGACGAGCGCGGCTGGAGCGGCCGCCAGGAGCGCGACCGCGGCGACGCGCGGCCGATCGCGGCGCAGCCCGCATCGCGTTCGCGCCAGGCGGCCGGCGAGGACCTGCCCTTCAAGCTCGGCACGCGGGTCCGGCACCCGAAGTTCGGCGAGGGTGTGGTACTCCGCTTCGAGGGCAACGGCGCGCACCAGCAGGTGCAGGTGAACTTCGAGCGCGCCGGCCAGAAATGGCTGATGGTCGCCTACGCGAACCTGCAGCGGGCGGACGGCGGGTAGCCCGAAAGCGGCAGCGCTGGCTTCGGCCGGGCTGCGGGCGGCCCCCGCCGCTTGCTCCGGGACCGGTCCGGCCGCCCGCTATTCTCTATCCGCTATCCGCGGTTTGGGCCTAGAATCCGCGGGTCATCGCCCAGGCGGCCGAGACCTCACGCAGGGACCCCGTGAAAATCATCATCCTCGGCGCCGGCCAGGTCGGCCGGACCGCGGCCGAGCAGCTGGCCCGCGAGCAGGTGAACGACGTCACGGTGGTGGACACCCGCGACGCCATCCTGCGCGACCTGCAGGACCGCCTCGACATCCGCACCGTTTCCGGCAACGCCGCGCAGCCTTCGGTGCTCGAGGCGGCCGGCGGCGCCGACGCCGACATGATCGTCGCGCTGACCAACAGCGACGAAGTGAACATGATCGCCTGCCAGGTGGCGCATTCCCTCTTCGGGACGCCCACCAAGATCGCCCGCGTGCGCTCGGTGGACTTCAGCAGCCGTCCGCAGCTGTTCGAGGAAGGCGGCCTGCACGTGGACGTGATGATCAGCCCCGAGCAGCTCGTCACCGAGCACGTCGGCCGGCTGATCCGCTACCCGGGCGCGCTGCAGGTGCTCGACTTCGCCGACGGCCGCGTGCAGCTCGTCGGCGTTCGCGCCGTGAAGGGCGGCCAGCTGGTCGGCCACGAGCTGCGCGAGCTGCGCGACCACATCCCCAAGCGCGACGCGCGGGTCGCCGCCGTCTACCGCTCCGGCCGCAGCATCCGGCCGGAGGGCGACACGGTCATCGAGGAGGGCGACGAGGTGTTCTTCGTCGCGGCCCGCGAGGATATCGGCTCGATGATGAAGGAGCTCCGGACCCAGGAGGACCCGGCGCGACGCGTGGTGATTGCCGGCGCCGGCAACATCGGCTTCCGCCTGGCGCAGTCCCTCGAGGCTCAGAACCAGGTGAAGCTGATCGAGCGCGACCCGAGTTCGGCGCGCCGGGCGGCCGAGCGGCTCAAGCGCGCGCTGGTGCTCACCGGCGACGCGGCCGACGAGGAGCTCCTTCTCGAGGAGAACATCGACGACGCCGACGTGTTCGTCGCGCTGACGAACGCCGAGGAGGCCAACATCCTCTCGGCCATGCTGGCCAAGCGTCTCGGCGCGCACCGCGTGATGGCGCTGATCAACAAGCCCTCCTACGCGGAGCTGATGGAGGGCAGCACGATTGACGTGGCGATCTCGCCGCAGACGATCACCATCGGCGCGCTGCTCGAGCACGTGCGGCGCGGCGACGTCGTCCGGGTGCACTCGCTGCGCCGCGGCGCGGCGGAGGCCATGGAGGCCATCGTGCACGGCGACTCCCGCAGCTCACCCGTGGTCGGCAAGCGCGTGGAGCAGATCTCGCTGCCCGGCGGGGCGACGATCGGCGCAATCGTGCGCGGCGACGAGGTGATCATGGCCCACCACGACACCGTCATCTTCGCCGACGACCACGTGATCCTGTTCCTGACGGACCGGCGCCACGTCGAGGCCCTCGGCCGGCTGTTCCAGGCCGGCGCCCGCGGCTGAGCGCCCCCGGGGACACGCAGCATGAACCTTCCGATGGTGCAGCGCATCCTGGGAATGATGCTGCTGCTGTTCAGCCTCACCATGCTGCCGCCCATCGGCGTGGCGATGTTCTACGGCGACGGGCATTGGTACCCGTTCCTCGGTGCGTTCCTGATCATTGCCGGCGCGGGCGGCTTCCTGTACCTGCCGGTGCGCAACGAGCGGCGCGACCTCAGGCTGCGAGACGGCTTCCTGATAGTGGTGCTGTTCTGGGTGTGCCTGGGCCTCGCCGGCGCTACGCCGTTCCTGATCAGCGATGTGCCGGCGATGTCCTTCACCGACGCGGTGTTCGAGGCGGTGTCTGGCTTCAGTACCACCGGCGCGACCGTTCTCACCGGACTCGACTATCTGCCGAAGTCGATCCTCTACTACCGCCAGCAGATCCAGTGGTTCGGCGGCATGAGCATCGTTATTCTCGCCGTCGCGCTCATGCCGATCCTCGGGATCGGCGGCATGTCGCTGTACAAGGCCGAGGTGCCGGGCCCGGTGAAGGACCAGAAGCTGACGCCACGCATCGCGCAGACGGCACGGGCGCTGTGGAGCGTATACCTGATCCTTACGCTGCTCTGCGCCGGTGGCTACTGGCTTGCCGGCATGACGCCGTTCGACGCGATCGCGCACTCCTTCACTACGGTTTCCACCGGCGGACTGTCGCCCTACGACGCCAGCATGGCCCAGTTCGACAGCGCGGCAGTCGATGCCGTCGCGACCGTCTTCATGTTCCTGGGCGGGGCGAACTTTGCGCTGCACTTCGCCATGTTCCGGCAGCGGGACGTGAGGGCTTACTGGCGCGACCCGGAGTTCAAGGCCTATTTCTGGCTGCTGGCGGGAATCATCGGGGGAACGACCCTGTACCTTTGGGTGACAAGCCACATCGCCCACCCGCTCCAGTCGCTGCGCTACGCGAGCTTCCAGGTCGTGTCGATGCACACCGGCACGGGCTACACGACCGCGGCGTTTGCCGGCTGGCCGGGCGCGCTTCCCGCCATGCTGCTGCTCATTTCCTTCATCAGCGGCTGCGCCGGCGGCACGACGGGCGGGATGAAGGTCATCCGCTGGCTGATCGTGGTCAAGCAGGGCTTGGCCCAGATGCGCCAGCTGGTTCATCCCAACGCCGAGATCCCGGTCAAGCTCGCCGGCCGCACGGTGCCGGCCCGGGTGATCAGCGGCGTGGCGGGCTTCTTCGCGGTGTACTTCATCGTCTTCGGGGCGATGATGATGATGCTCATGACCCTCGGCCTCGACCAGGTCACGGCATGGTCCGCGGTGGCGGCGACACTCAACAACGTCGGCCCGGGCCTGGGCGACGTGGCCGCGCACTACGGCGACATACCGGATGCGGCGAAGTGGGTATGCACCGTGGCGATGCTGATGGGACGCCTCGAGGTCTTCGCGCTGCTGCTGCTGTTCACGCCCACTTTCTGGCGGCGCTGAGGCGGCCTGGGCGGGACCGCAGGCCCGCCTTCACCCGACGACCAGGACGTCGGCCTGCGACTGGTTCAGCACGTGCTTCGTGACCGAGCCGAGCAGGAGTTCCTCGAACCTGCCCTCGCCCTGCTTGCCGACGACCACGAGGTCGCAGTCGCGCTCCTGTTCCTGCTCCAGGATGCAGCTGACAGGGTCGCCATGGGTGAGCAGGCCTGCCAGCAATCCGTGCTCCGTGCCTGCAAGACGAAGGACTTCGTCGAAGCGGGCGGCCGCGTCGGCCCGCGCCGCCTCCCGGTAACGCCGGATGGTGGACTCGTCGACCCCCGCGTACTGCATCTTGCCCTCGTACAGCAGGTGGAACGCATGCAGGGGCATCAGGCGGGCGCCCGCAGCCACCTCGCGACCCACCTCGATGACACGCTGAGCCACCGGGGAGAGATCCACGGCCAGCAACGCACGCCGGTAGGCCTCATGCGGAACCTGCTTGACCACGAGGGTCGGGCAACGCGCCTTGCGGATCGCGCTCGGCGGTGGAGCCGAGCAGCGCGTGACGCATGAACCCCGCCCCGCGGGCGCCGAGCACGATCAGGTCGGCGGCGGTCCGATCCGCCTCGGCCGCGAGCGTGGGCACCACAGGCCCGTCGACGGTCCGCCCGCGGACGTCCACGCCGCGACTGTCACGGAGATGCCGGACCAGCTCGTCGAGGTCCTGGCAGATCGATTCGTCGAGCTTCCGGCCGACGTCGGCCGGAGCACCCCGCACCAGAGCCTGAACCCGTTCGCGCCACCCCTGGGCCATGACGTGCACGACGTCGATCCTGGCGCCGGACGACGCCGCCACCAGCGCCGCGCGCTCGGCCGCGTGCCGTGCAGGCGAAGACAGGTCCGTGCACACCATGATTCGATGCAGCGTGTACATGGCGGGTCCTCCGCGCGAGCGACGTCCCACTGCCCGTCGCGGTAAGCTTAACTGCTGGCTCCAATCGCCGCTCGTCGCCCCGGAGATGCCCGCGGAATGGGTCCGTACTTCCTGCAGATCCTGCTGCTGCTCGCGGCCGCCGTGGCGGTGGTGCTCGCTTTCCAGCGCCTGAACATTCCACCGAGCCTAGGCTACCTGCTGGTTGGCGTGATGCTCGGGCCGCACACCATCGGCCCGGTCGTCGACACCCGCCCGATCCAGGCGCTGGCCGAGTTCGGCATCGTGTTCCTGCTGTTTACCATCGGTCTGAACTACTCGCTCGCCCAGATCCGCGCCCTGCGGAATCAGGTGCTGGCGCTCGGTACGGGCCAGGTGGCGATCACCACGGCGGTAGTGGCGCTGCTCGCCTGGCTCGCCGGCCTGCCGGCGGCGGCGGCTTTCGTCGTCGGCGCGGTGTTCGCGCAATCCTCGACCACGATCATCGCGCGGCAGCTCGCCGAGGTGAGGGAATCCGAGGACCGGCACGGTCGGCTGGCCATCGCGATGTCGGTCTTCCAGGACGTCACGGCGGTGCCATTCCTGGTCGTCATTCCGGTACTGGGCATGTCCGTGGCCGCCAGCGCGATCGGTGCGGAGCTCGGCTGGGCGGTCGGCAAGGCCCTGCTCGCCTTCCTGCTCGTGTTCGTGATCGGCCGCTGGATGCTGCGGCCCTTGTTTCATCTGGTGGCGGAGCAGCGGTCGGCCGAGCTCTTCACGCTGACAGTGCTGCTCGTCTCGCTCGTCGCCGCCTGGACCACCAGCAGTCTCGGCCTGTCGATGGCCTTCGGCGCCTTCCTTGCCGGCATGATGCTCGGCGAGACCGAGTTCCGGCACCAGGTCGAGTCGACCATCCGCCCATTCCGCGACGTGCTGCTCGGCCTGTTTTTCGTCGGCATCGGCGCCCTGTTCGAGCCCTCGGTGCTGCCACAAATCTGGCACTGGGCGGCGCTCGGCACGCTGGTGCTGCTCTTCAGCAAGATCCTGATCGTGCGCCAGATCGTGCGTTACTACGGCCTCGAGCCCGTGCTCGCCTGGCGGGTTGCGCTGGTCCTCGCGGTCGGCGGCGAGTTCGGCTTCGCGCTGCTGGCGATCGCGCTTGGCTCCAACGTCGTCGACAGCGAGGTCGGGCAGATCGCCCTGACCTCGGTGCTGTTCTCGCTGGTGATCGCGCCATTTCTCATCCGCTACAACGGCGCCATCGCCAGGCGCCTCACCGGGTCCGCCTCCACGGTGGACCGCGCGGGCGCGCCCGGCGTCGACGAGGCCGCCGCCCTCAACCTGCAGGGCCACGTGATCATCTGCGGCTACGGGCGGGTGGGCCAGGGCGTGGCGCACCTGCTCGACCGCAATGGTATTCCCTACGCTGCCCTCGATCTCGACCCGGCGCGGGTCAAGGATGCGCACACGGCCGGCGAGAACGTTTACTACGCGGACGCCACTGAGCCCGGTATCCTCGAGGCGCTCGGCCTCGAGCGGGCGCGGCTCGTGGTCGTCAGCCACGGCGACGTGCCGGCGACGCTCAGGATCCTGCAGTTGGTCCGCGCCGCGCGGCGCGACCTGCCGGTGCTGGTGCGCACCGCCGACGAGGCACACGAGGAGCAGTTGCTCCAGGCCGGCGCGACGCTGGTGGTGCCCGAGACCCTCGAGGCGAGCCTGATGATCGCCGCGCAGGCCCTCCTGCTGCTCGAGGTCCCGCGCGCGCAGGTGTGGCGTGACGTGCAGGAGCAGCGCGGCAACCGCTACCGACTGCTGCGCGAGTTCTTCCGCGGCGATGCCGCGCGGGACGATGCCCCCGATAGCGAGGCCGCACGGCTGCACTCGGTCGTTCTTGCGCCCGAGAGCCGGTGGGTGGGACGGACGATCGCGGAGCTGCCCATCGGCGGCGAGGTCGTGGTGACGGCACTCGTCCGGGGCCAGGAGCGGCACATCGCACCCCGGCCGGATACCATTCTCGAGGCGTCCGACGTCCTGGTGGTCTTCGGGGTGCCCCGTGACCTCGAGAAGGCCGAGGCGGCGGTCGCCTGATGGCCCTGCGCGAGAACCTCGAGCTGATGCTGCAGCGCGGCCAGGACTCGCCGCTGCTGCGCTTCTCGCTCGGCGGCGAGTGCCTCAAGACCGGCGACCTCGTCGCCGCCGTGGAGCACCTGCGCAAGGCCGTGGAGGCGAACCCTGCCTACTCCGCCGCCTGGAAGCTTCTCGGCCAGGCGCACGCGCAGGCCGGCAATGCAGCCCGTGCTGCGGAGGTGTACGAGCAGGGCATCGCCGCGGCGGAGTCGAACGGCGACCTGCAGGCGGCGAGGGAGATGCGCGTCTTCCTGAACCGCCTGCGCAAGGCGCCGGCCGGAGGCTGAGATGGCCAGCGGCACGCCCTTCTCCGCTCGGCTGGTCCGGTTGCTGGATGCGGTATCCGACGTGACCGGGCGGGCGATCGCCTGGCTCACGCTCGCCATGGTGCTGGCGGCGGTCGCGGTGGTGGTGCTGCGCTACGGCTTCGGCATCGGCCGGATCTGGCTGCAGGAGTCGGTCACCTGGATGCACGCCGCCGTCTTCATGCTCGGCGCGGCGTGGACGCTCCGGCAGGACGGGCACGTCCGGGTGGACGTCCTCTACCGGCGCATGTCGCCGCGCCGCCAGGCGCTGGTGGATCTCGCCGGCACGGTGTTCCTGCTGCTGCCCACCTGCGCGTACCTGTTGCTCGAGAGCCTGCCCTACGTCGCGAGTTCCTGGCGCGTGCTCGAGCGCTCGCGCGAGGCGGGGGGCCTGCCGGCGCTGTACCTGCTCAAGACCGTCATCCCGGCGATGGCGGGATTGCTGATGCTGCAGGGACTCGCCGAGGCACTGCGCGCATGGGGCCGCCTGCGCGGCCGGCGCGAGACCTGAGCCATGGAGTGGCTGTCACTGCTCCTGTTCGCGCTGATCGTCCTCGCCCTGCTCGCGGGCTATCCGGTCGCGTTCACGCTGGCGGGCGTGTCCCTCATGTTCGCGACGGTTGCCGCGGCCTTCGGTGCCTTCGACCTCGTTTACCTCGAGGCGCTGCCGAGCCGGGTTTTCGGCACCATGAGCAACGACACGCTCGTGGCCGTGCCGCTGTTCGTGTTCATGGGGCTGGTCCTGGAGCGAGCGCGCATCGCCGACGAGCTGCTGGAGACGCTCGGCCTGGTGTTCGGCCGGCTGCGCGGCGGACTCGCCGTCTCGGTCATCGTGGTCGGGGCGCTGCTGGCGGCGAGCACCGGCATCGTGGGCGCGACCGTGGTGACGATGGGCCTGCTGTCGCTGCCGGTCATGCTGCGCCACGGCTACGATCGGCGGGTCGCCGCCGGCACCATCTGCGCCTCCGGGACGCTCGGCCAGATCATCCCGCCGTCCATCATCCTGGTGCTGCTGGGCGACGTGCTGTCCTCCGCCTACCAGCAGGCGCAGCTCAAGATGGGGATCTTTTCGCCGAAGACGGTGTCCGTCGGCGAGCTGTTCGTCGGCGCGCTGCTGCCCGGACTGCTGCTGGTGGGCATCTACGTCGTGTACGTGCTGCTCGTTGCGTGGTTGAAGCCGTCATCCATGCCGGCGCTCGAGGCGCGCGAGGTTTCCTCGTCGCGGGGAGCGCTGGCGCTCCGGCTGCTGCGCGCGCTGGTGATGCCGCTGGTGCTGATCCTCGCCGTGCTCGGCTCGATCCTCGCCGGCTACGCCACGCCCACGGAAGCGGCCGCGGTCGGTGCCGCCGGCGCCCTGCTGCTCGCGCTGCTGCGCCGCTCGCTGGACCTGCCGCGCCTGCGGGAGGTGATGCAGGGCACCGTGCGGCTGTCGTCGATGGTGTTCCTGATCCTGATCGGGGCGTCGGTCTTCTCGCTGGTGTTTCGCGGCCTCGGCGGCGACGACCTGATGCACGGGCTGCTCGGCCAGCTGCCGGGCGGCGTGACCGGCGCGCTCATCGCCGTGATGCTGGTGCTGTTCCTGCTGGGCTTCATCATCGACTTCATCGAGATCACCTACATCGTGGTCCCGATCGTCGCGCCGGTGCTGCTCGCCATGGGCGTGGACCCGGTGTGGCTCGGCGTCATGATCGCCATCAACCTGCAGACGTCTTTCCTCACGCCGCCCTTCGGGTTCGCGCTGTTCTACCTCAGGGGCGTGGCGCCGCCGGAGATGTCGTCTGCGGACATCTACCGCGGGGCGATTCCTTTCGTGGCGCTGCAGCTCGGGCTGCTGGTCGTGCTGGCCGTCTGGCCACAGCTCGCCACCTGGCTGCCGCAGGTCGTGTACGGCAAGTAGGGTAAGGGGGAGAAGGGGACATTCCCGTTTTCCTTTTCCGTGTCCGGGCATGGCGTGCCGTCTGGCTGGAAAAGGAAGAAGGCAATGTCCCCATCTCCCCTTCCTTTCCTGTGTTCCCGGCTGGTCGGCTCGGAAGGGTGGGAAAGGAAAACAGGAACCTGATTACCCACGAGGCTCAGCCAGGGTTGCGAGTCGATA
>JBBINN010000098.1:0-10826 GCA_037443885.1 Gammaproteobacteria bacterium | reverse complement strand
GCGGAAGTCGTTGGTGCGGCCGTGGGTCGTTAACAGGTGGCGCATGAATCGCTCTAGAGGCTCCCCGTCGAACAGCCCGGTGGGCAGGGTCGCGAGCAGCGGGTCGAGCGCCTCGGCGAGGTTGCGCGCGAGCGGCGCGCGTGCGTAGTAGCCCAGCGCCCGCAGGGCGAGCCGCGGCAGCCGGCCGACGCGGCGCGCGAACTCCCGATAGGCCGGGTGCAGGAAGATGCTGGGGTCGGCGGGGAACTCGCCGGACTCGTTGTTGATGACCACGCGGCCCATGTCCACCGGCGTGATGCCGTTCGCGAGGCCGGCGGCGATCATGGAGCCGGAGCTGACACCGACGTAGGCGTGCAGGCGGGTGAGGTCGAGGCCCTCGATGCCTTCCGCCAGGGCCTGCAGCGCACCGAGCTTGTAGAACGCGCCGAGGGGGCCGCCCCCCGCCAGCGCAACTCCGATCCGCTCACCGCTGCGGACAGGGTCGATCGCGAGCTGGGGGGTCAGCATGCGGGTTCACCGCGCCCGGGCGTCAGCCTCCCCCGGGCGGGATGATCTCCCTCGGGGGCGTTTCGCCACCGCGCCCCTTGCGTCGGCGCGAGGCCTTCTTCGCAGGCTTCGGCCGTGCCTGCCGCTCGGCCCGCGCGAGGCGCTCGACGCTGTGGTTGAGCTCGTCGACCTTGCGCGTCAGCGCGGTGATCTCCTCGGCCGTGGGCATGCCGAGCTGGTGCAGCGCGCGCTGAACGCGGGTCTGGAAGATCTTCTCGAGGTTGTCGAGCGTCTCCGTGGCCTGGTCCTTCACCGACCCGACCCGGCGGTTGACCTTGTTCTGCGCGCCCTGGAAGGCCTGCATCACGACCCGCTGGGCCGTGTCGATCGCGGTGCCCTGCAGGCGCGAACCCTCGCGAACGAGGTCCTCGAAAACCTTCGAGCCCCCACCCTGGGCCCGCGAAAGGGCGCCGAGGCCCGCCGCCCAGACCTGGTTGGCGGTGTACAGCAGGTTGCCGTCCCCGCGCGCCTCCTCGCGGGGGGAGGACGAGGAGCTCCTCGTGGAGGCCTTGCCCTTTGCGCCGAGCTTGCCCTTTTTCTTCACCGCCATGATCCTCTCCTGACCGGTCCCGGCGCCTGCGCCGTTGCTGGTCAAGGATACTGCGTTTGGCGTCGCCTGTTGTCCGTGGCGCCGGCGCGCGGTGGTCAGTAGTTCCCGAAAGCGGAGGCTCAGATGGCAGGCCCGAAGTGGTCCCCGTTCCCCTACGAACAGAAGCCCTATACCTATGCCGGCGCGGCGCTGGAGAAGGCCTGGGCCCGGCTGCACCGGGGCGACTGCGAGGCTTTCCCGTCGCCCGAGAACCTGGCCCGCCACACCGGCAAGGGCGGCAAGTCGGTGCCGGGGTTCAAGGGCGACCTCGATACGCTCTCGGCCCGCCTGCAGGATGCCTGGCGCGCCTTCCACCGCGGCGAGTTCCGCGAGGCGGTGGACGCCGGGTCGGCTCTGGGCCCGCTGGGCGCCTCTGTCGCCAACAAGGCGGCCGGCGTCTACGCGACCTACCTCGAGGAGGACGAGAAGCGCGCGATCAAGCTCCTGACCGAGGCCGCGGCGCGCGGCGAGGAGGCCACCCGCCTGCTGCCCGGCTACGCGAATGCGTGGTACTTCATGGCCTTCGTGCTGGGCCGCTACGCGCAGAGCGTCTCGGTGGTGAAGGCGCTGTCTGAGGGCATCGGCACGCGGGTGCGCAAGGCGCTCGACACCGCGCTCGAGCTCGAGCCGCAGCACGCGGACGCGCACACGGCACTCGGGCTCTACCACGCCGAGATCATCGACAAGGTCGGCGCGCTCGCGGGTGGCATCACCTATGGCGCGAGCCGCGACAAGTCGGCCGACCACTTCGCGAGGGCGGCGAAGCTCTTCGCGGAGGCGCCGATCGTGCACATGGAGCACGCCAACGGGCTGCTGATGCTCTACGGCGACAAGAAGCGGGCCGAGGCCGTCAAACTTTACCGGAAGGCCTCCGAATCGAAGCCCGCGGACGCGATGGAGCGCCTCGACGTCGAGCAGGCGAAAGCCGAGCTGGAGTAGCGCGGCGGCGCGATTGCGCGGCGAGCGGCCCGAGCAGCGTCGCGAGCACGAGCTGCTCGAAGGCGGCCGGGAAACGCGCCACCACGGCCCGGGGATCCGGGACGCGGCGGGCATCGGCCAGGAGCCCGAACTGGACCGCGCCGTCGTAGCTCATGAGGCTGATGCCGGCCGAGAGCTGGCCGGACTGCGGCACCCAGAACGCGAGTCCCGTGATGCGCCGCCCGCCGAGACGGACCGCCTGGCGCGGCCCCGCCACGTTCGAGGCCACCAGCGTGGTCTTGGCGCTCAGGAGGTCGATGGCCGCCGTCTCGACGCGCCCCGGCATCAGCCCGAGCGCGCCGAGCAGGCCAAGCATCAGTAGCGGCTGGTAGGACCGCTTGAGGCCGTCCATGGCCTCCTGAACGGCGAAGAGGCGCGCGAGCGGGTCGGCGATGCCGACCGGCAGGTCGAGGAATACGAGGCCGAAGGCATTGCCGAGCGACGGCGCATCCTCGGGCCCGCGCAGGTTGACCGGCACCGTCGCCCGGATCGCGAGGCCGCGCGTGTCCACGCCACGGGACCGCAGGTAGTCGCCGAGCGCACCGGCGGCGGTGGCCATCAGAACGTCGTTGATCTTGCAGCCATGCGCGCGCGCGACGGTCGCGAAGTCCTTCTCGCGCTCGGCCTGCTCGTCGAGCGGCAGTCGCTCGCCCCAGGCGATGCGCTTGCGCCGGCCCAGCCGGCCCTTCAGCGGCGACGGCGGGTCGGGCGGCAGCAGCGCGACCCGCGTGGCCTCGGCGAGCAGGGCGACGGCGTGCTGGGCCAGCTCGCTCGCCTGGCGCGGATGCAGGGCGAATTCCGCCAGGTGCGTCATCCAGTGCCCGCCGGCCGCAAGAGCGCGCTCGACGAGCCCCGAGCCCGGCACCGGCAGATCGCCGATCCACGCAAGCGGCCCGCGGCGGCGCCGCCTGCGGGGCGCGGCGGGCGGCGGCGCGGGGGGCTCGTCGGTCATGCCCAGGAAGACGTCCATCAGGGCCATGCCGTCGGCGTAGCAGTGATGGATGCGCAGGATCACGGCCGCCCCGCTCGCGTGGTTCTCGACCAGGTGGAACTCCCACAGCGGACGGCGGTGATCGAGCTCGGTGCAGGCCAGCTCGCCCGCCAGCGCCTCCAGCTCCGCCTGCCCGGCAGGCGCGGGGAGGGCGGTGCGGTGCAGGTGGGCGTCGAGGTCGAAGTCCGGGTCTTCCTCCCAGAAAGCACCCACGTCGCCGTCGACCGGCCGGGCCCTGAAGCGGGGCAGGGCGGCGAACCTCTCCGCCACGCGCCGGCGGAGCGCCGCGAACTCGAGCGGGCCGTCGAAGGTCATGACCCCGACGATGACCATCAGGTTCGTCGGCCGGTCCATGCGCAACCAGGCCACGTCCACCGGGGACATGTGCTCGCGCGTCATCCGTGCCCTCGCGGCCTCGTGCGATCCGGGATAGAGTCGCGACTATACCGCCGGCTGGCGCGGCGGTCGTGGGGGGAGAATCAATGAGCTATTTCGTAACGGGGGCCACGGGCTTCATCGGACGGCACCTGCTCGAGCGCCTGCTCGGGCGCAAGGGCACGATCTACGTGCTGGTTCGCCCGGAGTCCATGGACAGGTTCGAGGCCGTCAGGGCGGGTTTCGGCCGGGCGGCGGCGCGCCGCATGGTCGCGGTGGCCGGCGACCTCGCCGAGCCCCACCTCGGGGTGAAGGCCCGCGAGCGGGCCAGGCTCAAGGGCAAGGTGAAGCACTTCTTCCACCTTGCCGCCATCTACGACATCAAGGCAGGCGCCGCCGAGCAGGAGACCGCCAACATCCTCGGCACCGAGCACGCGATCCAGTTCGCGCAGTCGGTGCAGGCCGGCTGCTTCCACCTGGTGAGCTCGATCGCCGCGGCGGGCCTTTACAAGGGCACTTTCCGCGAGGACATGTTCGAGGAGGCCGGCCGGCTCGACCATCCCTACTTCCGCACCAAGCATGAGTCCGAGCGGCTGGTGCGCGAGCGCTGCAAGCTGCCCTGGCGCGTATACCGTCCCGGTATCGTCGTCGGCCACTCGAAGACCGGCGCGATCGACAAGATCGACGGCCCGTACTACTTCTTCAAGGCCATACAGAAGCTGCGGATGACCCTGCCGCCCTGGGTGCCTCTGGTAGGCCTGGAAGGCGGGCAGATCAACCTGGTGCCGGTGGACTACGTGGCGGGCGCGATGGACCACATCGCGCACCTGCCTGGCCACGACGGCGAGTGCTTCCACCTCACCGACCCGCGGCCGCGCCGCGTCGGGGAGGTGCTGAACCTGTTTGCCCGCACCGGCCACGCGCCCACGATGGCGGTCAGGCTCGATCCAAAGCTCTTCGACTTCGTGCCGCGCGGGGTGAGCCAGTCGATCGCGTCCTACCAGCCGCTGCAGCAGGTCTTCGACGTCATCCTGCGCGACCTGCAGCTGCCGCGCGACGTGCTCGAGTTCGCCAACTGGCAGGCGAAGTTCGACTGCACGCAGGCGCAGCGCCTGCTGGAGCACACGGATATCCGCGTGCCGCCGCTCGAGGACTATGCCTGGCGCCTGTGGGACTACTGGGAGCGCCACCTCGACCCGGACCTGTCGCTGGACCGCAGCCTCGCCGGCGCGGTGAAGGGCAAGGTCGTGCTGATCACCGGCGGTTCCTCGGGCATCGGCCTCGCGGCCGCCGCGCGCTGCGTGGACGCGGGCGCGAGGGTGATCATCGTCGCGCGCGACCCGGAGAAGCTGGAGGAGGCCCGCGTGAGCCTCGCCGAGCGCGGCGAGATCCACGCCTACCAGTGCGACATCTCCGATTACGCCGCCTGCGACGCCTTCGCGAAGCAGGTGCTGGCCGACCATGGCGCCGTGGATGTGCTGGTCAACAACGCCGGTCGATCCATCCGTCGCTCCATCGACCTGTCCCATGACCGTTTCCACGACTTCGAGCGGACGATGCAGCTCAACTACTTCGCGGCCATCCGGCTGACGATGGGACTGCTGCCGTCGATGCTCGAGCGGGGCAGCGGCCACGTCGTCAACATCTCCTCCATCGGGGTGCTGTCGAACGCCCCGCGTTTTTCCGGCTATGTGGCATCGAAAGCGGCCATGGAGGCCTGGACGCGCTGCGCGGCGGCCGAGTTCGCCGACCGCGGCGTGACCTTCACGATCATCAACATGCCGCTGGTGCGCACGCCGATGATCGCGCCGACGAAGATGTACGACCAGATGCCGGTGGACACTCCTGAGGACGCGGCAGACATGGTCGCCGAGGCCATCATCGAGCGGCCGAAGCGTATCGCGACCAAGCTCGGCCTGTTCGCCGAGGTACTGCACCTCGCGGCGCCGCGCATCTCGGAGGTGGTGATGAACACCGCCTACAAGATGTTCCCGGACTCGACCGCGGCCAAGGGCATGGCCGGGCGGTCCGAGATGCCGGCGGAGGCCTCGAAGCCGACGCCCGAGGCGGCCCTGTTCGCCTCGCTGCTGCGTGGGGTCCACTGGTAGAATCGCCAGGGCGGCAGGATGCCGCGTCCCTTTCGAGGCTACCTTGATCCGACGTTCCGTGCCGGCAGTGGCACCCTTCGTTTGCGTGCTGGCCGCGCTGGCGGCCGGCGAGTCGCTGGCCGAGGCCGCGGCGGAGGCTGCGTCCGAGACGAAACTCGAGGAAATCGTGGTCACGGCGCAGAAGCGCGCCGAGACCCTGCAGCGTACGCCCGCGGCCGTGACGGCCATCTCCGGCGAGGCGCTGGTCGCGGCCGGCGTGACCGATATCCGCGCGGCCCAGAACCTCATCCCCTCGGTGCGGTTCCAGATGCAGAATTCCTCGACGGAGATCTACATCCGCGGAGTGGGTTCGACGCTCGACCTGCCGAACATCGAGCCGCCGACGGTGTTCAATTTCAACGGCGTCTACATCCCGCGCGAGGGCACCAGCGTGGGCCTGTTCGACATCGCCTCCATCGAGGTGCTGCCGGGCCCGCAGGGCACGCTCTACGGGCGCGCCGCGCTCGGCGGCACGGTGAACGTGCAGTTCAGGCGGCCGGGGCCGCAGCACGAAACCGAGGCGCTCCTCGAGGTTGGCGACTACTCCCTCGTGCATGTGTCGGTGGCGCAGAGCCTGCCGGTGACCGAGCGCTTCTCGCTGCGGGCAGCCGCGGACTACATCCAGCACGATGGCTATCAGCGCACCGGCGCCGACTCCAAGGACGACTACGCGCTGCGCCTGTCGGGGCTCTACGAGGACGGCGATCGCCTTTCGGCCTACTTCTGGGCGCACGGCGCGAAGAAGAACGGCCGCTCCCCGAACCTCGTGCGCCGCGGCTACAACGGCGGCAGTTTCGACGGCGACCCGAACGCGTTCGACAACCCCGATCCCTGGGACGACCGGATCACCGCCACCGAGCCGGATGCCGGCCGCCAGGAGTACGAGAACCTCGTGCTCGGCGGCGAGGTGAACTGGAGGCTGGGCGGCGCCACGCTCACCTGGATTCCGTCCTATTTCTACCTTGACTGGGCCGGCGACTACTGGCTGGAGAACCTGCCGGCCTTCCTGTCGGCGCACTATAACCAGTGGACGCAGGAGCTGCGCGTGGCCGGGAACTCGGGGCGCTGGACCTGGCTCGGCGGCCTGTACGCGTACCGTGTTACCAACGATGGCGAGTTCCTGGTAAACGACTTCGCGCTCGCCGACATCGACCGCAACCGTTTGGAAGGCATCGCTGCCTTCGGTGAGGCCACCTACCCTGTTAGCGACCGCTGGCGGCTCACGGTCGGCGGCCGGCTGAGCCGCGACCAGCGTGAGGGCGAAGGCGTGACGGCCTTTGGCGTGCCCTACGATGCCGACCAGGAGTTCGACGAGTTCGACTGGAAGCTCGGCGTGGAGTACGACGCCGCTCCCGAGACGCTGCTGTACGCGACCGTGCAGACCGGCTACCAGCCCGGTACCTACAACCTGTTCCCGTCCACGCCGGAACAGAGCAACGAGGTGCGCGAGGCCGAGATGACCGCCTGGTCGGCAGGCATCAAGAGCCGCTTCCTCGACGGGCGCCTGCAAGTGAACAACGAGCTGTTCTACTACGACTACCGAGACCTGCTGGTCCAGTCGTTCAACCTCAACACTGCGCTGCTCACCACCTTCAATGCGGAGAAGGTGGAAACCTGGGGCAACCAGCTCGACCTGCTCTGGCTGCCGTCCGAGCGGGGCCGGCTGAACCTGTCGGTCGGCTACCTGCGTGCGCGCTACGAGGACTTCGTCGTGCCGCCCGAGATCGACATCGGCCCGGGCACGCGCGACTTCGGCGGCTATCAGCTGCAGTATGCCCCCGACTGGACCGTCTCCGCGGGCTACCAGCACGACTTCCCGCTCGCCGCCGGCTACCTGCGCGGGCGCGTCGAATCGCGCTACGAGAGCAGCTTCTGGGGGACGTTCACCCACAGCCGGGGGACGCAGCAGGAGTCGTACACCAAGACGGACGCCTCGCTGACGTACTTCTCGGGCGACGGCCGCTGGAGCGTCGGCCTGTGGGTGAAGAACATCGAGGATGAGGCCGTGCTGGCGGCGACGACCACCGGCCAGTTCGGACCCTACGGGAACGCCTTCATCGAGCCGCCACGCACCTGGGGCGCACGGTTCACGCTGTCGCTGTAGAGTCCTTGCCGACTCCGGGGGGGGCGAGGCACTGGAAACGAAAACCCCCGCCCGGCTGGCTTCAGCGGGGCGGGGGTGTCAAGATGGTGCCCAGGAGAGGACTCGAACCTCCACGCCTCTCGGCACTAGTACCTGAAACTAGCGCGTCTACCAATTCCGCCACCTGGGCACAGGCTGCGGCCGGGCACAGCCCGGACGAGGGCTGCGAAATCTACGCAGGGCCCGCGCGCTTGTCAAATCGCTGGAACACATGAAGAAAAAGACCCGTTGGCAGGACCGTGACCCCCGCTTCGCGGAGGAGTCCGGCCGTTATGAAGAGCCTATCCCGAGCCGTCAGTACATTCTCGACGTGCTGGCGGAGGCGGCCGCGCCCGTATCCTTCGACGCCCTGTGCGCAAAGCTCGGCCTGCGCGAGCGGCGCATCCGCGAGGCCCTGGCCAAGCGCCTCGGCGCGATGGCTCGGGACGGCCAGCTGCTCGTGAACCGTGCCGAGGAGTACCTGCTGCTCGAGCGGCTGCCGCTGGTGGTCGGCACCGTGTCCGGCCACCGCGACGGCTTCGGTTTCCTGGTGCCGGAGGACGCCGGCGACGACCTGTTCCTGTCGTTCCGGCAGATGCGCTCGGTCATGCACGGCGATCGCGTGGCGGCGCGGATCACCGGCCGCGACGCCCGCGGCCGGCGCGAGGGCGCGGTGGTCGAGGTGCTGGAGCGGCGCACGCGGCAGGTCGCGGGCCGGTTCTGGTTCGAAGCCGGCGTAGGCTTCGTCGAGCCGGACAACAGCCGCATCAGCCACCGCGTGGTGATCCCGGCCAAGGCGCGCGCCGGCGCGAAGTCGGGCGACCTCGTGGTGGCCGAGGTCGTCGAGCCGCCAACCGCGCACGCCTCGCCCGTCGGTCGCATCACACGCGTGCTGCCGGTGGGCAGCATGGCCGACACGGCAGTCGAGCTCGCCATTGCCTCGCACGGACTGCCGCACGAGTTCCCGCCCGAGACGCTCGCCGAGGCGCGGCGCTTCGGCGCCGAGGTGCCCGCGACGGCGGAACGCGGGCGCGTGGACCTCACCGACCTGCCGCTCGTCACCATCGACGGCGAGGATGCCCGCGACTTCGACGATGCGGTGCATGCCGAGCGGACGAAGTCCGGCTTCCGCCTGCATGTCGCGATCGCCGACGTCAGCCACTACGTCACGCCGGGCAGCGCGCTCGACCGCGAGGCGCGCGAGCGTGCGACCTCGGTGTACTTCCCGAGTCGCGTCGTGCCCATGCTGCCGGAGTCGCTGTCGAACGGCCTGTGCTCGCTGATGCCGCAGGTGCCGCGGCTGTGCATGGTGGCCGACATGAGCGTCGGCCTCGATGGCCGCGTCACGCGCACGCGCTTCTACCCCGCGCTTATGCGCTCCGTCGCGCGGCTCACGTACACGAAGGTCGCCGCCGCGCTCGGCGGCGAGCCGGCTGCGCGCACGGAACTCGCGGCGGCCATGCCGGTGCTCGAGACGCTGCACGAGGCTTACCGCGCGCTGCGCCGCTGGCGCGAGCAGCGCGGCGCGCTCGACTTCGAGGCGCCGGAGGTCAAGGTGATCGTGGGCGAGGCCGGCCGCGTCACCGACATCCGCGAGTACCCGCGCAACGACGCCCACCGCCTGATCGAGGAATGCATGATCGCGGCCAACGTCGAGGCGGCGAAGTTCCTCAAGCGCCACAAGCTGCCGGCGCTGTTCCGGATCCACGGCCGGCCGGAGGAAGAGCGCCTCGCGGACCTCAAGCGCTTCCTCGCGCTGCGCGGCCTGCACTTCGAGATGAGCGGCGAGCTGGAGCCGAAGCAGCTGCAGAAGCTGCTCGCGCAGGTCGCCGCCCGGCCAGACGCTGCGGTCCTGGAGAACTCCATCATCCGGTCGCTGCCGCAGGCGCTCTACCAGCCGCTCAACATAGGTCATTTCGGGCTCGCGCTCAGCGAGTACGTGCACTTCACCTCGCCCATCCGCCGCTATCCTGACCTGCTGGTGCACCGCGGGATCCGGCACGCACTGGCGGGCGGCACGGCCGACGACTTCGTGCACCCGGCCCGGGAGATGGAGCTGCTCGGCCAGGAGTGCTCGCTGCGGGAGCGCCGCGCCGACGAGGCGAGCCGCTCGGTGGTCGCCTTCCTGAAGTGCGAGTTCATGAAGGACCGCATCGGGGAGGAGTTCGACGCGGTGGCGACCGGCGTCACCGACTTCGGCGTCTTCGTGCAGCTGAAGGGCCTGCAGGTGGACGGGCTGGTGCACGTCAGTTCGCTGCCGCGGGACTACTTCCGTTTCCAGGAGCAGGACCGCATGCTCGTCGGAGAGAAGAGCGGCCAGCGCTACGGCATCGGCGACGAGCTGCGCGTGCGTCTCGTTCGGGTCGACTCGTCGGAGCGCAAGATCGATTTCGAGCTGGTGGAGAAGCTTGCCGGCGGTTTCCACCCGCGCCGCTCGAAGGGAGGCCGGGCGCGGCGATGAGTGCGGTCACGGTATTCGGGCTGCATGCCGTCAGGGCGCTGCTGGCCCATCACCCCGGGAGGGTGCGAAGGCTCTACCTGCAGCAGGGCCGGCAGGATCGCCGGACGGTCGAACTCGAGTCCCTCGCGCGCGCCGCCGGTGTGCCGGTCGCGCATCGCCTGGCGGCGGAGCTGGACCGACTGAGCGGCGAGGGCGCGCACCAGGGCTCCGTCGCCGAGGTCGTTCCGGCGGAGCCCCTCGGCGAGGATGACCTCGCCGGGCTCGTCGGGTCGGCGGGCAGGGAGGCCCTCGTACTCGTGCTCGACGGCGTGCAGGACCCGCACAATCTCGGCGCATGCCTCAGGACCGCCGAGGCGGTGGGGGTGACGGCCGTGGTGGTGCCGCGCGACCGGGCCTGCGGCCTGACGCCGGTGGTGCGCAAGGTGGCGGCCGGGGCGGCCGAGATCGTCCCGTTCGTGCAGGTGACCAACCTGGTCCGCTGCCTGGCGGGCCTGAAGGGGCAGGGGCTGTGGGTCGTCGGCACGGAGGGGGAGGCCGAGCGTGACCTGTACGCCGCGGACCTGGCCGGGCCGCTTGCCCTCGTCGTGGGGGCCGAGGGGCGGGGGATGCGCCGCCTG
>JBBINN010000097.1:0-10849 GCA_037443885.1 Gammaproteobacteria bacterium | reverse complement strand
CCCCCTGGTTCACTGGCTGACCCAGCTGCGTAATCAGGTTCCCTTTTTCCTTTCCCGAGGAAGGGGACACTCCCTTTTTCCTTTTCTTGCCACAGGGCAGCCCGTGCCACTGGACGGAAAAGGAAAAAGGGAATGTCCCCGTTCGCTCGCGCCGCAACCGAGGTGGCGAGGGGGATGCCGCGCAGAGCGCGGCGCCCCCCGCCGGATCCCGGTCGCGGCGCAGGCACCGCTCGCGGTGGCGTCCGGCCGCAATCCGCTAGAATGTCGCCATGACGCCCTCCATCTGCCACGAACACAACCTCCGCTCGCCGCCGCCGGCAGCGCGGCCCTACGGCGTCCGCGTGAGCCTGCGGCGCGGCGATCCCTTCGCCAAGCTCGTCGGCGAGGACTGGCACAAGCTGCACTGGTACGCGACCGAGACCGAGCGCGACGCCGCGCTGGCCGAGATGAGCCGGCGCTACCCATTCTTCCGCATCGGCGACGAGCCCGCGCTCGTCTTCGAGAAGGTCGAGGCCGCGCGCGGCTGAGGCCGCCCCTGCGGCGCAGGCCGCATCGGGTGGTACCATGCGGCCCGATGAAAAATTGCATCGCCCGCCTCTTCGTCCTGTACACCCTCGCACTCGCCGCCGGCCCGGTCGCCGCCGCCGGCCCCGCGCTCGAGGAAGTCATCGTCACCGCGACGCGCAGCGAGATGCGCCTGCTGGACTACGCCGGCGCCATCGGCCGCATCGAGGCGGCCGAGATCGCCGCGCTCGGCGCCACTCACCACTCCGAGCTCATGAACCGCGTGCCGGGCGTGATGATCCAGCGCGGCAGCGGCCAGGAATCGCTCACCGCGCTGCGCTCGCCTGTGCTCACCGGCGCCGGGTCCTGTGGAGCCTTCCTGTTCCTCGAGGACGGCATCCCGCTGAGGCCGGTCGGCTTCTGCAACGTCAACGAACTGTTCGAGGTCAACAGCGAGCAGGCCGCCGCCGTCGAGGTGATCCGCGGCGCCGGCAGCGCGCTCTACGGCTCCAATGCCGTGCACGGCATCGTCAACGTCATCAATCCCCTGCCTTCGCAGCTGCCGGCGCTCGGTCTCGCGCTCGAGGGCGGCTCGGAAGAGTACGCCCGGCTCAAGCTGGCGGCCTCGGGGGCGACGCGAGCCGGCCAGGCCGGCGTGGCGCTGCATGCCACGCACGACGGCGGCTGGCGCGACGATGCCGGCTTCGACGAGCAGAAGATGGCCGCGAGCCTCGTGCGGCCGGCCGCGGAAGGCACGCTCACGCTGCGTTTCAACGCCACGAACCTGCGGCAGGACACCGCTGGCTTCATCGTCGGCAGGAACAGCTACCGCGACGAGTCGATCGCGAAGAGCAACCCCAACCCCGAGGCCTACCGCAACGCTCACAGCCTGCGCCTCTCCACCCATTACGGCTTCACGCGCGAGGAAGACGAGCAGTTCGACGCGCGCATCGTCCTGCGCAGCACGCGCATGGACTTCCTGCAGCACTTCCTGCTCGGCAAGCCGCTGGAGGAGAACGGGCAGGACAGCATCGCGGTGCTGCTGTCGCGCGGCCTTCCCGCGGGCGGCGGCCGGCTCGTGACGGGGCTCGACCTCGAGCACGCCGACGGCTTCCTGCGCCAGACGCAGGACGGCCCAACGACCGGCGGGTCGGCCGCGGCGAACGCGATCCGCCCCGCCGGCAAGCAGTACGACTACGAGGTGAAATCGCTGCTCGCCGCGGGTTACCTGCACTGGGTCCGCCCGCTCGGCGAGCGCTTCGAACTCACCGCCGGCCTCAGGCTCGAGTGGCTGCAGTACGACTACGACAACCGCATGCTCGACGGCAACACCGACCAGAACGGGGTGCCCTGCGGCTTCGGCGGCTGCCTCTACAACCGCCCTGCGGACCGCAAGGACGAGTTCACCAATGTCGGTCCCCGTCTGTCCCTCGCCTGGCGACCGGACGAGGCGAGCACCGCGTGGCTCGGCCTGTCGCGCGGCTTCCGTCCGCCGGAGGCCACCGAGCTCTACCGGCTGCAGCGCGGGCAGGACATCGCCGACCTCGACTCCGAGCAGATCGATGGCGCCGAACTCGGCTACCGGCGGCTCGGCGAGACGTTCTCGCTCGAGCTCGCCGGCTTCTGGATGGACAAGGACGACGTCATCCTGCGCGACGCTTTCGGCTTCAACGTCAGCGGCGGCCGCACCCGCCACAAGGGCGTGGAGTACGGCTTCGACTGGCGGCCCCGGGGCGGACTGAGCCTCGGCGCCTCGGGCACCTTCGCCCGCCACACCTACCGCTTCAGCGGTGCCATCGAGCAGGGCGAGCGGGTCACGAGCGGCGACGACGTGGACACCGCGCCGCGCCAGCTCCACAACGTCCGCCTCGGCTACGGCGGCGATGCGTGGCGCGGGGAGCTCGAGTGGGTGTACGTGGACGAGTACTGGGCGAATGCGGCCAACACGGCGCGCTACCCGGGGCACGACCTGCTGAACCTGCGGCTGTCGTGGTCGCCGCTCGAGACGCTCGGCCTGACGCTGCGCGTCACGAACCTCACCGACCGCGCCTACGCCGACCGCGCGGATTTCGCCTTCGGCAACTTCCGCTACTTCCCGGGCCGCGGCCGTGCCGCGTTCCTCGAGGTGGCCTGGCGACGCGACTGAACCTCCACGACGGACCCACGCCCATGCACACCGGCGCCTACCTCGTCACCGCCGTCATCGGCGGCCTGCTCGCCCTGCAGGTCGGCTTGAACGCGGTCATGCGCAGCCACACCGGCACCGCGCTCTCGGCCGCGCTCATCAACTTCGTGATCGGCTCGATCGCACTCGCGGCCGTGCTGTTCGCGACGCGCCTGCCGCTGCCCACCGGCGCACAGCTCGCCGGTGCGCCGTGGTGGGCCTGGCTCGCGGGTCTCGGCGGCGCGGTCTACGTCGCCTCCTCCGCAGTGCTCGGTCCGCTGATCGGCGGCGCAGCCTTCCTCGCCTGCGTGGTCGCCGGCCAGATGGCCGGCTCGCTGCTGCTCGACCACTACGGCTGGATCGGTTTTCCGGAGAGGCCGATCACGACCGCGCGCCTGCTCGGCGCGGGTCTCGTGGTCGTCGGCGTGGTGCTGCTCGCGCGGGAGTGAGCTCCGTCGCCGCCGCTAGCGGTCCGAGCCCCCGGCGAGCCGCCGGATCGGCTTGAGGAACAGGAGCAGCAGCACGCCAAGCCCGGCCGTGCTGAGCAGGATCTGCGTGAACAGCCCCGGCATCTGTTCCACCGCCTGCGGATCGAAGCGCCCCGCGAGCAGGCCGGCGACCAGGTTGCCGAGCGCCGCCGCGATGAACCAGATGCCCATCAGCTGGCCGACGTAGCGCTTGGGCGAGAGCTTGGTGATCGCCGAGAGGCCGACGGGGCTCAGGCACAGCTCGCCGGTGGTGTGCAGGAGGTAGGTCAGCACCAGCCAGGTCGGCAGCACCGAGCCACCCTCGACGACGAAGCCGGCCGCGATCGCCATCACGCCGAAGCCGAGACCGAGCTGGATCAGCCCGAGCGCGAACTTGGCCGGGATGGACGGGTCGAGGTTGCGCCGTGCGAGCCAGACCCACAGCCAGGCGAAGAACGGCGCCAGCGTGATGATGAACAGCGGGTTGATGGACTGCAGCCACGAGGCCGGCACCAGGAAGCCGAACAGCTCGCGGTCGGTGTAGCGCTCCGCGAACAGGTTGAGCGAGCTGCCGGCCTGCTCGAAGCCCGACCAGAACATCGCTGCGCCGACGAACAGGATCGAGATCACGCCGATGCGGCGCTTCTCCATGCCGTCGAGGCCGCCGAACAGCACCAGCCCGAGCAGGAACGACGCCGCCACCAGCACGATGACCACCGTTCCGCCGCGGGCGATCTGCAGCGGGTCGAAACGGATCCAGCCGGCCGCGCCGGCCAGCACTGCCAGCGCGATCAGGGCCACGCCTGCCCAGAAGAGCGCGAAGCCGCGGCGGCGCCGCGCGGCGTCGACCACCGGGTCCGGGCTGTAGGGCGAAGGCAGCGCGCCGGCCCCGCCGAGGTGACGCTCCGCCAGCCGGTACTGGATCAGGCCGAACACCATGCCGACGCCCGCGGCGCCGAACCCCCAGTGCCAGTCCACCCGCTCGCCGAGGAAGCCGCAGACCAGCGGCCCGAGGAAGGCACCGATGTTGATACCCATGTAGAAGATCGAGAAGCCCGCGTCGCGGCGCGCGCCGCCTTCCGGGTACAGGTCGCCGACGATGGCGCTGATGTTGGGCTTGAGCAGGCCGGTGCCGAGCACGATCAGCACGAGGCCGACGTAGAACGTGGTGGTGGTCGGCACCGCCATCGTGAAGTGTCCAGCGGCGATGACGATGCCGCCGTACCAGACGGCGCGCTGGGCGCCGAAAAGCTGGTCCGCGGCCCAGCCGCCGGGCAAGGCGAACAGGTAGACCGCGGCGGTGTAGAGACCGTAGATGGCCGTCGCGGTGGCGTCGTCCAGCCCGAGGCCGCCGTTCTCGACCTGAGCAGCCATGAACAGCACCAGGATCGCCCGCATGCCGTAGTAACTGAAGCGCTCCCACAGCTCGGTGAAGAAGAGCGTGTACAGGCCGCGCGGGTGGCCGGCTGCCGGACTCAAGCGGCGATCCTGCGCAGGCGCGTGGCCCGCCGTGGCTGGGCGCCGGCCGGCACCTGCTGGGTGATGCAGTGGATGTTGCCGCCCCCGAGCAGGATCTCGCGGGCCGGCACGCCCACGACCTCGCGGCCCGGGAAGAGCCGGCGCAGGATGCGCAGCGCGCGGGCGTCCTTCGCCGGGTCGAGCAGCGGCACGACGACACGCCGGTTGGCGATGTAGAAGTTCACGTACGAGCCCGCCATGCGGTCGCCCGCCTGGCGCAGGCGCGAGCCTTCGCGCCGGTCGACGCCAGCAGCCTCCTGCGCAGTCATGAACAGCGGCCCGGGCTGCGGAATCTTGTGCACGAGCAGGCGCCGGCCGCGGGCGTCGCGGGCAGCACGCAGGCGCGCGAGCGCGTCGCGGCTGATCTCGTACTGCGGATCGTCGGGATCGTCGCACCAGCTGAGCGCCACCTCGCCCGGGCGGACGAAACAGCAGAGGTTGTCCACGTGGCCGTCGGTCTCGTCGTTGAACACGCCGCGGCCGAGCCAGATGACCTGCTCGACGCCGAGGTAGTCGCGCAGGTTCCGCTCGACGTCCGCGCGCGTGAGGCCCGGGTTGCGGTTCGGGTTGAGCAGGCATTCCTCGGTCGTGATCAGCGTGCCCTCGCCGTCCACGTGGATGGCGCCACCCTCCAGCACGAACGGCGCGCGGTAGCGGTCGAGACCTTCCACCTCCAGCACTTTTCGCGCGACCAGGTCGTCCTGGTCCCAGGGGAAGTAGAGGCCACCGTCGAGGCCGCCCCAGGCGTTGAACACCCAGTCCACGCCGCGCACGCGGCCCTGGGCGTCCACCACGCCGGTCGGGCCGTTGTCGCGCGCCCAGGCGTCGTTGGTGCTGAGTTCGACCACGCGAACCGCGGCGGGCAGCTGCGCCCGGGCGTTCTCGTACTGCGCCGCGGAGGCGCCGACGGTGACCGGCTCGCTGGCGGCGATCGCGGTCGCCACGGCGGTGAAGGCCTCCTGCGCGGGCTTCGCGCCGAGGCGCCAGTTGTCCGGCCGCTCGGGCCATATCATCCACGTGCCGGCGTGCGGCTCGAACTCCGCCGGCATCCGGAAGCCGTCGCGGCGCGGGGTGCTCTTCAGGGTGCGGGCCATGTGGAACTCGAGAGACGCGAGGGGACATTCCTGTTGATTTTGCCAAAGATATCAGGCGCGACCGGCAACGACACCGGCAAAGTCGACAGGAATGTCCCCTCGAGTCTCACGGGTTGCCCCGGGCGCGCCCTTCCGTGGGCACGACCGGAGGCCCGCTTGCAATGACCGTCAGTAGAGTGCGAGCGACGTGGCGGCGAGGCCTGCGCCGATGGCGGCCCCGGCGGCGACGTCGGTGGGGTAATGCAGGCCGAGGACCGGGCGCGACGCCGCGACCAGCGCGGCGAAAGGCCAGAGCACCCAGCCGAGCTCGGGGAAGTGATGCGTGGCAACGATGGTGAGGCACACCGCATGCAGCGTGTGGCCCGAGGGGAAGCTGTAGCGGTCGAGCGGCGGCACCGCCGCGCGAATGGCAGCGTGGGAGATGAACGGGCGCTCGCGCACCAGGCGGTGCTTGAGGAGCTTGTAAATCGCGACGCCGGCGAGCGCCGTCAGCGCGAGCTGGAGCGCCGGCCCACGCCCGGCCGGGCCGTAGAGAATCGGCAACAGGAGCACGAGCGCGTACCAGAACGGACCATCGCCCAGGCGGCTCACGACCGCGAACACACCGCGGATCGCCATGAAGTCGCAGCCGCGGTTGAGGCGCAGGCACAGACGGTACTCGGCAGCGTCGAACCGCGCGAAGCGCTGGCGAGCGCGGGCTGCGTCCATGTCCGGCCACCTCCGGCCCCAAGTGGGCCTTTCAGGTGGCCGGCACTATCGCAAGTGCATGTTCCGACGAGGTTTCAGTCGCGTGATGATTTTATGACGCTCGAACAAACGTGAGCGGCGTCACGGGCCTTCCTACGTCCAGGCCCGGCCGACCGGCGCCGCTCCACTAGCAGCCGGTCGGCACTCGCCGGATCGTCAGCTCAGGCCGCCGACCGGTCCCGGCCACGCGTCTCGCTACCAGGCGCCACCGGCATGCCGCCCCGCGGATGCTCGTAGTCGTTCTTTTCCCAGTCCCGGTACTGCGGCGGGATCGGGTTCATCGCGCCCTCGGCCAGCCAGCCGAGCTTGCCGTCCATGAGCAGGCCCGCGACCTTGTTGTAGGAGCGGTTGAAGTTGCTCTTCACCGCCCGGAAGTTGCCCTCGATGCGCCGGCGCGCCTCGCGGCAGAACAGGTCGGCGAGCTCCTGCGGCGACGCGTCCGCCGGATTGGCTGCCGTGAGGTGGTCGGCGTAGGACAGCGCCGAGGCCATCACGAAGAGTTCCACCCCGATGTCCACGAAGTTGCCGAGGATGATCTGCTCGCGCTCGAGCTTCGGGCCGTATTTCGCCATGGTGGCGAAGAGGCGCCGGGCCAGCAGCTTGCTGGTCTTGGCGCAGTACGCGAGGTGCTTGCGGTTTCGGTCGTTGAGGTGCTTCGCCTCGAGGTGGCCGCCGGTCTCCGGCATGAAGAGCTTCGGCAGCCAGGTGCCGTAGAAACCGGCCGCCTTCATCATCGCCTCGCCCTTGGAGACCTTCTGTCCGGGCTTGGGCTGCAGGATGGGCATCACCAGCTTGAAGTGGGTGTCGAGCGCCTCGCGCGCGATGATGAGGTGCATCACCTGCGAGGAGCCCTCGAAGATGCGGTTGACGCGCGCGTCGCGCATGCCCATCTCGATGTTGGTCGGCCGCTCGCCCCGCGCGTACAGCGACGTGGCGCGCTCATAGCCGCGACCCCCTCGCGCCTGCAGGTAGTCGTCGTACATCTTCCAGAGTGTCTCGGAGCACCAGTACTTGGCCGCTGCCGCCTCGAGCCGGATGTCAGCGTTCTTGTGGTCGGCGAACGCGCAGGCGATGTAGACCATAGCCTTCATGGCGAACAGCTGCGCCATGTAGCTGGACACCAGCCTCGCGACGGCCTGGTGCTTGCCGACGGGCTGGCCCCACTGCTGCCGTGTCGAGGTCCACCACCTCGCGTCCTCGACGAGCGCCATGCCGCCGCCGACGGCCGCGGCCGGGATGCCGAGGCGACCGACGTTCAGCGTCGCGAGCGCGATCTTGAGCCCCTCGCCCGGCTTGCCGACGAGGTTCTCGACGGGCACCTTCACGTCCTTGAAGGTGACGATGCCGTTCGCGATGCCCCGGAGGCCCATGAAGCGCGAGCGCCGCACGCGTTCCACGCCCGGCCAGGCTGTCTCGACCACGAAGCATGAAATCTGCGGAAGGGTCTTGCCGTTCGGCAGCACCTTGTCCGGTGTTCGCGCCAGCACTGCGATCAGCGTCGTCTTCGGGTCGCTGACGTTGGTGCACCACAGCTTGTCGCCGTTCAGCACGTAGTGCTTGCCGTCCTCGGACGGCGTCGCCGTCGTGGTCATCCGGGCCGGGTCCGAGCCAACCCCCGGCTCGGTGAGCGCGAAGGCCGAGATCTCGCCCCTGGCGAGGCGGGGCAGGTACTTGCGCTTCTGCTCCTCGGTGCCGAACTCCTTGAGCGGCTGCGGCACGCCAATGCTCTGGTGAGCCGACAGGTACGCCACCGTGCTGCCGCAGTAGCTGCCGATCACACCGAGCACGCGGGCGTAGTTGGTGACGGACAGACCCAGCCCGCCGTATTCCTTCGGGATCTTCATCCCGAACAGGCCGACCTCGGCCATCGCCTCGAGCGCCTCGCGCGGATATTCGCCGTCCTCGTCGATCTTCCAGGGATCGACGTGCTTCTCGATCACCGGCCGGATCTTCTCGATGTACTCGTCGCCGATGCGCTTGTCCTCGGGCGGCTGCGCGGGGAACGGATACACGATGTCCCAGCGGAAACTGCCCTTGAACAGTTCCGCCGTGAAGCTGACCGACTCCCATTCCTGCTGGCGCGCGGACTCCGCCAGCTCCATCGCGACGTCCTTGGCCTTCTGGTCGGTCATTGCCTCATCCTCCTGGCGCAGGCCGCGTCGATTGGCCGCGGCGGTTATTCTTCAGTGGCGTTCCAGCACGGTCGTGATGCCCTGCCCGAGCCCGATGCACATGGTCGCCACGCCAAGGCTCGCGTCCTTCCACTCCATCGCGTTGAGCAGGGTGGTGAGGATGCGGGCGCCCGAGCAGCCGAGCGGGTGACCGAGGGCGATCGCGCCACCGTTCAGGTTCACCTTCTCGTCCATCGCGTCCATCAGGCCGAGGTCCTTGACCACGGGCAGCGACTGCGCGGCGAAGGCCTCGTTCAGCTCGTACACCTGGATGTCCCCGGTCTTGAGGCCGGCACGCTTGAGCGCCTTGTTCGTCGCCGGCACCGGGCCGTAGCCCATGATCGCCGGGTCGCAGCCGGCCACCGCCATGGCGCGCACCCGCGCCCGCGGCGCGAGGCCGAGCGCCTGCGCCTTGGCCGCGCTCATCACCAGCATCGCGGCGGCGCCGTCGGAGATGGCCGACGAGGAGCCAGCCGTCACGGTGCCGTTCTTCGGGTCGAAGGCCGGCGGCAGGGCCGCGAGCGCCTCGTAGGTCGTCTCGGGCCGGATCACCTCGTCGACCTCGCAGAGCTGGCGCACGCCGTCGGCGTCGTGCCCCTCGATGCCCACGATCTCGCGGGCGAAGCGCCCGGTCTGGGTCGCTTCCCAGGCACGCGCATGCGAGCGCACGGCGAAGCGGTCCTGCATCTCGCGGCTGATGCCGTGCATGCGCCCGAGCATCTCGGCCGTGAGGCCCATCATGTTCGAGGCCTTGGCGTACTGCTTCGAGGCCGCGGGGTTCAGGTCGATGCCGTGCATCATGCCGACGTGGCCCATGTGCTCCACGCCGCCGATGACGTATACGTCGCCCTGGTCGGTCATGATCTGCGCCGCCGCCGTGTGCAGCGCCTGCATGGACGAGCCGCACAGGCGGTTCACCGTCTGCCCGGGAACGGTGTGCGGCAGGCCGGCGAGCAGTGCGGCATTGCGGCCGATGTTCATGCCCTGCTCCAGGGTCTGGTTCACGCAGCCCCAGACCACGTCGTCGACCGAGGCCGCCTCGACGCCGGGGTTGCGGCGCAGGAGCGCCTTGATCAGCTCGGCCGAGAGCATCTCGGCGCGCACGTTGCGGAACATGCCGCCCTTCGAGCGGCCCATCGCGCTGCGCACGCCGTCGATGATCACGACATCACGGGGATTGAGGGTCATCTTGGTGTCTCCAGGAATCGTGTTGCCGGGATCAGCCGAAGAACTTCTTGCCGGCTGAGGCCATGTCGCGCAGCAGCTTAGGCGGCTCGTAGAGCTTGCCGAGCGAGGCGTAGCGCTCGGCCAGCGCCAGGAACTGCGCGACGCCGGTCTGGTCCAGGTAGCGGCAGGCGCCGCCGCGGAACGGCGGGAAGCCGATGCCGTAGATGAGCGCCATGTCTGCCTCCTGCGGCGAGGCCACGATGCCCTCCTCCAGGCAGCGCGCCACCTCGTTGACCATCGGCACCATGCAACGGGCGACGATCTCCTCCGGCGCGAACTCGCGACGCTCGCCGCAGACCGGGGCGATCAGCTCGTAAGCCCTGGGGTCCACGCTCTTCTTCGGCCGGCCCTTCTTGTCCGGCGCGTAGCTGTAGTAGCCGAGGCCGTTCTTCTGGCCGAAGCGGCCGGCGGCCACCAGCACCTCGGTCGCGCCGCGGAAGTCCGGCTTCATGCGGTCCGGGAAGCCCTCCGCCATCACGCCGGCCGCGTGCACGGCTGTGTCCATGCCGACCACGTCCATCAGGTAGGCCGGCCCCATCGGCCAGCCGAAGCGCTCCATCGCCTTGTCCACCGCCTGGAAGTCCGCGCCGTCGCGCAGCAGCAGGTGGAAACCCGCAAAGTACGGGAACAGGACCCGGTTGACGAAGAAGCCCGGGCAGTCGTTCACGACCACCGGCGTCTTGCCCATCTTCTGCGCGAGCGCCACGGTGGTGCCGACCGCCGCCGCCGAGGACTTCGGGCCGCGGATCACCTCCACGAGCGGCATCATGTGCACCGGGTTGAAGAAGTGCATGCCGACGAAGTTCTCCGGGCGCTTCAGGCCGTCGGCCAGGAAGCCGATGGAGATGGTCGAGGTGTTCGAGGCGATGATCGTGTCCTCGCGGACGAGGTCCTCGACCTCCGCGAACACGGCCTTCTTGACCTTCGGGTTCTCGACCACGGCCTCGATGATGATGT
>JBBINN010000096.1:7412-10967 GCA_037443885.1 Gammaproteobacteria bacterium | reverse complement strand
GAAGCCATCGCCGCCATCCGGCAGGCCTGCGGGCCCGACTTCATCGTCGGCCTCAAGCTGCCCGGCGACGACGGCGTGCCGGGCGGGATCGGTCCGTCAGAGGCCGCCGAGATCGCGCCGCGCCTTTGCACGCCGTCTGCGGTGGACTACGTCTGCTTCACCTGGGGCGCGCACGCGCGGTCGCTCGACATGCACATCCCGGACGCGCACTGGCCTCGCGCGCCTTTCATGGACATCGTCCGCGGGCTCAAGGGCACGGTGCCTGGCGTGCCCGTCATGGCGGTCGGCCTGATCACGGACCCGGCCGAGGCCGAGGGAATCATCGTCCGCGGCGACGCCGAGCTCGTCGCTCTAGGGCGGCCGCTCGTCACCGATCCAGCGTGGCCGCTGAAGGCCCGCGCCGGGCGCGGCGACATCCGCTACTGCGTATCCTGCAACAGTTGCTGGGGCCGGATCACCGAACACTCGACCCTCGCCTGCGACAACAACCCGCGTGTAGCGGAACACGACGAGACCGACTACTGGCCACAGAAGGCCGCCCGTGGCCGGCGCGTGGTCGTGGTCGGCGCAGGCATCGCGGGGCTCGAGGCAGCTTGGGTGGCCGCCGCCCGGGGACACGAGGTCACCGTGCTCGGCTCCGGTGCGGAGGCAGGCGGCAAGACGCGCCTGCACGCACGCCTGCCGGGGGGCGAGAATCTCTCCAGCATCTACGACTACCAGCTGCTCGCGGCGAAACGTGCCGGCGTCGCGCTCGAGCTCGGCCTGCGCGCCAGCGTGGGGGACATCCTGGCCCTGGACCCCGAGGCCGTGGTGCTCGCAGCGGGCTCGACCATGGGCTGGCCGAGGATGCTGCCCGAGGAATGGCGTGCGGAGGGGATGATCCCGGATCTGCGCACCCTCATGCCCGACCTCGTGGACCTCGCGGAGCCTCAGGGTGGCACAGCGGTGCTGTTCGACATGGATCACGGCGAGGGCACCTACGCATCGGCACAGGTCCTGAAGCGGCTGTTCGACCGCGTGGTGATCCTGACGCCGCGCGACCGGATCGCGGAGGACACGCCGCTGGTGACCCGCCTGGGAATCCTGCGGCGCCTGGCGAGGCTCGGCATCGAGATCTGTCCGCTCACGGAGCCGTCGCCTAACTCGCGGCTGGAGGAGGGCATGGTGCTGGCGAGAAACGTCTATACCGGGGCGGAAACGGTAATCGGCGACGTCGCCATCTTCACCTACTCGACCGCGCGCGTCGCCGACGATGCCCTCGCGGCGCCGCTGCGTGCGGCGGGCGTCGAGTTGAGGCTCGTCGGCGACTGCTACGCGCCGCGCACGGTCATGGCAGCGACGTCGGAAGGTCACGCCGCGGGGCTCGCGCTGTGAGGCGCCTGGCCGCGCTGCTCGCTTCGCTGCTCGTGGCCCTGCTGCCGGCCGCCGCGGCGGCGAGCGGCAAGGTGCTGCTGCGCGCCGGCACCCAGGATCCGGCCACGCTGGATCCGCACCGCTTCGCCCTGCCGGGCGAGGTGCAGATCGTCTCCGACCTGTTCCTCGGGCTGCTCACGCTGGATGCCGAGGCGAAACCGATCGCAGGCGCCGCGGAGTCGTGGACCGTGAGTCCGGACGGGCTGGTCTGGGAGTTCCGCCTCCGCGACGGGCTCCTCTGGTCGGACGGGCGTCCGCTTACTGCGATGGATTTCGAGTGGTCGCTCCGGCGCATGCTCGACCCGGCGACAGCCTTTCCCTTTGCCGCGCGGCTGTACGCGATCCGGAACGCGCGCGAAGTCAGCGCCGGCCGCAGGCCGGCGTCGGACCTCGGCGTGAAGGCGCTCGACCAGCGCCGCCTGCGCATCGAACTCGTGCATCCCGCGCCGTACTTCCCGGAGGTACTCGCCAGCTACAGTTCCCCGGCGCCGCAGCACCTCGTCGAGGCGCGCCCGGCGGACTGGTTCCGCCCCGGCGTCATGGTCAGCAACGGCCCGTTCATGCTCGACGAATGGGTGCCGAACTCGCATGTGCGGCTGCGCAAGAACCCGCGTTTCTACGATGCGGCGCGCGTTTCGCTCGACGCCGTGGTGCACGTGCATCCGGGCGATGCCGCGAGCGCGCTGCGGCGATTCCGTGCCGGCGAGCTTCACGTGGTGCTCGTGGTTCCGCCCGATCAGCTCGACTGGGCCCGGCAGAACCTGCCGAAAGAGCTGCAGCTGTCTGCCGGGTTCGGGCTCGAGCACATCGCCTTCAATGTCCGCCGTCCGCCGTTCGACGATGCGCGGGTGCGCCGCGCCGTCTCGATGGCGGTCGACCGCGAGGCCCTGACCAGGCACGTCACACGCGCGGGAGAGACACCGGCCTTCGGGCTCGTGCCGCCCGGCGCGTCGAACTACCCGCGCCCGGCCCGCGCCGACTTCGCCGCGGCGGCGCAGGCGGAGCGCGTGAGGCAGGCGAGGGCGCTGCTGGCCGAGGCCGGGTACGGCCCTGCGAAGCCGCTCGGTTTCACGCTCACCTACGGCAGCGGCGACGTGAACCGGCGGGTCGCCGTGGCGCTCGCGTCCATGTGGCAGGCCGTGGGCATCCGCGCAGAGTTGAAGGCGCTGGAGCTCAAGGCGCTGGTCGGGGAAGTCGGGCGCGGGGAATTCGACGCGGTGCGCTTCCAGTGGCTCGCCGGAACGACGGACCCCGTCTCCTTCCTCGAGCGCCTCGAGTCCGGCGCGGGCGCGATGAACCAGTCCGGCTGGGCCGTGCCCGGCTACGACGCGCTCGTGCGCGAGGCGGAGCGGACTGCAGACCTCGGCCGGCGCGCCGCACTGCTGGCGCAGGCCGAGGCGCTGGCGCTCGCGCAGCACCCGGTGGCGCCGCTCTACTTCTACGCTGGCCGCCGTGTCGTGTCGCAGCAGGTGACCGGCTGGAAAGAGAATGTGCGCGGCGTGTACCTGTCGCGCTGGCTCGGCCTCAGGTAGCCGCGGTCGGCCGGCGTTCATCGCTTGCGCGCCGGCCGGGGCTCCTCTACTCTCCGTGATTGTATACACCCTGGCGACCATAGGTCCGGACGAGGACAACAACCGAGCCGATGGCGCCTTTGCCCGCGCAACCTTCGAGGGAGGGAGAGAGACGATGAAGCTGATCAGGCACAAGCGCAGCCGCGAGGCCGAACGCTGGCTGAAGCAGGAGACCCGCGAGCAGAAGGTCCGCTACCGCAAGATCGTGGCGGAGCAGGACGCGCTCGCGCCGAAGCGCGAGAAGTGGATCGCAGCCTTCCTCGAACGGATCCAGACCCGCGGGTTCAACGTGCACCTGGATACGCTGCGCAAGATCCCCGCCGAGGAGATCCCGCAGAAGCCCAGGCGCAAGTTCAAGGTCGTGTTCTGACACGCGTCTCGACACTGGAGGATTGACCATGGCCCGTCCGCACATAGAGCCCTTCGTCGAGACCAACGTCGCCTGGAAGAAGATGACGCTGCCCGGCTTCGGCAAGGGCATGCGCTACAAGATGCTATCCCTCGACACCGATACGGGCGCCTGCTCGATGAAGGTGATGTTCGAGCCCGGCTACCGCCAGCCGCCCGGCAT
>JBBINN010000096.1:0-7402 GCA_037443885.1 Gammaproteobacteria bacterium | reverse complement strand
GTTACTCCGAGATGGAGATGTTCGTCCTGTCCGGGTCCGTGACCGTCGGCGACCAGGTCCACGGCCCCGGCTACTACTTCTTCGTCCCGGCGGGCGTCGCGATGCCGGCGCTGTCCACGCCCCGCGGCGCGCAGGTGCTGATGTTCTACAACTACGGCGAGCCGAGCCTCGTCGAGTCGGACTCGGACCACCCGGGCGCCGAGCGGCACCGCTACTCGGTCGTCGATTCCTACGAGGGCATGAGCTGGACGTCGACGAACTTCTATCCGGCGACGGCGCCGGGCTGTCTCGTCAAGATTCTGCGCTTCGACCCACGAACGCAGGGCTTCACCTTTCTCTACTGCATGACGCCGAACTTCTGGCAGGACAACATCAGCTACCACGACTGCGCCGAGGAGAGCTACCACATCTGGGGCACGTCCTGGATGATGCAGTTCGGCGACCTGCCGACGGGCGGCTACTTCTGGCGGCCGCCGTACATCAACCACGGCGCCTTCGCCTGCAAGTACGGCACGCTGGCGCTGGGCCGCACCGACTCGCAGCTCTTCAACCACTTCCACTTCAACCCGTGGACGACGCCCGAGGAGAACCTCGAGCGGGCCGCGAGCCGCATCCAGCACTGGAAGCCGGACCTCTACAAGTGGGTGGCGACCGGCGATCACAACCACCCGGTGGACTTCGAGTACGCCGGGGATCACGGTCACGCGCACGGCGACATCCCGCATCACCACGGCGACCACAACGTGGCGCACAGCCATGGCCCCAAGCGTCGCATAATGCGCAAGTAGCCACGTCGGCATCCCTCGGCCGGCGGCGGCCGAGGCGACTGTGACGGGGCGGCCGCGCTGCGGCCGCCCCGTGTCATTTCCAGGCGCCGAAGATGAACCAGCTCGCGCCATTGCCGTGTGGCGGTGCAGGGCGTTCGCCTCGCGCGGCGGCCTCGAACTCGACCTCGGGCAGGGTTCCCCAGTTCGGGATGCGGGTCTGGAAGTAGCGTTCGGGCGCAAATCCCGCGCGCGCCACTTCCTGCGGGAACTGCAGGGAGCGGAATGCCGCGTAGTGCGGCTCGTTGTTGTAGTAGGCGTCCCAGTCCAGGTAGAAGTTGTAGTAAGGATCCGTCTTGGAGGCGGGTGGGAGTTCCATGTGCACCATCACGCCGCCGGGCCGCAGCACGCGGAACGCCTCGCGCAGGATTTTCCGCGTGGCCTTCACCGGCTGCTCGTGCAGGAAGAAGCTCGAGCAGACCACATCGAAACTCCCGTCCGGAAAGTCCACTGATCCGGCGTTCTGCTGGGAGAAGTGCACCTCGAGACCGAGTGACTGCGCCCTCGCGTGCGCGCAGCGCAGCATCGGCGCGCCGATGTCGACGCCGTAGCCGACGAGTCCGGGGAACACCGGCAGGTAGGGGAACAGGTTGCTGCCGGTGGAACAGCCGAGATCGAGCAGGTCCGCCGGACGGAAGTCGGGATGGCGCACGCGCAGCCAGTTCGCGATGGATGCGGCGACTCCGCCGCGCCGGTCGGCACGTAGCTTCAGGGCCCCGCCGAATACCGCCGTGCCGAGGGTATAGACGGCGCCCTGGGCGACGTCGTCCTCCGTGTGCTCCGTGTGAAAGCAGCCTGGCATGAGGTGGATGTCGAGTGCCGAGACGGCGCGCGGAATCTCGAGTCGCGGATCCAGGCGCAGCGAGCCCCGCATCGGGTGGGCGGCCGCCTCCCGCGCGGCCTCGACCAGCCGCGGCAGCTGGCGCTCGACCTGCGGCATGACCGACCACCACGTCATCTCCTGCGCGCTGTAGCGAAGCGCGGACCAGGCGCGGAAGCAGGCGTTCGAGAGCATGGCCCTGCGAACCTCCCGTCCGTTCCGTGGCGCCCGGCCGTGACGGGCCTCGAACGCAGGCGCCACATCGCGCTCGTACACGCGTCGCATGTCCGCCGCCATGTCCACCATGATGCGTTTGCGCAGCGCCGACACGAAGGCCTGACGGGATCGCTCGTCGTTGGAGGGCGGGGCGAGGGTGTCGAAGTCGCTCACCGGCTTGTGCCCCCTGCGCGGATCAGAGCCCATGCCACGAGTCCGAGACCTTCTCCTCGTCGATCAGCGTTCGCATGCGCGTCCTGCCGCCGTGGATCCACTGCCACACTCGCGTCCGGTAACGGCCGCAGTCGCTGACCTGGATCATTTCGTCGAGGTAGGTCTCGGGCTCGCCCTTGCGGACCCAGTGGAGCAGGATGGTGCGGTGGTGCGCGTCGAGTGGCTCCTCCGCGGCCCAGCCGTAGATCAGCTCGTTGTCGAACCACAGGCGTCCTGCCCGAAAGGTCGCCGGGAAGTCGCGCAGCTCCGTCCGCCCGTCCGGCCAGGTGTAGTGGTTCGTCTGGTGGTAGGGCACCGGGCCGCTGTCGGGGAAGCGGCAGACGAGGCGGGAGCGGTGCTCGTCGACCCTGTCGCCACTGGCGTCGAAATGGCGGTACCAGCCTTCCCAGACGCCTTCCTGTGTGGCCAGAAGTGGCATGGCCTGCTTGAGCGGGTTCACGGGGTTCACTTGCGAAGTCTCCGGCTGGACAAACGGGATTGTATACACCGTTCGCCGGGTATGGCTCACCGGAGTCACTGGTCGAGCCCCACGCCGGCGGCAAGCGGGGTTCCGGCTGGGTTATGCTGAGGCGTCCAGCGGTGCCGGTCCTCTCCATGCCCAAGACCCAGATTCCTGCGAGTTCGGCCCTCTCCAACGTACGCTACGAGATCCGTGGACGCCTGGCCCGGCGTGCCCACGAGATGGAGAGGATGGGCTACGAGATCATTTCCCTGAACATCGGCAACCCGGGCGCCTTCGGATTCCGCGCGCCCGAGACGATGCGCCTGGCGATGATCGAGAACCTGGCCGCGGCCGAGGGCTACTGCCACCAGAAGGGCATCTTCCCGGCGCGCGAGGCCGTGGTGATGCAGCAGCAGGACCGCGGGGTGCTCGACGTCACGGCCGAGGACGTCTTCATCGGCAACGGCGTGAGCGAACTCATCGACCTCGTGCTGCGCGCACTGCTCGAGCCGGGCGACGAGGTGCTCGTGCCAAGCCCGGACTACCCGCTCTGGACCGCGGCGGTGACCCTGAATGGAGGGCGCGCGATCCACTATCCCTGCCGACCCGAGCGTGGCTTCGAGCCGGACCCGGAGGAGGTCGCGCGCCTCGTCACGCGCCGCACGCGGGCGATCGTCGTCATCAACCCGAACAACCCGACCGGGGCGGTGTACTCGCGCGAGACGCTCGGCGCGCTCGCGCGCCTTGCCGAGCAGAGCCGGCTGGTCGTCTTCGCCGACGAGATCTACGACGGCATGACCTACGACGGCGCCGAGTTCGTGCCGATGTCGACGCTGGTGCGGGAAACGCTCTGCGGCACACTGTCGGGACTGTCGAAGGTGTACCGCGCCTGCGGTTACCGTGTCGGCTGGGCGGTGTTCTCCGGGGCACGCGACCAGGCGGCGGCCTACCTGCAGGGCCTGGAACTGCTGAGCTCGCTGCGGCTGTGCAGCAACGTGCCCGGGCAATGGGCCGTGCAGACGGCGCTCGGCGGCTACCAGAGCATCCGTGACCTCGTGTCGCCCGGCGGGCGCCTGCACCAGTCCCGCCAGGCGATCATCGACGGCGTCGCGGCGAGCCGCCACCTCGCGCTCACGCCGCCGCGCGGGGCGCTCTACGCTTTCGTGCAGGTCAGGCACGACCACCTGCCTGACTTCGACGACCAGGCCTTCGCCCTCGACCTGCTGGAGAACCGCCACGTGCTGGTGGCGCCGGGCGTCAGCTTCAACGTTGCCTACAACGACCACTTCCGGATCACCAACCTTCCCGAGCCCGAGACGCTGCGCACCGTGTTCCTGCGCATCGAGGAGGAACTCGACTCCTGGGCGTCCGGCAAGGCCTCGCGTGGCGGCACGCTCAGGGCCGTCCAGTGAGCCACCACGGGGTTTAGCGTGGTGGGGAGTCCTCCCATCCACGCCATGACCACGGACGACCCTCTCCTCAGGCATCTCGACACCGCCGGTACGGTCGTCACGGCGACGCGGCGGCAGGCTCGCCTGCTGCGCCGGCGACACGAGGCGGCCCAGCGCCGCGCGGGTCGCCGGGTCTGGCGCAGCGCGGACGTGGTGCCGCTGGAGACCTGGCTCGAGCGCTGCTGGCTCGAGGCCGCGGACGACGGCGACACGCTGCAACTGCTCAGCTCCGCCGAGGCGGTCTGGCCCTGGCGGCGCCAGCTGCGCCGGCAGGCCGAGGGCGGCTTGCTCGAGGAGCGCGACCTCGGCGGCGCGGCCAGGGCCGCCTGGATCAGCCTGCGTTTGCACGGCGGCCGGGTGTCCGACCTCGGCAGCGACCTGCTGACGAGGGATCAGCAGGCTTTCCGCGACTGGGCGCTGGCAGTTGAAGCGTACCTCGACGGGCAGGGGTGGCTCGATCCGGGCCTGCTTCCCATTGCCCTCGCCGAGCGGGTGGGCCGCTTCGCACCCCGCCACCGCGTGCTCCTTGCCGGATTCGACCGCGCGACGTCCGCCCTCGAGAGGCTCATCGAGGCGATCGCGGCCGCCGGGGGCAGCGCCGCCTTCGCGCCGAGGCCTGCGGTGACAAGAACGGTCGCCCGCCACGCCGCCGAGCATCCGGACGATGAACTGGAGGCCGTTCTCGACTGGCTGGCCCTGCGGCTCACCGAGTCGCCGGAAGCTCTCTTCGGCGTCGTGATGCCGGACCTGGCCGCACGCCGCGGCGGCGTTGCACGCGCGTTCGACGCCGCGCTGCAGCCCGGTCTCGAACTGCCGGGTCGCCTCGAACGGGACCGCATCGTGGATTTCGCCGGTGGTCCTGCGCTCGCGAGCGCACAGGTCGTCGGTGACGCGCTTGCCTGCCTCCAACCGACACCGATGCCGGAGCTTCGGCAGGTGAGTCGCTGGCTGCGCAGCCGCTACCTCGGTGCGCCCGGGGAGCTCGAGGCGCGCCTGCGGCTGGACCTGGTACTCCGCCGGCGGGGCCTCTCCCGACTGTCCTGGTCCGCGCTCGAGAACGAGGCGCGGGCGGCCGGCTGCGTGGTGCTCGCGGCCGCGCTCACGGCCTCCGCGGAACTCTGGCGCGGGCCGGCGCGGCGGCGGGCCAGCAGCTGGGCAAGCGCTTTCGGCAGCCTGCTGCAGGCCTGGGGCTGGCCGGCACCCACGCCGCTCGCCAGCGACGAGTTCCAGTGCGCAGAGCGCTTCCGGGAATCGCTTGCCCGGCTCGCCGGCCTCGACCGGGTCACCCAGTCGCTCACGGCCGACGAGGCCCGGGCGGAGCTGGACGAGTTCTGCGCGGCACCTTTCCAGCCCGAGAGAGGCGACGCCCGCGTGCTCGTCTACGACAGCCTCGAGGCGCCGGGCCTGCCGCTCGATGGGCTCTGGGTGAGCGGCGTGACGGCATCCGCCTGGCCGCGGTCGCCGTCGCCCGACCCCTTCCTGCCACTCGCGCTGCAGCGCCGGCTGGCGCTGCCCGGCGCCACCGCCGAGGCGTGCCGCGACGAGGCCATGGCGACCACCGCGGCCTGGCTGGGTTCGGCGGCGGAGGTGGTGTTCAGCTGGCCGCTCAGGCACGACGATGCCGATGCCGAGGCAAGCCGGCTGATTCCGGCCGACCTCACGCTGCACGAGCGTCGCGCGAGGTCACTCGACCGTGCGCGGGTCATGGCCGGTCACTCGTTGCGCGAGGAGATCACCAACGATCGCGCGCCGGCCCTGGACCCTGCCCGGGCCCGCGGGGGCGCGCGCATCCTCGAACTTCAGGCCCAGTGCCCGTTCAGGGCCTTCGCGGAGTTGCGCCTCGGCGCGTGCGAGCTCGACGAGCCGATGCCAGGCGTCGACCGGCGCGTCCGCGGGCTCGCGCTGCACGCGGCCCTCGAACTTGCGTGGCGCGAGCTGGGCGACAGCGCCGCCCTTCAGTCCCTCGAGATTTCCGGCCGGGTTGCGCTCGCGCGCCGCTGCGTTGCGGCCGCGCTGGCGCAGGAGCTGCCGCCCGGGATCCCGCCACGGCTGGAGCGGCTCGAGGCCGAGTGGCAGGAGGCAGCGGTGGCGGCGCTGCTCGCCACGGATGCCGGGCGCGAGCCGTTCGAGGCGGTCGCGCTGGAACAGCCGCTGGAGACGGCCTTTGCCGGGCTGCCGCTGCGCCTGCGCGTGGACCGCATCGACCGGACGGCTTCGGGTCTCGTGCTCATCGACTACAAGACCGGCACGCCGCGGCCCGGGCAGTGGCGCGGCGCGAGACCGGAGGCCCCGCAGCTGCCGCTGTATGCCGTGATGACCCAGGGTCACGTCGCGGGTATCGCGTTCGTGGCCGTCGGCGCCAGGGACGCGCGCTACCTCGCCCTCGGCGCACCCGACGCAGGCCTGCCGGGACTCACACCGGCCGAGCGGTTCAGGATCGCCGAGGATATCGAGCCGGGTCTCGACTGGCCCGAGATCAAGGCGCGGTGGGCGGCCTGGCTGGCCCGGCTGGCCGAGCAGCACCGGCTGGGCCATGCTGCGGTCGATCCGAAGCAGCCCCAGACCTGCCGACTCTGTCACCTCGAGACGCTTTGCCGCGTGGATCGCCGCGCTCTCCAGCAGGACGAGGAGGAGGGGGAACATGGCTGACCCCGCGGCCAGGGACGCCGAGACGCGACAGCGTGCGCTCGACCCGGCGGGTTCCTTCATCGTTCAGGCGCCGGCCGGGTCCGGCAAGACGAGCCTGCTCACGCAGCGCTTCCTGCGGCTGCTCGCCTGCGTCGATCGTCCGGAGGAAGTCGTTGCCATCACCTTCACCCGCAAGGCGGCCGCAGAGATGCGCCATCGCATCGTCGCGGCGCTCGGCGCCGCGGCCGCGGGTGTCCCTGCCGGAGAATCCGAAGCGGAGCGCCTGACGCACCAGCTCGCACTCGCGGCGCTGGCGAACTCTCGACGCCTTGGCTGGGACCTCGAGCGCCATCCGGCGCGGCTGCACGTGCAGACGATCGACGGGTTCAATCACTGGCTCGCGCGGCGCCTGCCGCTTGCGGCACGCATCGCGCTGTCGCCGACGCTGGCCGACGACGCGGCGCCCATCCACACAGTGGCTGCCCGCCGCCTGGTTGCGCGCCTGGAGGAGGAGGGCGAGGTCGCGGCGGCGCTCGCGCGCCTTGCGCGGCTGCTCGGGCACGATCCGGCGCGTCTCGGCGAGACACTCGCCGGCATGCTCGCCAACCGCGAGCTGTGGCTCCCCAAGGTGCTCGAGCTCGCACCCGGGCCACGGGCGCGCCAGGAAATGGAGGGGCTCCTCGCCGCGGCGCTCGAGCGCGAGCTGGCGTCGATCCGCGCCCGCCTCGTCGGCGGGGTCCATCACCGGGTCGTCCGGCCCGCGGCCGGGTCGAGCACGCGCGGCAGC
>JBBINN010000095.1:5311-11147 GCA_037443885.1 Gammaproteobacteria bacterium | reverse complement strand
TGCAGGTGGGCGAGTGACTCGCCGTCGCGGGCGGCGACGAGCGCGGCGTGGCGCAGCGCGCGGCCGAATCGCTCCGCCGCCGCGCCCGGCCGGAATGGACCGAAGGCCTGCGGCAGGAAGAAATAAGGCTTGCCGCGGCTGCCGAAACGTTCGAGCTCGGCGGCGCAGGCCAGCAGCGCCCGCTCGCCCCAACGCTCGCCGTAGGCGAAACCGGAGATGTCGAGCACCGCGTCGACGCGCGCCTCCGTGACGATGCCGTAGCGCGCGAGCGCGGCATGCACGACCCGCGGCCCGAGGTACGCGAGCGCGGTCAGGTCGAGGCGGCCCTTGCGCAGCGGCAGCTTCTGCCACGCGCCGAGCCGGGCGCGGGCCTCATAGGGTGAGTTCGGCCCCGCGGCCAGCGCCACCCGCGCCTCTGGCCGCGCGGCCGCAATGCGCGCCACGGTGCCGAGCAGCATCAGGTGCGCCCCCTGGTTCGCGAACTGCGCGCCCTTGATCTCGATGATCACCGCGCCCCCGGACCGAGCGACGGCAGAGCCTCGCGCGCGTAGCCCGCGAGCGCCCGCCAGCGCAGCGGCAGCAGCAGGGCACGGGCCATCTTCCACGCCATCGGGCGCGTCGCCGCCGAGGCGAACAGCGCCAGCCAGCTCGCCACGGCGTAGGACACCACCGTAGCGATCGCGGCGCCCAGCGGCCCATGGCGCGGAATGAGGATGAGGTTGCCGACCACGTTGATCACGGCCCCCGCGAGATGCGTCACCAGCGAGAACCTGAGCAGGTCCTCGGCCACCAGCCAGCGGCTCAACAGCGCGCGCATGAAGATGAACACGCCGGCCCAGATGTGCAGCGCCAGCACCGGCGCCGCGGCGGCATATTCCGCCCCGAACAGGGCGCTGACAAGCGGCGCGGCGAGCCACTGCATCGCCAGGGCGATGACGAGCGCCAGCGCGCAGAGGGCATCGAGGCCCGGTAGGTCTCGCTGATGACCGCGATCGCCGCGAACAGGATGGTCGCCGCGATGAGCACCTCGATGAGGGTGAAGCCGCGCTGGCGGCGCATCAGCCGCCCTCCAGCCAGCGGTTGAGCGTGAGCGTGCGCGGCCGACCGGCCTGGTGCAGCTCGAGCGCGGCCGGCTGTGCGATGCCGTGCGCGTCGATGCGCACCGCCTGCTCCGGCTCGAAGAACAGCCGGTCGAGCACCAGCACGCGCGGCGGCTCGTCGCCGAGCTGCCAGTCGAGCTGGGCGCCGCGCGCGAGCAGCCGCGCCTCGCGGCCCTCGGCGAAGGCGCGGAAGGCGAGTCCCTCGACCGTCCGCTCGAGCACGAGGTACTGTTCCTGCGCCCGGGCCCTGTCCATCTGCCGCGCGCCGAGCGGCCCGACCAGCGCCACCAGCAGGCCGAGGATCGCGAACACGATCAGCAGCTCGACCAGCGTGAAGGCGCGTTGCCGGCGCGGCACGGGCGCGGTCCTCAGAGTCCGACGTCCGCCACGGAGGTGATGCTGAGCATCATGATCACCACCACCCCGCCGACGATCGCGCCCATGACGAGGATCAGCGCCGGCTCGAGCAGCGTCGTGGCGCGCGCCGTGGCGGCGGCGAAAGCGTCGCGGCTGCGCCGCGCGATCTCGGTGAACACCCGCGCCAGCTCGCCGCTCTCCTCACCGACCTCGAGCAGCGAGGCGTAGAAGTCGGGGAAGAGCCGGGTCTGGCGCAGCACTTTCGAAAGCTGCTCGCCCCGGCGGACCTTGTCGACGGCGACCGACACCTCGCGCCGCAGCAGCCCGTGACGGATGCTGCCCGTCGCCAGCGTGAGCGCCCGGTCCACCGTCAGGCCGGCCTCCAGCATGAGCCCGAGTCCGCTCGCGAAGCGGATGCGCTCGACCATGGCGGTGGCCTCGCGCAGGCCCGGCGTGCCGACCAGCAGCCGGTCGCGCCACTCGACCACCGCCGGGCGCTGCCGCGCCTGCCACAGCAGGGCCGCGACGACCGCGAGGCCGCCGAAGAGGAACCACTGCCAGCGGCGCATGAAGGCGCTCGAGTCGAGCAGCGCCGCGGTGTACCACGGCAGCTCGCTGGCGCCAGAGAAGAGGTTCTCCAGGTTCGGCACCACGAAGTTGAAGATGAACAGCAGCGCGAGCACGCACACGCCCAGCACCACGAGCGGGTAGGCGGCCGCCTGCAGCACCTTCTGGCGCAGGTCGCGGCGGAAGCGCAGGTCCTCGGCGAGGCCGCGGAACACCTCGGGCAGCCGTCCGCTCGCCTCGCCGAGTGCGACCAGGTTCACGTACAGCCGATCGAACACCTCCGGGTGCGCCGCGGCCGCCTCCGAGAGCTGCCGGCCCTGCTTCAGGTCGTCGGAGAGCGCCTTGAGGAGGCGCGACACGGCGCCGCCCTTGCCCGCGCGCTGCAGGATGCCGAGCGCCCGGTCGATGCGCACGCCGCTGTCGAGCAGCAGGCTCAGCTCGGCGGTAAGGAACTCGAGGTCGTCCAGGCGCACCCGCTCGCTGCCCAGGCCGAGCACGGCGCGCCAGTCCCGCCCCTCCTCGACCGGCGCCAGCGCGCCGCGGCGAATGCCGACGCGCCCGCGGCCCGCGACCTCGAGCTCGAGACGCTGGTCGAGGTGCTCGAGCGCCGCCTGCCGCTGCTGGTCACGGCCTACCGCGAGCAGGACATCCGCTCGGCGCTGCGCCTCGCCGAAGAGTTCGGCATCCGCGTCGTCCTCGACGGCGCCGCCGAGGCCTACCTCGCCGTCGACGCGCTGCGCGCGGCCGGCGTACCGGTGATCCTGCACCCGACCATGGCGCGCCAGTTCGGCGAGATGGAGAACGCCAGCTTCACGACTGCACAGGTCCTGCACGAGGCGGGCATCCCGTTCGCGCTGCAGAGCGGCTTCGAGGGCTACGTGCCCAAGACCCGCGTCGTGCTGTGGGAAGCCGCGATCGCGGCCGCCTACGGACTGCCCTTCGAGGCGGCGCTCGGCAGCATCACGCTCGGCGCGGCGCGCATCCTCGGCGTGGAGGAGCGGGTCGGCTCGCTGGAGGCCGGCAAGGACGGCGACCTGGTGCTCTTCGACGGCGACCCGTTCGAGTACACCACGCGGGTGCTGGCGGTGGTGATCGAGGGCGAGCTGGTCAGCGAGACGCCGCGCTGAGGCTGCGCCTGCGCGCCGCGCCGAGAGCCGTTGCGCCCGCGCCGGCGAGCACCATGAGTGCCGCCAGCAGCAGGACCGGCCAGTTGCCGGTGCGCGCGTAGGGCGTGAGCCCGGTGAACGGCCGCGCCTCGCCGAGCAGCACGTCGGGCACGAACTGCGGGGCGCGCGCCACCACCTGCCCGTCGGGCCCGATGATGCCGGTGATGCCGTTCGAGGTGGCGCGCACGAGATAGCGGCCCGCCTCGAGCGCGCGGAAGCGCGCCATCTGCATCTGCTGGTGCGGCGCGGTGGAATCGCCGAACCACGCGTTGTTCGTCACGTTGACCAGCAGCTCGGCCTCGCGCAGCACCGCGAGCTGCTCGGCCCCGTAGGCGTCCTCGTAGCAGATCGTCACGCCGATCCTCACGCCTCCGGCAGACAACGCCGGCTGGTCGCGCGGACCCGGCGTCATGTCGGCGTAGGCGAGGTTCATCAGGCGCATCCAGCTGCGGATGAAGTCCGGCACCGGGAAGAACTCGCCGAAGGGCACGAGCCGGCGCTTGTAGTACCAGCCCGCCTCCCTGCCCGAGAGCGCCAGTACGCCGTTGTAATAGTGGCTGTTGTCGAAGTCGTAGCGCAGAAGGCCCAGAACGAGGTCGCTGCCGGCTTGCTGCGCCTCGGTCCACATGGCCGCGAGGTAGGGCCCCGCCTCGTGAGCGAGCACGGGAATGGCGGCCTCGGGCCATACGATCAGGCGGCGGCCGAGCACCGGGCGGGTCATGTCGCGGAAGCGGTCGAGGATCGCGTCGCGGTTCGCCTTCGCCCACTTCTCGTCCTGTGGCACGGCGGCCTGCACGATGGCGACCTCGATCGGCGGCCCGGACGGCTCCGTCCACGCCCGTCCGCCGAGCGCCGCGGCCGCCGCCCAGGTCAGCGCGACGGCCACCGCCGCCACGACGCGCTCACGCGCGCTGCCGTGCACCAGCGCCACCACGGCCCCGGCCGTCAGCGCCGCGGCGAGCGTGACCGCGTGGATGCCCGCGACGGGCGCGAGCCCCGCGAGCGGCGAGTCGATGTGCGCATAGCCGATCGCGAGCCACGGAAAGCCGCTGAACAGCCAGCCGCGCAGCCACTCCACCAGCATCCAGCCGCCGGGCAGGAACGCCAGCCAGCGCAGCGCCGTCGGGCGCGGCACGAGGCGCGCGGCCAGCGCGCCCAGCAGCGCGAAATAGGCCGCCATGATGGACACGAGGCCGAGCAGCAGGAACACGGCGAGCCAGGCCGGCGCCCCGCCCACCTCGTGAACCGCGATGTAGATCCAGTAGGTGCCGCCGAGGAACAGCCCGAAGGCGTAGGCGAAGCCGATCAGCGCGGCGGCGCCGGGGCGGCGGCCCTCCCAGAGCAGGAACAGCAGCGCCGGGCAGAGGATGGACAGCGGGTAGAGCGAAGCGGGCGCGAAGGCGAGCGACGAGGCGGCGCCGGCCGCGAAGGCGAGCCACGCCCCGTAACGCGCGGCCAGCCGCTCGACCCAGGGCAGCGCCATGACCGGGGTCCGCTCCACCCCGCTGCTTACTCCGCCGCCGGCGGCGGCAGGTCCGCGGGGGTGGTCACCCGCAGCAGGTCGATGCGGCGGCGGTCGGAGCGCAGCACACGGAATTCGAGCCCGTCGATCGTGACGGTCTCGCCGCGCCGCGGCAGGCGGCCGAACTGGTGCATCACGAGGCCACCGATGGTGTCGAACTCCTCGTCGCTGAAGTACGTGCCGAAGTACTCGTTGAAGTCCTCGATCCGGGCCAGCGCGTGCACGGCGAACAGCCGCTCGCCCTCGCGGCGGATCGTCTGGTCTTCCTCGATGTCGTACTCGTCGGCAATCTCGCCGACGATCTCCTCGATCACGTCCTCGATGGTCACGAGACCGGACACGCCCCCGTACTCGTCCACCACGATGGCCATGTGGTTGCGGCTGACGCGGAACTCCTTGAGCAGCACGTTGAGCCGCTTGCTCTCCGGCACGAAGACCGCCGGCCGCAGCAGTTCGCGGATGTCGAAGGCCGCCCGGTTCACGTCGCCGAAGTAGCGCAGCAGGTCCTTGGCGAGCAGCAGCCCGACCACCTGGTCCCGGTCCTCGCCGATCACGGGAAAGCGCGAGTGGCCCGACTCGACGATGGCCGGCAGCAGCCGCTCGATCGGCTCGTCGCGCTCGAGCACCACCATCTGGGAGCGCGGCACCATGATGTCGCGCACCTGCAGGTCGGCCACGCCGAGCACACCCTCGATCATGGCGAGCGCGTCCGCGTCGATCAGGCCACGGGCGCTCGCCTCGCGCAGCTCCTCGACCAGCTCGCTGCGGTCGCGCGGCTCGCCGCCGCCGACCAGGCGGCGGAGCCAGCCCGTCCGGTTGCCCTCCTCGCTCATGCCGCCTCGTCCCGGTACGGGTCGCCGAAACCCAGCCCGCGGAGGATGGCGACCTCCAGCGACTCCATGGCGCGTGCCTCGCACGCGCGCTCGTGGTCGTGGCCGCGCAGGTGCAGCACGCCGTGCACCACCATGTGGGCCCAGTGCGCCTGCAGCGGCTTGCCCTGCTCGCGTGCCTCCCGCGCCACCACCGGCGCGCAGATGACCAGGTCGCCGAGCTGCACGGGAGCGGGCACGCCGGCCGCCTCGCAGGCGAAGGTGATGAAGGGGCCGTCGCCTCCCGCCCCGACC
>JBBINN010000095.1:0-5301 GCA_037443885.1 Gammaproteobacteria bacterium | reverse complement strand
GGTGGCGTAGTCCTTGCCGCGCCAGCGGCGGTTGAAGGCGCGGCCCTCGGCAGCGCCGACGACGCGGATGCCGAGCGAGAACTCGCCGCGGGCGCCGCCGAGCGCGGCCTCGGCCCAGCGGCGCAGCGAGGGAACGGCCGGCGCGAACGGCCGGCGCGTGCCGAACTGCACGGCGAGGTCCAGGCTCACGGCGGGCCCTCGGCGGCCGCGATGCGCTCGTAGGCCTGCACGATGCGCTGCACCAGCGGGTGGCGCACCACGTCGCGGGCGGTGAAGTGCGTGAAGGCGATGCCGGGCACGTCGACGAGAACGGACATCGCGTGGCGCAGGCCCGAGGGCCTGTGGCTCGGCAGGTCGGTCTGGGTGACGTCGCCCGTCACCACGGCCTTCGAGCCGAAGCCGACGCGCGTGAGGAACATCTTCATCTGCTCGACGGTGGTGTTCTGCGCCTCGTCGAGGATGATGAAGGCCTCGTTCAGCGTGCGCCCCCGCATGAAGGCGAGCGGCGCGACCTCGATGACGTTGCGCTCGATGAGGCGCGCCACCCGCTCGAAGCCGATCATCTCGTAGAGCGCGTCGTACATCGGCCGCAGGTAGGGATCCACCTTCTGGGCCATGTCGCCGGGCAGGAACCCGAGTCGCTCGCCGGCCTCGACCGCGGGCCGCACCAGCACGAGGCGGCGCACCGCGTCGCGCTGCAGCGCCTCGACGGCGCAGGCGACCGCGAGGTAGGTCTTGCCCGTGCCGGCCGGGCCGATGCCGAAGGTCAGGTCGTGCTCGTGGATGTTGCGCAGGTAGTCGGCCTGGTTCGGCCCGCGGCCGCGCACGAGGCCGCGGTGGGTCTGCACGGAAACGACGTCGGGCGGCGTCTCGCCCATGCCCGACTCCTGCAGCGCGAGGTGCACGTCCTCGGCCGTGACCGGGCCCTCGCCGGCGCGAGCGTACAGGCCCCGCAGCACTGCCGCTCCCGCCTCGGCACGCTCGCCGGTCACCGTGAAATGGCTGCCGCGGCGGCTGATCTCGAGGCCGAGGCGTTCCTCGACCTGCCGCACGTGCTGGTCGAGCGGCCCGCAGAGGGCCGCCAGCCGGTCGTTGCCGGCGCCTTCGAAGCTGACGCTGCTATGTCGCCCGGTACTCAAGCAGTGGCCCGGCGCGGGGCGTCGGCCGCGGCCTCCGCTGGCGCCACGGCGAGGCGCCCGCGCAGCGAATTGGGCAGCGCTTCCGTGATCACCACGTCGGCGAAGGCGCCGATCAGCCCGGCCGGCCCGTCGAAGTTGACCCAGCGCATGTTCTCGGTCCGGCCGGCCAGCTGGCGCGGGTCCTTCTTCGCGGGCCGCTCGACCAGCAGGCGCTGCACCGTGCCGACCATGCGCTCGCTGATGGCCAGGGCCTGCTGGTCGATGCGCCGCTGCAGGATCGCGAGGCGCTGCTGCTTGACCTCGTGCGGCACGTCGTCCGGCAGCGAGGCCGCGGGCGTGCCCGGGCGGCGACTGTAGATGAAGCTGAACGACTGGTCGAAGCCGACCTCGGCGATCAGGTTCATGGTCTGCTCGAAATCGCGGTCCGTCTCGCCCGGGAAGCCGACGATGAAGTCGGAGGACAGGCTGATGTCAGGCCGCACCGCGCGGAGCTTGCGCAGCTTCTGCTTGTACTCGAGCGCCGTGTAGCCGCGCTTCATGGCGGCGAGCACGCGGTCCGAGCCGCTCTGCACGGGCAGGTGCAGGTAGTTCGCGAGCTTGGGCACCTCGGCGAAGGCCTCGACCAGCGAGTCCGTGAATTCGACCGGGTGCGAAGTCGTGAAGCGGATGCGCCCGATGCCCTCGTTGCGCGCGACGAGGCGGATCAGCGCCGCGAGGTCGCATTCCGTTCCGTCGGCGAACTCGCCGCGGTAGGCGTTGACGTTCTGGCCGAGCAGCATCACCTCGCGCACGCCCTGCGCGGCGAGGGCTGCCACTTCCGCGAGGACCTGCTCCACCGGGCGGCTGATCTCCTCGCCGCGGGTATAGGGCACGACGCAGAAGCTGCAGTACTTGCTGCAGCCCTCCATGATGGACACGAAGGCCGTCGCGCCCTCGGCGCGCGGCCCGGGCAGGCGGTCGAACTTCTCGATCTCGGGAAAGGACACGTCCACCTGCGGGCGGCCGCTGGCGCGCAGGCCGCGGATCATCTCAGGAAGCCGGTGCAGGGTCTGCGGCCCGAACACGAGGTCCACGAACGGCGCCCGCTCGAGCAGGCCTTCGCCTTCCTGGCTCGCCACGCAGCCGCCGACGCCGATGATGAGGCCGGGCTTGCGCTGCTTCAGGAGGCGCCATTGACCGAGGTGGGAGAAGACCTTCTCCTGCGCCTTCTCGCGCACGGAGCAGGTATTGAGGAGCACCACGTCGGCCTGCTCGGGGTCGGCGGTCGGTTCGAGACCCTCGGCCTCGCGGAGCACGTCCACCATCCGGGCGGAGTCGTACTCGTTCATCTGGCAGCCGAAGGTGGTGACGAACAGGCGGCCGGCCATCGGGTCGCTCAATGGGTCCAAAGGGTCGCTAGGTTAGCGTTTCGGGGGAGCGAATTGAAGGCGCCAGCGGTACCGCAGGCCCCGCGAAAAACAGGCAACCCACTGATTCAGAAAGGAATATCGTCGTCGAAGTCGCCACTGCCCGAGGCCGCCGGCTCCGCGGCACGGGACGGCCTGCCCTCGCTGCGGTCGTAGCCGCCGCTGCCCTGCCCGCCACCCATGCCGCCGGCCCGGCTGCCGAGCATCTGCATTTCGTTGGCCACGATCTCGGTGGAGTAGCGGTCCTGGCCGTCCTTGTCCTGCCACTTGCGGGTGCGCAGCTGCCCCTCGATGTAGACCTTCGAGCCCTTGCGCAGGTACTCCGCGGCGATCTCGGCGAGCCGGTCGAACATCACGACCGTGTGCCACTCGGTGGCCTCCTTGTTCTCGCCGGTCGTCTTGTCGCGCCACTGCTTGCTGGTGGCGACGCGGAGGTTCACCACCGCCTTGCCCGAGGGCATGGCGCGGCTCTGCGGATCCTGTCCGACGTTGCCCAGCAGAATGACCTTGTTGACCCCACGCGCCATGGCTCTACCTCCGTTCCGGGCCGCCATTGTATCCGCCCGGGAACCGCCCGCGGCAGCGCAAATGTGGGGTAAAGACGCCCTTTGGCGCGGACGGGGCCCGCGGGGCCCGCTGCGCCCGCCGTACAGGACGCCCGATCGGCCCGCAGGCGGCTTTGCGCGGGCCGGAGCCGGAGCCGTATCCTACCGGGCTGCCCATGAGTACCCCGACCATCCGCATCCGCGGCGCCCGCACCCACAACCTCCAGGGCATCGACCTGGACCTGCCGCGCGACCGCCTGATCGTGTTCACCGGCCTGTCCGGCTCCGGCAAGTCGTCGCTGGCCTTCGACACGATCTACGCCGAGGGCCAGCGGCGCTACGTCGAGTCGCTGTCGGCCTATGCCCGGCAGTTCCTGTCCATGATGGAGAAGCCGGACGTGGATGCGATCGACGGCCTCTCGCCGGCGATCTCGATCGAGCAGAAGTCCACCTCGCACAACCCCCGCTCCACCGTCGGCACGGTCACCGAGATCTACGATTACCTGCGCCTGCTATATGCCCGCGCGGGCATCCCGCGCTGCCCTGACCACGGCATGGACCTGGCGGCGCAGACGGTCAGCCAGATGGTGGACCAGGTGCTGCGGCTGCCGGAAGGCACGCCGCTCGCGCTGCTCGCGCCGGTCGTGAAGGACCGCAAGGGCGAGCACGTGCAGGTCTTCGAGGAGCTGCGCGCCAAGGGCTTCGTGCGCGTGCGGGTGGACGGGAAGATCGCCGAGATGGACGCGCTGCCGAAGCTCGACCTGCGGCGCAAGCACAGCATCGAGGCCGTGGTGGACCGCTTCAAGGTCCGCGCCGACCTGACGCAGCGACTCGCGGAGTCCTTCGAGACCGCGCTGCGGCTTGGCGACGGCGTCACCCGCGTGGCCTTCCTCGAGGAACCGGCGCGCGAGGAGCTGGTGTTCTCGGACAAGTTCGCCTGCACCGCCTGCGGCTACTCGCTGCCCGAGCTCGAGCCGCGGCTCTTTTCCTTCAACAACCCCGCGGGTGCCTGCTCGACCTGCGACGGCCTGGGCGTGCGGCAGTTCTTCGACCCGGCGCGGGTCGTCGCCCAGCCCTCGCTGTCGCTCGCCGGCGGCGCCGTGCGCGGCTGGGACCGCCGCAACGCCTACTACTACCAGATGGTGCTGTCGCTGGCGCGGCACTACGGCTTCGACCCGGAGGAGCCCTGGTCCGCGCTGCCGAACAAGTCGCGGGAGGTGCTGCTCTACGGCAGCGGCGGCGAGGAAGTCGAGTTCGAGTACTTCGACGCGCGCGGCAGGACGGTCCGCCGCCGCCACCGCTTCGAGGGCGTGATCCCGAACCTCGAGCGTCGCTACCGCGAGACCGACTCGCTCGGCGTGAAGGAGGAGCTGTCCCGCTACCTCGGCAACCAGGTCTGCCCGGAGTGCGAAGGCACGCGCCTGACGCGCTCCGCGCGCCACGTCTACGTGGGCGGCCGCAGCCTGCCTCAGGTGTCGGCCCTCTCGGTCGCGCACGCGCTCGCCTTCTTCCGCGACCTGTCGCTCGCCGGCTGGCGCGGCGAGATCGCCGCCAAGGTGGTCAAGGAGATCGCGGACCGGCTCGGCTTCCTGCTCGATGTCGGCCTCGACTACCTCACGCTCGACCGCAGCGCCGAGACGCTCTCGGGCGGCGAGGCCCAGCGCATCCGCCTCGCCAGCCAGGTCGGCTCGGGGCTCGTCGGCGTGATGTACATCCTCGACGAGCCGTCCATCGGCCTGCACCAGCGCGACAACCAGCGCCTGCTCGACACGCTGCACCGGCTGCGCGACCTCGGCAACACGGTGATCATGGTCGAGCACGACGAGGACGCCATCCGCCAGGCCGACCATGTCGTGGACCTCGGGCCGGGCGCGGGCGTGCACGGCGGGCGCGTGGTCGCGCGGGGCACGCCGGCCGAGGTCGAGCGCCACCCGGACTCGCTGACCGGGCAATACCTGTCCGGGCGGCGAGCCATCGAGGTCCCGCCGGGACGGACCCCGCGCGACCCGCTGCGGCGGCTGCGCCTTGTCGGCGCGCGCGGCAACAACCTCAAGGGGGTCACGGTCGACTTTCCGCTCGGCCTGATGACCTGCATCACGGGCGTCTCGGGCTCCGGCAAGTCCACGCTGGTGAACGACACGCTGTACCGGCGCGTTGCCGAGCACCTGAACGACGCGGCTTATGACTCCTCGCCCTGCGACGCGCTTGAGG
>JBBINN010000094.1:0-11164 GCA_037443885.1 Gammaproteobacteria bacterium | reverse complement strand
ATCCCCCCCAGCACCCGCACCGTCCGCAGGATCCCGGCGACGCTGCGGTGATTGAAGATGTGCACCTCGCAGCCGGCACGCACCAGCTCGGCGGCGATGTCCGCCTGCAGGTCCGAGAACCCGAGCACGAGGTCCGGCTCGAGCGCCAGGATCCGGTCGATTTTCGCGCTGGTGAAGGCCGACACGCGCGGCTTCTCGCGGCGCGCCCGCGGCGGCCGCACGGTGAAGCCGGAGATGCCGACGATCCGCCAGTCCTCTCCCAGCAGGTACAGCGTCTCGGTCGTCTCCTCGGTGAGGCAGACGATGCGCGTGGGGTACGTGGAGAGGTCGGGGCGCGCCATGGATGTGCCGCACTGTAGCGGCTCGGCGCCCGGGCGCACAACGCATGACGAATTGCGGGAGCGCGGGCCCCTGTGCCACGCTCGGCGCATGCCCTTCGGCCTGCAACTGCCCCAGCACCTGCACCTGCACAAGCGCATCGAGCAGCTTCTGTTCGAGCCGGCGCACCAGCCGGCGCTGCCTCCGCTGCGGATGCTGCTGTCGGTGCTGCGCTACCCCTACGCCCTCGGCCGCGACCTGCTGCAGGGCGACCTGAACCTGCGGGCCATGGGCCTCGTCTACACGACCCTGCTGTCCATCGTCCCGCTGGTCGCCTTCGCGTTCGCGATCCTCAAGGGCCTCGAGATGCAGCGCGACATCGAGCCGCTGATCCTCGAGTTCCTGCGGCCGCTCGGCGAGCGGGCGGAGGAGATGACGGCCCAGATGATGGCCTTCGTCGAGAACACGCGCGGCAGCGTGCTCGGCTCGGTGGGCCTCGCCTTCCTCGTCTACACCGTCCTCAGCACCGTGCAGAAGCTCGAGGAGAGCTTCAACTTCGCCTGGCACGTCGAGCAGCCCCGCAGCGTGGTCCGCCGGGTCAGCGAGTACCTGAGCCTCATCGTCCTCGGGCCGATCTTCATCGTCGTCGTGCTCGGCCTGTTCGGCGCCCTGACTGACACCCGCATGAGCCAATGGCTCGCCTCGCACGAACCGTTCGGAAGCATGCTGGTCGGGCTCGGCATCGCGGGACCCTACCTCATTGTCACGGCCGCGTTCACCTTCCTGTACGTGTTCGTGCCCAACACACGGGTCCAGTGGAAGGCTGCGCTCGCCGGCGGACTGCTCGCGGGCATCCTGTGGGCTGCGAGCGGCGCCCTGTTCGCCAAGCTCGTCGTCGCCTCGACCCGGCTCGTCGCGATCTACGCCGGCTTCGCGATCTTCCTCGCCACGCTCATCTGGGTGTACATCAGCTGGTTCATCCTGCTCGTGGGCGCGCAGCTGTCGTTTTACGTCCAGAACCCGCGCTACCTGCGGGCTGGCCAGAAGCAGATCCGCCTGACGAGCCGGCTGCGCGAGCGCCTGGCGCTGTCGGTGATGTTCCTCGTCGGGCGCAGCTTCCTCGACGGCCACTCGCGCTGGACCGTCAAGGCGCTGGCCGAGCGCCTCGAGGTGCCGAGTTCCGCACTGGCCTCGGTGACCGACTCGCTGGAGACGGCGGGACTGCTGGTGGCGACCGAGGACGAGCGCCTGGTTCCCGGCCGCGCGATCGACCGCATCGGCGTGAACGCCATCCTGACTGCCGTGCGGGACGAGCAGCAGTACGAATCATGGCTCCTGGCCCGCGCCCGGACCGAGCCCGACGCGGACGCCGTCGCGGATGCGATCGATGCGGCCATCCGCGAGCGCACGAGCGACCAGACGCTGCGTGATCTCGTCGGGAGGGCGGATAGCGGCTGACGCGTTCAATCCCCCGCGATCGTCATCTCGCCGACGAGGATCGAGCCGGTGCGGATGCCGCCCCGCAGGTCCATGTCGGCGCCCGCGGCGACGATGCCCCGGTACATCTCGCGCAGGTTCCCCGCGATCGTGATCTCGTGGACGGCGTACACCGGTTCACCGCGCTCGACCCAGAGCCCGGCTGCTCCACGCGAATAATCGCCCGTCACCGCGTTGACGCCCTGGCCCATCAGCTCCGTGACCACGAGACCGGTGTCGAGCCGGGCGAGCATGGCGGCGAAGTCGCCGTCCCCGCCCTCGACCTCCAGGTTGTGCACGCCGCCCGCATTACCCGTCGTCACGAGGCCGAGCTTGCGCGCGGAGTAGGCGTCGAGCACGTACCCCTGGAGCACGCCCGCGTCCACCAGAAGCCGTTCGCGCGTGGCCACGCCGTCGTTGTCGAAAGGCGCCGACCCGAGCGCGCGCCGGAGGTGCGGGCGCTCGCGCATTGCGAGCCACTCTGGAAAGAGCTGCTCGCCCGCGGCGCCGAGCATGAAGCTGCTGCGGCGATACTGCGCGCCGCCGCGAATCGCGCTCACGAAGTGTCCCAGCAGGCCGCGCGCGAGATCAGGAACGAACAGCACGGGCGCCCTCCGCGTCGAGAGCTTCCTCGCGCCGAGCCGCTCCAGCGCGCGCCGCGCTGAGCGCCGGCCGATGTCGCCGACCGCCTCGAGCGCGCCCGCATCGCGCGCCGTGTCGTACCAGTAGTCGCGCTGCATGTCGTCACCGTCCTGGGCCAGCACCACGCAGCTCACGCTGTGGCTGGTGGACGGGTAGCCGCCGACGAAGCCGTGGGTATTGCCGTAGACGCGCAGCCCCCGGTGCGAGCCGACCGTGCTCCCTTCCGAGTTGCCGACGCGCGGGTCCACCGCCAGCGCGGCCGCCTCGCACTCGCGTGCAAGCTCGATCGCGCCCTCGGCATCGAGGCTCCAGGGATGACAGAGGTCGAGATCGGGCACATCGCGCGCCATGAGGGCGGCTTCCGCGAGCCCCGCGAACTCGTCGCGGGCAGTGAAGCGCGCGATGGACAGCGCCTTGTGGACCGTGTCCGACACGGGACCCCAGGCGAGGTCGGCGGTACTCGCCGTGCCCTTGCGGCCGCCGACATATACCGTGATCCCCATGCTCCGGTCGCGCTGATACTCGATCGTCTCGACCTCGCCGAGCCGGACCGTGACCGACAGGCCGCCATCGATGGCGACTCCCGCCTCCGCCTGGTCGGCGCCGCCACGACGCGCCTCCTCGAGCGCGCGCGTGACGACGGACTCCAGCTCGGCCTGGCTCATCGGATTCGCGGCGGTGCTGTGGGACATGCGGGACTCCGTCGGGAAGAGCCCGGATTGTAGCGGGATTGCGCCGGGCGCTCCCGCGGCTCAGCAGCGGGGCCGTGCTAGCATCCCGCCCATGCGACGCCGCGAGATTTACGGGGAACCGCCGCCGCCCACAAAGGGGGAGCTCAAGCGCCGCGCGCAGTCGCTGCAGGAGCTCGGCGAGGCTCTGGTCGAGGCGCCGGACGAGCTGCTGGACGGCCTCGAGCTGCCCGAGAAACTGCGGGATGCGATCGAGCTGGCGCGCCGCATCACCAGCCGCGCGGCGCTGGTGCGCCAGCGGCAGTACATCGGCAAGCTGATGCGCCAGGTCGACGACGCGCCCATCCGGGCGGCGCTCGAGGCCGCGGAAGAGCGCCACCGCCTCGACGCACGCCGCTTCAAGCTCATCGAGCGCTGGCGCGACCGGCTGGTCGCCGAGGGCGAGCCCGCCGTCGAGGCCTTCCTCGCCGAGCGTCCCGCGGTCGATGCCACCGAACTGCGCCGCCTGGCCGCCGCGGCGCGCGCGGCGCGGGGGCCTGACAGCGACCACGGCACCGGCCGGACGCTGTTCCGTTTCCTGAAGGCGGCGCTGGAGGCGGGCCGGGACTGACGCCCGCCTCTCCCCCTGCTACCATTTCGCGATGAGACCGCTGGTCGGAATCGTCATGGGCTCGTCTTCCGACTGGGAGACGATGCAGCACGCGGCGACGCTCCTCGGCGACCTGGGTGTCCCGCACGAGGTTCGCGTGGTGTCCGCCCACCGCACGCCCGACCTGCTGTTCGAGTACGCGGCCGGCGCGCGGGAGCGTGGCCTCGAGGCCGTGATCGCGGGCGCCGGCGGCGCAGCGCACCTGCCGGGGATGCTCGCGGCCAAGACCTCACTGCCCGTGATCGGCGTACCGGTCCAGTCGAAGGCACTGAACGGCCTCGACTCGCTGCTGTCCATCGTGCAGATGCCGGCCGGCATCCCGGTGGCGACGGTGGCGATCGGCGTCGCCGGCGCCAAGAATGCCGCGCTGCTCGCCGCCTCTATGCTCGCGCTGCGCCACCCCAAGGTCGAAGCCGCGCTCCTTGCCTTTCGCGAGAAACAGACCGCCGACGTGCTCTCGCGCCCGGACCCGCGCGCGAGCTGACCATGCGCATCGGCATCATCGGCGCCGGCCAGCTCGGCCGGATGCTCGCCCTCTCCGGCATTCCCCTCGGCCTCGAGTTCCGGATGTACGACCGCTCGGCCGACGTGCCGGGCGCGGCGGTCGCACCGGTCGTCACGGGTGAGTTCGACGATCTCGAGGCGCTCGGGAAGTTCGCGCGGGGCGTGGACGTGGTCACCTTCGACTGGGAGAACGTGCCGGTCGAATCCGTGCGCGCGCTCGCGGGAATCGCGCCTGCCTGGCCGCCGCCGCGCGCGCTGGAGGTGGCGCAGGACCGCCTCGCCGAGAAGCGCCTGTTCGCGCGGCTCGGCATCCCGGTCGCGCCGCACGCCGCCGTCGATTCGCTGGCGTCGCTGCGCCGCGCCGCGCGCCGCATCGGCCTGCCCGGGATCCTCAAGACCCGCCGCCTCGGCTACGACGGCAAGGGGCAGGTCCGGGTCACGCACGAGGAGGAGCTGCCCGCCGCGCTGGCGACGCTCGGCGGCCGGGGCCTGATCTACGAGGGGTTCGTACGCTTCAGCCGCGAAGTCTCGCTGGTCGCGGCGCGCGGGCGGGACGGCGCCGTCGCCTTCTACCCGCTGGCGGAGAACGTGCACGACGGCGGCATCCTGTCCGTCAGCCGGGCGCCGCACCGGGCACCGCGCCTGCAGCGTCTCGCCGAGTGGCACCTGCGCCGCATCCTCGGTCGGCTCGACTATGTCGGCGTCCTGTGCGTCGAGTTCTTCGTGGCGGGCAACCAGCTCGTCGCCAACGAGATGGCGCCCCGGGTCCACAACTCCGGCCACTGGACCATCGAGGGCGCCGAGACCAGCCAGTTCGAGAACCACGTGCGGGCCCTCGCCGGGCTGCCGCTCGGCAGCACCCGCGCTCGCGGCGCGGCCGGCATGGTCAACTTCATCGGCCGCATGCCCGAAGCCTCGGCCGTGCTCGCCCTGGAGGGCGCCCATTTCCATGATTACGGCAAATCGCCGCGGCCCGGGCGCAAGCTCGGCCATGCGACGGTCCTGGCCCCCACGGCTGCGGCCCGGGAGCGCCACCTGAAACGCCTGCTCACGATGGCGGGACGGGCTTCGCAGGTCGCTCGCGGCCCGTTCAGGTAACATCGGGGCGGAACTGGGCTGAGCTGAGCAAGGACGGAACTTGCCCGCGGGATGGCGGGTCACCGACCGACACGATGTACCTCGACCACTTCCAGCTGACGGAGCTGCCCTTCCGGCTGAGCCCGGACCCGGCGTTCCTTTACCTGTCGAAGCACCATGCGCGGGCGAAGGCCTACATGGAGTCGACGATCTGGTTCACGGACGGCTTCGTGGTGATCACCGGCGAGGTCGGGTCGGGCAAGACCACGCTCATCGAGACCTTCCTGAAGGAGCTGGAGAAGGACGTCGTCGTCGCCCAGATCAACCAGACGCAGGTCTCCGCGCTCGAGTTCCTGCAGTCGGTGCTGGTGCAGTTCGGCTTCTCGCCCTTCAAGATGAAGAAGGCCGAACTGCTCGCGACGCTCAACCAGTTCCTGATCGAGCAGTACGCGGCGGGCCGCAAGGTCCTGCTGATCGTCGACGAGGCCCAGAACCTCTCCAACCGCGTGCTGGAGGAGATCCGGCTGCTCTCCGGCGTCGAGACGACCAAGGAGAAGGTGCTGCGCATCATCCTCTGCGGCCAGCCCGAGCTCAATGCGAAGCTGGACTCGCCGGAGCTGGTGCAGCTCGTGCAGCGCGTACGGCTGCGCTTCCACCTGACGGCGCTGTCGCCCGAGGACACGCGCGCCTACGTACTGCACCGCCTGGACGTGGCCGGTTCGCACGGCCGGCAGATCTTCACCGAGGAGACCTGCCCGGTCATCTACCGCTACACCGGCGGCGTGCCGCGCCTCGTCAACACGCTGTGCGACACGGCGCTGATGGGCGCCTTCGCCCTCGAGCGCCACGAAGTCGGCCTCGAGGAACTCAACGCGGCGATCGAGGAACTCGGCTGGGAGGAATACGCCGCGCGCACGGGCCGGCTGCAGCGGCTGGCGATGCCCGCGCCGGCGTCCGCGCACGCGCTGGCGCGGATCATCGTCGTTCACGAGGGACACACGATCGACGAGCGCGCGCTGTGGCCCGGCCGGCTCATCATCGGCCGCACCGGCGACAACGACCTGCAGGTGGAGAGCAAGTACGTAAGCCGCCACCACTGCCAGATCGTGACCAACGGCGAGTTCAGCGTGCTGGAGGACCTGAACAGCACGAACGGCGTGTACGTGAAGTCGAAGCGGGTCCGCCGCCATCACCTCAACGACGGCGATGTGATCGTGCTCGGCAAGCACGAGATCATGTACGTGGACGAGCGGGCCGCGCGCCAGCGTTCCGCGGATGATCACGCGGCCACCATCGCCTGCGACAACCCGCGAGACGCGGAGCCCGAGAGCCCGGCGGCGAACGAAGACGCGGCCTGACCGGACGGGCCTGACGACCCTCGTACGCTGCGCCCCGCGCAGGCGGCATCCGGAAGTGGTGCCTGCGCTGAGCCCGAGTCGGGCGGTGCCAATTAGGCGTTACATCACGCGCGCGCGGGCGAGGTGGCCAGTGCCCGAGCGACGCGGGGGGCCCGGCCGGATCCCGCCCGCGCGCGAGGCACAGTCCTCGTCTTGGTTCCAGTCCCGGTCCCGGTCGCAGCGCAGGCACTGCCTCCCGCTGTCCGCCTCGCACGCGCGGCGGATCAGTCCTCGTCGTCGAGGTCGTGGCCGTAGCGCCGCTTCTGGATGCGGTAGTCGCGCCGCTTGAGCACGAGCACGAGGCCGCCGACGACGAGGAGCAGCCCCGCGGCGATCAGGGCTTCCGACCACGGCGGCTCGCGCCAGTGGAACGAGAATGCCAGCGCGCCGACGCCGAGGCCCATGTAGGCGTAAGGCAGCGACTCGTAGACCGGACGCGAGAGCTTCATCGCCGGGTTCCTACGCGGTGCCGCCCACGGTGAGCCCGTCCACGCGAAGCGTCGGCTGGCCGACACCCACCGGGACGGACTGCCCTTCCTTGCCGCAGGTCCCGACGCCTTCGTCCAGCTTCAGGTCGTTGCCGACCATGCTGACGCGCATGAGCACGTCGGGGCCGTTGCCGATGAGCGTCGCACCCTTGACCGGCACGGTGATGCGGCCGTCCTCGATCAGGTAGGCCTCGCTCGCCGAGAACACGAACTTGCCGGAGGTGATGTCCACCTGGCCGCCGCCGAAGTTGGCCGCGAACAGCCCGCGCTTGACCGAGCGGACGATCTCCTCGGGGTCGTGCGGCCCCGCCAGCATGTAGGTGTTCGTCATGCGCGGCAGCGTCTGGTGCGCGAAGGACTGCCGGCGGCCGTTGCCGGTCGGCGCCACGCCCATCAGCCGCGCGTTCAGCTTGTCCTGCAGGTAGCCGCGCAGCACGCCGCCTTCGATCAGCGTGGTGCACTGCGTCGGCACGCCCTCGTCGTCCACGTTGAGCGAGCCGCGGCGGCGGCCGAGCGTGCCGTCGTCGACCACGGTGCACAGCGGCGAGGCGACCTGCTGGCCCACCCGGCCGCTGAAGGCCGAGGTCCCCTTGCGGTTGAAGTCGCCCTCGAGCCCGTGGCCGATCGCCTCGTGCAGCAGGACGCCCGGCCAGCCCGGGCCGAGCACCACGGTCATGCTCCCGGCCGGCGCGGCGACGGCTTCGAGGTTGACGAGCGCCTGGCGAACAGCCTCCCGCGCGAGCGCCAGTGGCCGGCCGTCCGCGACGAGCTCCGCGAGCCCGTAGCGGCCACCGGCGCCGGCGTAGCCCTGCTCGCGGCGCCCGTCCTGCTCGACGATCACCGCCACGTTCATGCGCACCAGCGGCCGGACGTCGGCCGCCAGCGTCCCGTCGGTGGCCGCGATCAGCACGACCTCGTGGACGGCCGCAATGCTCGCCATGACCTGGCACACGCGCGGATCCATTGCCCGGGTCTCGCGGTCGATGCGCTCGAGCAGCGCCACCTTGTCGGCATCGGCCAGCGAAACGATCGGGTCTTCGGGCAGGTACAGGCGGTGCGGCGCGGCTGGCTGCCAGGCGCGGATGCGCCCGTCGCCGCCGCTGCGCGCAATGGCGCGCGCGGCGCGCGCGGCCTCGAGCAGCGCCTGCGGGACGATCTCGTCGGAGTAAGCGAACCCGGTGCGCTCGCCCGCGATCGCACGCACGCCGACGCCGCTCTCGATGCTGTGCGAGCCCTCCTTGACGATGCCGTCCTCGAGCGACCAGTGCTCCTCGCGGGAGGCCTGGAAGTACAGGTCGCCGCCGTCGATCGAGGCGCCGAGCAGCGCGCCGAGGGCGTGCTCGAGCCGCGACTCGTCGAGGCCGGCCGGCACGAGGATGGCCTCGCGGGCGCTCGCCATCGGGTCGGCGGTCGTCAGATCCTTGGCTGCGCTCATGTTCACTCCAGAACCCGGTGCGACAGCGCCGGGAAAGAACGGCGGATCCGCTGCTGCGCCGCCCGGTCCACCTCGGCCACGACGACGCCACGACCGCGCGGCCGGCGCCGCAGCACGCGGCCCCAGAAATCGGCGACGAGCGTGTCGCCGTAGGTCTCGCGCCCGTTCGGGTGCAGCCCCGACTGCGCCGCAGCGACGACGTAGCAGAGGTTTTCCACCGCGCGGGCGCGCAGCAGGACTTCCCAATGCGCCCGGCCGGTCGGAGCGGTGAAGGCCGCCGGCACCGAGAGGATCTCGGCGCCGTCCGCGACCAGGCGGCGGTACAGCTCGGGGAAGCGCAGATCGTAGCACACGCTCAGCCCGACCCTGCCGGCGGGCGTCTCGACCACTACGGGCGCTCGGCCGGGCGCGGCATTGGCCGACTCGCGGTAGCCCTCGTCGCGCCCCGGCAGGTCCACGTCGAACAGGTGGATCTTGTCGTAGCGCGCGACCTGCCGGCCGCGGTCGTCGAACACGAGGCAGGCGTTGGCGGGGCGCGGGTCGCCGGACAGCGCGATGGGCGTCGTGCCCGCGATGACCCACAGGCCCAGCTCGCGTGCAGCGCCCGCCATCGCGTCCTGCACCGGCCCGCTGCCCGCCGCCTCGACGACCTCGCGGCGCTCGGCCTCGCTGCGGCCCATGAAGGCGAAATTCTCCGGCAGGACCGCGACACAGGCGCCCGCGTCGCGCGCCTCGCCCAGCAGCCGGCGCGCGGTCGCGAGGTTGGCGGCCACGTCGAGACCGCTCGTCATCTGCAGCGCCGCGATCCGCGGCAGGGCCGTCATGGCGCGTCTCCCGGCGGAGCCGGCGCGACGGACAGGCCGGCCGCCTCCTTGAGTTCGTTGGCGTCGATCTTGCGCACTTTCGGCGAGTCCCAGGGTCCGGTGATGCGATAGTACGCCCGCACCGCGCCCGAGAGCGGCTCCTTGAAGATCTGCGAGATGAGGAACAGGGCGGCACCGACCGCCGGCCCGGCCGCGAGCGCGCCGGCCACGCCGAGCGATGCGCCGAGCTGGCCGGTGACGACGGCCGTCTGGTCGTAGCTGCGGTCGCCGAGACCGGTGCGCCCGGCGATGCCGATCTCGGTGGCCGGCCCGCGCAGCACCAGGTTGTTCGTGTAGGCGCTGCCGTTCACGAGCCGGAGGTCGCCGGTGATGGAGTCGAAGGCCAGGCCCTCGTCGGTCACGTCCTGGAAGTCGAGCGCCAGACGCCGCGGCAGGTGCGCGAGGCTCATCAGGCCGAGCACGCGGCCCGCACCCGGATCCACGCCCACGAGGCGACCCTCCGTGAAACGCAGGCTGGCCTCGCCCGAGACGCGGCCGAGCAGCTCGCCGTCCGGCGCTCCCGGCCAGGTCAGGCGCGCCTCGAGGCGGGCAGCGCGAGCGTCGACGAGCGGCGCGAAACCGAAGGCCGAGAGGAGTCCCCGCGCGTCGCTGCTGTCGAGCTCGAAGTCGAGCGCACCGAGCTGCCCCGCCGGCCCCACGGTCCAGCGGCCGCTGCCGCCGGCCGAGTACGCCTCGTGCTTGATCCGGAAGCGCTCGAGCGCGACCCCGTCGGGCCGCCGCCGCAACTCGGCCTCCAGGTGCCCGAGGTCATAGCGCTCGAAGGTCGCGGCCCGCACGTCGAGCCGAACGTTCGGCAGGTCTCTCGGGTCGGGCTCGCCCTCGCCCCGCCGCAGGCGCGGCCCGAGGACCAGGTGCTCCATGTCCAGCGCGAGCGGTGTCTCCCCCGTGAAGTCGTACGGCACGAGCACGCGCCCCTGGGCCGAGGGCGATGCGACGTCTATGTCCCAGCCCTGCGGCGCGGGACGCATCCGGCCCGAGACGCGCTCGAATTCGTAGCCAAGCACCTCGAGCCGGCCAACTTCGAGGTCCACACCCGCGAGCCAGTCCTGCAGCCGCCGCACGCCGGGCTTGGGCGAGCGCAATTTGCGCAGGTCCGTCACGCTCAAGGCCGGAGCCTTCCCGCCGATGCGAAGGCCCGGCGCCACGGGCAGGGGTCCCGCCTCGCCGCCGCCGAAGCGCACCACACCACGGTCGAGCACGAGCCCGCGGTCGGCCGGCGCCACGCGCAACCGGGCAAGGACGTCACGGCCGAGCGCAGCGTCGATGTCCAGCCCACCGCCGGGAAGCGCTTCGAAAACGACGCGCAGCGGCCGCCGGGCCGCCGGCGACTTCGCCAGCGGCGCAGGCAGGCCGGATGCGAGCCCGACGAGATCGCTCTCGATGCGGATCAGTGAACGGCCGGGCGGGCCGCCGTCGGTGGGCGCACGACCGAAGCTCCAGGAACCACGCCACGCAGTGTTTCCGGTCAGCTCCGCGTCGGTGGGCAGGCGCAGCAACGAAGGCAGCCGCGCGCCGTCGAGCGTGCCGCTCGCCTCGACGACGGTCGTCAACGCTCCGTCCGCCGCCCGCCGGGTGTCGATGGAAGCCTCGAAGAACCCGCCGAGC
>JBBINN010000093.1:0-11251 GCA_037443885.1 Gammaproteobacteria bacterium | reverse complement strand
GACGAGGCTTCCCCCGACCGCCGCGCCGCCCGACACGCCGAGCACGTAGGGGTCTGCGAGCGGGTTGCGAAGCAGCACCTGCATGAACACCCCGGCCAGGGCGAGCGCCGCGCCGGTCGCGAAGGCTGTCAGGGCGCGCGGCAGGCGCAGCTCGAGGACGATCGTGCGCGCCGTGGGGTCGTCCGCGTCCCGCAGCCGCAGCAACAGGTCGGCGATGCCGGCATCGGCGCTGCCGACGGCCACGGCCAGGCCGATGGCCAGGACCGCCGCGACGGAGAGGGCGAGGAGGGCGATCGCGCGCAACGGGGTGTTCCGGGCCGGCGGGAGCGGGCAAGGCTAGAACGCGGGCGCGGGGCCGGCAAGCTCGGCAGGACGTGGCCGCAGTCTGGTCGCGCCCGGACGGGCTGTGGAACAATGCCGGGCTGGAGAACCCGTGAGCGGCCACGACGACTACATCGATGCACAGGGCTTTCGCGCCAACGTCGGCATCATCCTGATGCGCGATGACGGCCGTCTGTTCCTCGGCGGCCGGGCGGGGGCGCGAGGCTGGCAGTTTCCCCAGGGTGGCATTCGCCGCGGCGAGCTCGACGAGGCCGCCCTTTACCGCGAGCTGCAGGAGGAGGTGGGCCTCGGGGCGGATGACGTCGAGGAGCTTGGCCGGACGCGCGGCTGGCTGCGCTACCGGCTGCCGCCGCAGTTCCGCCGCCGGAACGCCTCGCCGCCGTGCATCGGCCAGAAGCAGCGCTGGTTTCTGCTGCGGTTGAAGGGGCCGGAGTCCCGGCTGCGGTTCGACGCCACCGACCAGCCGGCGGAGTTCGACCGTTGGCGCTGGGCGGAGTGGTGGGATCCGGTGCGCGAGGTCATCTACTTCAAGCGGCGCGTCTACGCCCGGGCGCTCGAGGAGCTCGGCCCGTACGCCTTTCCCGCGGGCCCGCCGCCCTACCCCGAGTGGTGGGAAGACCGTCTTGGGCGCCAAGCCGCTGCCCCGAGGCAGGACGGCTGAGCATGCGCCGCCCCGCTCCCGACACACTGCGCCTGGCGGCGGCGTGGGCCGTAGCGCTGCTCGTCGTGTATGCCGCCTTCGAGTTCGGGCGCGGCATCGCCGGCTATTCCGCGGCCACGGCCTTGGCGCAGCGCTTCTCCGCGGCCACTCGCCTGGACGAGCTGGGCAAGCGCGTCGAGGAACTGGAGGCCGAGGTGGCGGCGCGGGACGTGACCCGGCGCGTGGACCAGCAGGCCCAGGCCGAGACCCAGGCGATGATAGGGGATCTGCAGGCCGAACTCGCCCGCCAGCAGCAGGACCTCGATTTCTACAGGGGCCTCGTCGCCGAGCGCTTCGGCGGCAGCAGCCTCAAGATCCAGGAACTCTCGGTCGAGCCCGGCGAGGCCGAGCGGGCCTACGTGGTGAAGGTGACGCTCGTGCAGACGACACTCAGGGACCAGCTGGCGAATGGCACGCTGACCCTGTCCGTCGACGGTTCGCGTCGCGGGGCGCTGATCCGGCTGCCGATGCGGGAGGTGGCCGAGGGCGAGCGCTCGCAGGTGACCTTCACCCTGCGCTATTTCCAGACGGTCAGCATCCCCATCGTGCTGCCGGAGGGGTTCGAGCCGGCCTCGCTGAGGGTCGAATTCCGGTCCACCCGCGGCGGGCCGGAGACGCAGCAGCAGACGTTCCCCTGGGGCTCGGTGCTGCAGGCGCCGCCAGCCGGGTTTTTGACCCCCGGCCCCGCCGCCGGTTAGACTGGCGACGCTGAATTTTACATCTGGATGAAGGGCTTATGAGCGAGACGATGACGGCCGGCGATACGCTCGTGTTCACGGACTCCGCGGCGCGCAAGGTCGGGCAGCTGATCGAGGAGGAGGGCAACCCCAACCTCAAGTTGCGCGTGTTCGTCTCCGGCGGCGGCTGTTCCGGCTTCCAGTACGGCTTCACCTTCGACGAGGCCACCGAGGAGGGGGACACCGAGATCGCCAACCAGGGCGTCACGCTGCTGGTGGACCCGCTGAGCTTCCAGTACCTGGTCGGCGCGGAGATCGATTACCGCGAGGACCTGGAGGGCGCCCAGTTCGTCATCCGCAACCCGAACGCCAAGACGACCTGCGGTTGCGGCTCGTCCTTCTCGGCCTGACGCCGGGACCCGGCTGATGGCTCGAGTGCGGCGCGTCCCGGACGTGATGGCCGCCGTCGACCTCGGCTCCAACAGTTTCCACATGATCGTCGCCCGGTACGCCGAGGGGCGGCTCGTGGTGCTCGACCGCATGCGCGAGATGGTGCGGCTCGCGGCCGGTCTCGGGCCGGACGGGCGGCTGTCGCGGGAGGCGACCGCCCGGGCGCTGGCCTGCCTGCAGCGGTTCGGTCAGCGGTTGCGTGCGGTGCAGGCCGAGGGCGTGCGCGTCGTCGGCACCAACACGCTGCGCAAGGCGCACCGCAAGCAGCCGTTTCTCGTCCGTGCCCGCGCCGCGCTCGGTCACCCCATCGAGATCATCTCCGGCATCGAGGAGGCGCGCCTGATTTACCTCGGCGTGGCCCACACGACGCCGAGCGACCCGGGGCGGCGGCTCGTCGTGGACATCGGCGGCGGCAGCACCGAACTGATCATCGGCGAGGGCTTCCAGCCCCGCTACCTCGAGAGCCTGTACATGGGCTGCGTGTCGCAGAGCCTCGAGCACTTTCCGGGCGGGCGCTTTTCCGAGAAGCGGCTGCGGCGGGCGGGCGTTGCGGCGCGGATGGAACTCGAGGCGATCGAGAACCGCTACCGCCAGATCGGCTGGGAGCACGCGGTCGGCAGCTCCGGCACGGTGCGGGCGGTGTTCGAGGCCATACAGGAGCTGGACCCGTCGGCGAGCGGCATCACGCGCGAGGGGCTCGATGCGGTGATCGAGCGGCTGTGCACGGCCGGCAGCGTCCGCGGCGCGGGATTCTCGTCCATTTCCCCGGACCGTGCCGAGGTGTTCGGTGGCGGTCTCGCGATCCTGAACGAGGTCTTCGAGGCGCTCGGGCTCGCGCAGATGCGCGTGGCCGAAGGCGCCATGCGCGAGGGCCTGCTGTACGACATGATCGGCCGCTTCACCTCCGAGGACGTGCGCCAGCGCACGGTGCGGGCGATGGAACAGCGCTTCCACGTGGACGAGCCGCAGGCCGCGCGCGTGGAGGCGACGGCGGTCGATCTGCTGCGGCAGTGCGCGGATGCCTGGGACCTCGGCGACCCCGACGCCGAGCGCGCGCTGCGCTGGGCCGCGCGCCTGCACGAGATCGGCCTGGACGTCTCGCACTCCCACTATCAGAAGCACGGCGCCTACCTGCTTGAGCATGCGGACCTGCCCGGCTTCGCGCGCGAGGATCAGCGGCTGCTCGCCTTCCTCGTGGCCAGCCACCGTCGCAAGTTCCCGCTGGAGCGGGTGGGCGACCTGCTGCCGCCCTGGGACGCCAGGGCTCCTTACCTCGCGGTGCTCCTGCGCCTCGCCTTCCTGCTGAACCGCAGTCGCAGCGGCCGACCGCTGCCCAGGATCCGGGTGTCGGTCCGCGGTCGCGGGGTCACGCTGCGCTTCCCGCGCGGCTTCCTGCGCGCCCACCCGCTGACGGTGGCCGACCTCGCCCAGGAAGCCGAATACCTGAAGGCCGCGCGCTTCCGCCTGAAGGCCGTGGGTTAGTCGGCGTAGCGCTCCAGCAGCCGCTGCTGCGCATCGACCTGTTCGGCATCGCCCGGCGCGAGGCGCGTGTAGCGGCCCTCTGCGTCGAGCTGCCAGGCGTTGACGTTGTCCTCGAGGTAGGCCTCGAGGTCCTCGAGGATGCGCTCGCGCAGCTTCGGCCGCTCGACGGGAAAGGCGACCTCCACCCGCCGGAAGAAATTGCGCTCCATCCAGTCGGCGCTCGAGCACCACAGCTCGGGCTCGCCGCCGTTCACGAAGTGGAACACGCGTGTGTGCTCGAGGAAGCGCCCGACGATCGAGCGCACGGTGACGTTGTCGGATACGCCCGGCACGCCCGGCCGGAGCGCGCAGATGCCGCGCACGATCAGGTCGCAGCGCACCCCTGCCTGCGACGCACGGTAGAGCGCCCGCACGACCTGCGGCTCGACGAGGGCGTTCATCTTGGCGAGGATGCGGGCGGGCCGTCCCGCGCGGGCGTGGCCGATCTCGCGCTCGATGCGCTCGAGCAGCCCCGCGTGCAGCGTGAACGGCGATTGCAGCAGCTTGCGCAGGCGCGGCGTGCGCGTGAGGCTCGTCAGCTGGCGGAACAGGTCGTGCAGGTCCTCGCCGGCCGCCTCGTCGGCGGTGAACAGGCCGTAGTCGGTGTAGGCCCGCGCCGTGCGCGCGTGATAGTTGCCGGTGCCGACGTGGCAGTAGCGGCGCAGGCCCTTCGGTTCGCGGCGCACCACCAGCACCAGCTTGGCGTGGGTCTTGAAGCCCACGACGCCGTACATCACGTGCACGCCCGCCTCCTGCAGGCGGTTCGCGAGCTCGATGTTGGCGGCCTCGTCGAAGCGGGCGCGCAGCTCGACGATGGCGGTGACGTCCTTGCCATTGCGGGCCGCCTCCACGAGGGCGTCCACGATCATCGAGTCGGCGCCGGCGCGGTAGAGCGTCATCTTGATGGCGAGCACCTTCGGGTCGGTCGCGGCCTGGCGGACGAAGTCCGTCACCGGCTGGAACGACTGGAAGGGATGGTGCAGCAGGACGTCCCGCTGCCGTATGACGGCGAACAGGTCGGTGGGCGGGCTCATGCGCGCCGGCGTTCCAGGCGTGAAAGCCGGGAACTTCAGGTCCGGGCGGTCCACCAGGTCGTACAGCGACATCAGCCGGTTGAGGTTGACCGGGCCCGGCACGGCGTAGACGTCGTCCGCCTCGAGGGCGAACTGGCCGCGCAGGAACGACACCAGCGGCTCCGGGCAGTCGTGGGCGGTCTCGAGCCTCACCGCGGCGCCGTAGCGGCGGTGCGCCAGCTCGCCCTCCACGGCGCGCAGCAGGTCGTCCACCTCCTCGTCGTCCACGTAGAGGTCGCTGTTGCGGGTGACGCGGAACTGCCAGCAGCCCTGCACCTCGACGCCGCCGAACAGGCGCTCGATGTTGCTCATGATCACCCGCGAAAGCAGCACGAGCGTGTGTGCGCCGTCGCCCGCGGCCTTGCCGAGGCTGATCACGCGCGGCAGCGAGCGCGGCACCTGCACGATGGCGAGGCTCGCGTTGCGTCCATAGGCGTCGCTGCCTGCGAGCTGGACGACGAAGTTCAGGCTCTTGTTCTGGATCCGCGGGAAAGGCCGCGCCGGGTCGAGCGCCAGCGGCGTCAGCACCGGCTCGACCTGCGACATGAAGTACTCGCGCATCCACTTGCGTACGGCCGAGGGCGCCCGGTCGGCGACCAGGCCCAGCCGCTGCGCCGCGAGCGCCGGACGCAGGACGCCGTTCAGCAGCTGGTACTGGCCGGCGACGAGTTCGCGGGCCCGACTGGCGATCGCGCCGAGCTGCTCCTGGGGACTGAGGCCGTCGGGACCGGGCTGGGAGCTGCCCAGCTCGACGCGCTCCTTCAGGCCGGCGACGCGGATCTCGAAGAACTCGTCGAGGTTCGACGACGCGATGGCGAGGAAGCGCACCCGCTCGAGCAGGGGCATGGAGGGATCGCGCGCCTGCTCGAGGACGCGGTGGTTGAACTCGAGCAGCGACAGCTCGCGATTGACGTACAGGCCGGGGGCCTTCAGGTCCGCGTCTTCCATTGAAGCGCCATCCGAAACCGGCACTGTTACAGCCGTATGGCAGTCCCCGCGGGCCGGGGCGCGCGCTACGCCGTCAGGGCGCGGCGAGTGCCACGCGGATCTCGTCCTGGCCGCTCTTCATCGAGTCGAGCCCGGCCAGCAGCGGGGCGGCCTTGGCCAGGAAGTCCGCGTGCAGGTGCGCGGGAATCTCCTCCGCCTTGGGCAGCGGGACAGTGGCCGGGTTCCGGTGCACGCCGTTCACCCGGTACTCGTAGTGAAGGTGCGGACCGGTGGCCAGGCCCGTCATGCCGATGTAGCCGATGACCTCGCCCTGCTGCACGCGATCCCCGACCTTGAGGTTCCGCCCGAAGCGCGACATGTGCGCGTACAGCGTGGTCACGCCGCCGGAGTGGGACAGTATGACGGTATTGCCGTATCCGCCCATGGTGCCGCGGAACTGCACGCGGCCGCTGCCCGCCGCCTTGATAGGCGTGCCGACCGGCGCGGCGAAATCCACGCCCCGGTGCGCACGGATCGTGTTGAGCACCGGGTGCCGGCGCGCCAGGTTGTAGCCGGAGCTGATCCGGGCGAAGTCGACCGGGAAGCGCAGGAAGGCCTTGCGGATGTTCTTGCCGTCCGGCGTGAAGTACTCGACCGAGCCGTCCGGCATCACGTAGCGCACCGCGCGGTAGGTGCGGCCGCGGTTCACGAACTCGGCCGCGAGGATGTCGCCGTTGCGCACGAACTCGCCGTCGCGCCAGCGCTGCTCGTAGGTCACCGCGAAGCTGTCGCCCGGTTGCACCTCGTTGACGAAATCGATGTCGTAGCGGAAGACCTCCGCCAGGTCCACGGCCAGCCGGTCGTTGCCGCCCGCGGTGTTGACCGCGCCGAACAGCGAAGAGTGGATCGTCCCGGCCATGCCGACGGGCCGGATCTCGAGCGGCGTCTCGACGATGCTCGTCTCGAAGCCGTTGTCGGCGCGGGTCACGGACAGCAGCGCCGTGTCGGAGATCCGCCGGGTCAGCGACTTGAGCTCGCCGTCGAGGTGGGTCAGGAGGATGACATCGCCGGGGCGCAGGCGGTCCAGGCTCTTGCGAACATCCGGAAGGCTGCGGATCGCGGCCAGGTCGGTGATGGACAGCTCCATCTTGCGGAACAGCGCGTCGAGCGTGTCGTTGCGGCGGATGACGATCTCGAGGGTCTCGAGCGGGTCGATGGTGACCACCTGCTCGACGACCTGCTCGACCGCCTGCCCGACGGAGATCGGCGCCTGCGCCTTGCCCAGCACGGGATTCTGGGTGACCCAGGCGCCGGCCACGAGCGACACGCCGGCCACGATGCTCGACGCGAATATCCCGAAGCGGTGGGGACGCGGGTCGCCTGCGGCGATCGCGAGGAACTCGCGCGGCGAACGGTCTCCCTGCTGCACTTCGACCCCTGACGGATTTATGTCGAGGGCGGAAAGGTAAACAACGGCGCGGCACGGGTCAACCGGGCGTTTCCCTTTATTGTCAGGAAGTTGTGACGCATTTCCCGGCACGGGCGAGGTCGGTGGCCCCGGCCCTGGCGCGTTGCGCGTCACCGCCGGCCTGCCTAGAGTGATGGGCTTTCCCGACGTCCCGTCGCCCCAGGAGCCGCCTTTGACCCCCGCCGAGCAGATGGCCGAGCTGCGCCGTGGCGCCCACGAGATCCTGGTCGAGGACGACCTCCAGAAGAAGCTGGCCCGCGGCAAGCCCCTGATCGTCAAAGCCGGATTCGACCCGACCGCACCGGACCTGCACCTGGGGCACACGGTCCTGATCAACAAGATGCGCCAGTTCCAGGAGCTCGGCCACCAGGTCGTCTTCCTGATCGGCGACTTCACCGGGATGATCGGCGACCCGACCGGCAAGAGCGTCACCCGGCCGCGCCTGACCCCCGCCGACGTCGAGGCCAACGCCCGCACCTACCAGGACCAGATCTTCAAGATCCTGGACCCCGCCCGGACCCTGATCGACTTCAACTCGCGCTGGATGGGCGCCATGAGCGCCGCCGGGATGATCGAGCTGGCGGCGCGCTACACCGTGGCGCGGATGCTCGAGCGGGACGATTTCTCGAAGCGCTACCGGTCAGGCCAGCCGATCGCGATCCACGAGTTCCTGTACCCCCTGGTGCAGGGCTACGACTCGGTCGCCCTGAAGGCCGACGTCGAGCTCGGCGGCACGGATCAGAAGTTCAACCTGCTGGTGGGCCGCCAGCTGCAGGCCGAGCACGGCCAGGAGCCGCAGGTGGTGATCACGATGCCGCTGCTCGAAGGGCTCGACGGCGTCAACAAGATGTCGAAGTCGCTCGGCAACTACGTCGGCATCCACGAGCCGCCCGCCGAGATGTTCGGCAAGCTGATGTCGGTGTCCGACACGCTGATGTGGCGCTACTTCGACCTGCTGTCCTTCCGGCCGACGCGGGAACTCGCGTCGCTGCGCGAGGCCGTGGCCGGCGGCCGCAATCCCCGCGACGTGAAGTTCGAGCTTGCCGGCGAGATCGTGGACCGCTTCCACGGCCCGGGCGCGGGCGAGGCACAGAAGGCCGCCTTCATCGCCCGTTTCCGTGAGGGCGTGCTGCCCGACGCGATGCCCGAGGTGAGCCTCTCGGCGCCGGGCGGGTCGCTGAAGCTCGCGCAGGTGCTCAAGGAGGCGCAGCTGGTCGCCAGCGCCTCCGCGGGCTACCGCATGATCGAGCAGGGCGCGGTGCGAGTGGACGGCGAGCGCGCCGGCGATCGCGACGCGTCGCTCCCGGCCGGCGCCACCTACGTCGTGCAGGTGGGCAAGCGGGCGTTTGCCCGTATCACCGTGACGGAGCCCGCATGACCACTCCTGGGCCGAACCCCGCCATCACCCGCATCCTCGATGCCATCGAGCGCGCCGGCAACAAGCTGCCCGACCCGGCAATGCTGTTCGCGCTGCTGCTGGTGGTCGTTGCCCTGCTGTCGGCCTGGCTGTCCACGTTGAGCTTCGCCGAGGTGGATCCGCGCAGCGGCTCCCCCGTCGTGGTGAAGAACCTGCTCGAACCCGGCAACTTCCTCGCGTTCTTCTCGCAGCTGGTGCCGACCTTCGTGAACTTCCACCCGCTCGGCGTGGTGCTGGTGGCGATGCTCGGCATCGGCGTGGCGGACCATGCCGGGTTCATCAGCGCGGGCCTGCGCGCGCTGCTCGCCGTCACGGCCCGCAGGCTGCTGACCCCCATGCTGATCACGGTGGCCATCGTCAGCCACACGGCGGTGGACGCCGGCTACGTGCTGGTCATCCCGCTGGGCGGCGTGATCTTCATGGCGGCGGGCAGGCACCCGCTGGCGGGCATCGCGGCGGCGTTCGCCGGCGTGTCGGGCGGCTTCAGCGCGAACTTCGTGCCCTCGAGCCTGGATCCGCTGCTGTCGGGCATCAGCCAGGCCGCAGGCCAGCTCATCGACCCGGCGCTCGTGGTGAACCCGCTCAACAACTGGTTCTTCACGATCGCGTCGTCGCTCCTCGTCATCGCGATCGGCTGGTTCCTGACCGACCGCGTGATCGAGCCGCGGCTCGCGGGCACGCCACTCGACGGCGAGTTGTCGCGTTCCGTGCCGGAACGCAGTCTGACCGACGCGGAACGGCGCGCGCTGCGCTGGTCGCTCGCAGTGCTCGTCGGCGGCGTCGCGCTGCTCGCCGCGACGGCCTGGCCGGCGGGCTCGCCCTGGCGCGCGCCCGGCGGCGAGCTCACGGTGGCCGACGCGCCGCTCATGAAGTCCATCGTGCCGCTGATATTCGTGCTGTTCCTTGCGCCCGGCATCGTCTACGGGTACCTGTCGGGCAACTTCCGCAGTCACCGTGACGTCGTCGAGGGCATGTCGAAGTCCATGAGCGGCATGGGCTACTACCTCGTTATGGCTTTCTTCGCGGCGCAGTTCATCGCGGCCTTCGGCCAGTCGAACGTCGGCGTGCTGCTGGCGCTCAAGGGCGCGGCCTGGCTGCAGGAGTCTGGTTTCCCGGTCGCGGCCACCGTCGCGGGTGTCGTGATGCTGACCGCGTTCGTCAACCTGCTGGTGGGCTCGGCGTCCGCGAAGTGGGCGCTGATCGCGCCGATCTTCGTGCCCATGCTGATGCAGCTCGGCGTGTCGCCGGACCTGACGCAGGCTGCGTACCGTGTCGGCGACTCGAGCACGAACATTATCACGCCGCTCATGCCCTATTTCCCGCTGGTCGTGCTGTTCTGCCGACGCTACGTGCGCGATGCAGGCATCGGCACGCTGGTCGCCCTGATGCTGCCCTACTCGGTGACGCTGCTCTTCGGCTGGACGTTGTTCCTGCTGGGCTACTGGGCGCTCGGGCTGCCGCTCGGCATCGGTGCGAGCTACGTGTACTGACGCGGCAGAAGGGGAGATTCCCGATTCTCCGTGGCGCCCTGGCCGTGGCTGCGTGTCACGCCGGAGAGCAGGAACGCCCTGTCTTCGTCGCTTCGGAAAGTGGTAATGGCCCGCCGCGCAGGACTGGTGTTGACTCTCTCCCAAGGCTGGCTATACTGCGCGCCCCCTGATCGCCGGGGCCTCGAAAGAGGGGTCGAAATCGAGACCGAAGTGCCCTGCGGGGTGTTGACAGTCACGGTAATTGACCTAAACTAGGCGGTCTTCCCCGGTGCTTTGACATTCGGGGCGTTCTTTAAGAATCGAGCAGGTAATTTGTGTGGGGACTCGCGTCAGGTGTCCATTAAGGGCGCCATTCAGCGAGTAACCAAGCGTCCAGCAGTAGCCGGGAAACCGGCAAAGTCGGAGTAGCTTGGGGTCTCGCTTTTCAGCTCAAGCCATTGAACTGAAGAGTTTGATCCTGGCTCAGATTGAACGCTGGCGGCGTGCTTAACACATGCAAGTCGAGCGGCAGCGCGGGGGCAACCCTGGCGGCGAGCGGCGAACGGGTGCGTAATGCATGGGAATCTGCCTAGTAGTGGGGAATAACCCGGCGAAAGCCGGGCTAATGCCGCATACGACCTACGGGTGAAAGCGGGGACCTTCGGGCCTCGCGCTATTAGATGAGCCCATGTCGGATTAGCTAGTTGGTAGGGTAACGGCCTACCAAGGCGACGATCCGTAGCTGGTCTGAGAGGACGGCCAGCCACACTGGGACTGAGACACGGCCCAGACTGATCCAGCAATGCCGCGTGTGTGAAGAAGGCCTTCGGGTTGTAAAGCACTTTCGTTGGGAACGAAATGTGCCGGTCTAATACACCGGCAAGCTGACGTTACCCAAATAAGAAGCACCGGCTAACTCTGTGCCAGCAGCCGCGGTAATACAGAGGGTGCAAGCGTTGTTCGGAATTATTGGGCGTAAAGCGCGTGTAGGCGGCTTTGTAAGTCAGGTGTGAAAGCCCTCGGCTTAACCGAGGAAGTGCGCCTGAAACTACATGGCTTGAGTACCGGAGAGGGCGGTGGAATTCCCGGTGTAGAGGTGAAATTCGTAGATATCGGGAGGAACACCAGCGGCGAAGGCGACCGCCTGGACGGCTACTGACGCTGAGACGCGAAAGCGTGGGGAGCAAACAGGATTAGATACCCTGGT
>JBBINN010000092.1:0-11580 GCA_037443885.1 Gammaproteobacteria bacterium | reverse complement strand
GACCAAGTACGCCGCGAACGCGATGCTCGCGACCAAGATCAGCTTCATGAACGAGCTCGCCAACCTGGCCGAGCGGGTGGGGGCGGACATCGAGAAGGTCCGCCAGGGCATCGGCTCCGACCCGCGCATCGGCTATGCCTTCATCTACCCGGGCGCCGGCTATGGCGGCTCCTGCTTCCCCAAGGACGTGCAGGCGCTCGAGCGCTCGGCGCGCGAGCTCGGCTTCGACGCCCCGATCCTCAAGGCGGTGGAGGAGACGAATCGGCGCCAGAAGGGTGTGCTGTTCAGGAAGATTTCGGCGTTCTTCGAAGGAAAGCTCGAGGGCAAGGTCATCGCCCTGTGGGGGCTGGCCTTCAAGCCGAACACCGACGACATGCGCGAGGCGCCGAGCCGGGCGCTGATGGAAGCCCTCTGGGCGGCCGGCGCGACCGTGCGGGCCTACGACCCGGTCGCCATGGACGAGAGCCGACGCATCTACGGAGATCGAAAGGACCTGCTGTACTGCGGGTCGTCCGAGGAGACGCTGGCCGGGGCGGATGCGCTGGCGATCGTCACCGAGTGGCAGGAATTTCGCAGTCCGGATTTCGATTTCATCCGCAAGTCCCTAAAAACGCGTGTGATCTTCGACGGCCGGAATCTCTACGATCCGGACTTTGTCGCGCACCAGGGCCTTCGTTACTACGCCATTGGAAGGGGCGAGCGGCTGCCGGTTTAGGAACCCGCTCAGCCGAACACGGCGACCCCGGCTTCGCGCGCCGCGCGGGCGAGGGCCTGGTCGAGGGTTGCGAGAGGCGCTCCGACGCGCAGCGCGAGTTCAAGGTACGCGGCGTCGTAAGTCGTCAGCCGCATTCGAGCCGCAAGCGCCGGAATGTCCGCCCACCCGCGGATACAGGTTTCCGGATCGACGCGGATGGGCAGATATTCAATCCTTTCGAGTATTTCAGCGTGCTCATTCACGCGAAGCCGGCCACGCCTTTCCGCGAGCAGCAGGCCGTTCGTGACCTCGAGGATCCAGTGAGCCGGAACGACGCAAGTGCCGTCGCCGATGGCGGAGAGGGTCGTCCACGCCAGATCGTTGCCCTCGTCCGGAAATGCCCAGGCAAGTGCTGCGGAGGCATCGAAGACTAGTATTTGCGGCCCTCGTTGATCAGGTCCGTGATCTTCAGGCCATCCAGCGACCGTTCCTGGCGGGTCTTCCTCAGCCACTCGATCGCCTCCTTGACCTTGGCCGGGTCCCGCTGGCCGGCGGGCACCAGCCGGGCGACTGGGCGCCCGTGCTTAGTAATGGTAATTTCTTCACCATTCTCAACGAGTTGCAGTAATTCGCTGAGGCGGTTTTTAGCTTCGAAGGCGCCCACGGTACGGGACATGATTTCTGCTCTGATAAAAAAATGAATACAGCTAGCTGCAGCTAGATTATTCCAGCTGAACCTTGCTCGGCAAGTCTTGCACGACGTGAGGGCCGTCCGGCGCCCACGCCGGCTTTTCGGGATAATCGCGGCACAAATCCAACTAGGCGCCCAGGGGCGCTCATCCGTCTATTGCAGGAACCCTCGAATGTCGTCACTCGTTCCCGTCATCCTGTCCGGCGGTTCCGGTACGCGGCTGTGGCCGCTGTCGCGCGAGCTGTATCCGAAGCAGTTCCTGCCGCTGGTGGGCGAGCGGACCATGGTGCAGGAGACCGCGCTCAGGGTCGCCGGCCTGCCGCAGCTCGGTGCAGCCATCGTGGTCTGCAACGAGGAACACCGGTTCATGATGGCCGAGCAGCTGCGCCAGGTCGGCGTGACGCCACAGGCCATCGTGCTCGAGCCCATCGGGCGCAACACGGCCCCGGCCGTGGCACTCGCCGCGCTTGCGGCACTCGAGCAGGCGGGAGAGGGCGACGACCCGTTGCTGCTGGTGCTGCCCGCCGACCACGTCATCCTCGACGTCGCGGCGTTCCAGCGGGCGGTGACCGACGCCATGCCCGCCGCGCGCGAGGGCCGGCTCGTCACCTTCGGCATCGTGCCGACCGCGCCCGAGACGGGCTACGGCTACATCCGCAAGGGCACTGGCACCAGCGCCGTGGTGCCGGTCGCGGAGTTCGTCGAGAAGCCCGACGCCGCCCGCGCGGCCGCGTTCCTCGCGAGCGGCGAGTACCTCTGGAACAGCGGCATGTTCCTGTTCACCGCGCGCCGCTACCTCGAGGAACTGGGCCGGCTGGCGCCGGCCATGCTCGAGGCCTGCCGCAGGTCCCTGGCCGGTGCGTCGCGCGACCTCGATTTCACGCGGCTGCCGAAGGACCTGTTCGCAGCCTGCCCGTCGGACTCGATCGACTACGCGGTGATGGAAGAGACCGACGCCGCGGCCGTGATCCCGCTCGATGCGGGCTGGAGCGACGTCGGCTCCTGGGCCTCGCTGCAGGACGCGCTGCCTCGGGACGCGCGGCGCAATGTCACGCACGGCGACGTCATGGCCGTGGACAGCGAGAACTGCCTGCTCTATTCCTCCAGCAGGCTCGTCGCCGCGGTGGGGCTCTCCGACCACGTGGTCGTCGAGACCAAGGACGCGGTGCTCGTGGCGCCGCGCGACCGGGTGCAGGACGTCAAGAAGCTCGTGCAGGCGCTGAAGGAACAGGGCCGCAGCGAGCCGGGGCTGCACCGCGAGGTGTTCCGGCCCTGGGGCAGCTACGACAGCGTGGATGCGGGCGAGCGTTTCCAGGTGAAGCGGCTGTCCGTGAAGCCGGGCGCCTCCATGTCGCTGCAGATGCACCACCACCGCGCCGAGCACTGGATCGTCGTCTCCGGCACGGCGCGCATCACGCGCAACGACGAGACCTTCCTGCTCGCCGAGAACGAGTCCACCTACATCCCGGTGGGTGCCACGCACCGTATCGAGAACCCCGGCAAGGTGCCGCTGCACATCATCGAGGTGCAGTCCGGCAGCTACCTCGGCGAGGACGACATCGTCCGCTACGAGGACCGCTACGGCCGCTCATAAACCTCGGAACCTCGGCGCCGGAGCAACGGGTTTTTCAGGCGAGACAGGGCATAGCAGGACACCACGTTGATCAAGATCGACCTGATCGCCGCCGCGCGGCCGAACTTCATGAAGATCGCGCCCCTTTACCACGCGCTCGCTAGCGAGGACTGGGCGGCGCCGCGCATCGTCCACACCGGGCAGCACTACGACCCGAACATGTCGGACGCGTTCTTCCGCGACCTGGAAATGCCGAACCCGCACGTCCACCTCGGCGTGGGCAGCGGCAGCCACGCGGAGCAGACCGGTGGCGTGATGATCGCGTACGAAAAGGCCGCGACGGCCGACCGGCCGGACTGGATCGTGGTCGTCGGCGACGTGAACTCGACCGCGGCCTGCGCCATGGTGGGCGCGAAGCTCTGGATCCCGGTGATTCACCTCGAGGCGGGCCTTCGAAGCCGCGACCGGCGCATGCCCGAGGAGATCAACCGGCTGGTCACCGACGCGATCGCCGACGTGCTCTGGACCCCGTCGCCGGACGCCGACGAGAACCTCGCCGCCGAGGGCGTGCCTGCATCGCGCATCGACCGGGTCGGCAACATCATGATCGACTCCTACGAACTGATGCGGCACAAGATAGAGGCAGCGGGCACGCGCTCACGCATGGACCTCGAAGGCACGCGCTACGGCGTGGTCACGCTGCACCGGCCCTCGAACGTGGACGACCCGAACGTGCTCACGGAGCTCGTGGACGCGCTGGCACAGGTCTCGGCGGGCCTGCCGCTCGTCTTCTCCGTGCACCCGCGCACGCGCAAGCGACTCGCCGACTTCGGACTCGAGCCGCGCCTTGCGCGCGGTCAGGTGAAACTGGTGGATCCGATGCCCTACATCGAGTTCATGAACCTCGTGAGCGGGGCCGCGGCCGTGATCACCGACTCCGGCGGTGTGCAGGAGGAGACCACCTACCTCGGCATTCCCTGCCTCACGCTGCGCGAGAACACCGAGCGGCCGATCACCGTGACCGAGGGTTCGAACCGTCTCGTCAGGCGCGAGGATCTCGTCGCCCTCGCTGCCGACGCCGCCGCCGGCCGCTGGCCCACCGGCCGCCGGCCGGAGCTTTGGGACGGCCGCGCGGCGTCACGTTGCGTCGAGGCGCTTCGCCGCCGCCTCTGACGGCCTGACGGTCTGACGGGTCTGACGGTGCCGGAGCAACGGCATTTCCAGCCTCGGTGCCGGAGCAATGGGATTCACAGGATCAGGGGCAGTTCCCGTTCGTTCGGAACCGCCCGGAAAGACCTCCGAAAACAAATCCGAATGACCGGCAACTTTGGATCGCTCAGCGCTTCTTAAGCGCGCGCAGCCAGTCGAGCGCGCCCGGCGTTTCCCGCCACAGCATCCTGGCATCCTGGGCGTATAGCCAAGCCTGGTCGCGGCCGCCGACCTGCACGCCCGCGGGGAGCAGCTTCGGTGCCTTGAGTCCTGGCTTCAGCAGGTAGCGTGGCACCTCGGGCAGGCGCTCGATCGCGGTCCGCAGGGCTTCGTCGGCGTCCGGATCGCCGCGCCGGAAGCGGGCCAGCGCGGCGCCGTAGAGGGTCTCCGCCAGGAAGTCGTCGGGGTACCGCCCGGCCAGTGCGAGCGCCTCGTCGTTGCGCCCGAGCGAAAGCAGGTCGTTCATCACGATCGACCGCATGCCCTGATTGTCGGTCGGGTTCAGCTGCAGCACACGGTTGGCGAGCGCGCGGCCGGCGTCCTCCTCGCCGGCGTCTCGCAGCAGCTGCGAGAGTCTTTCCAGGCAGCGCAGCCCCGGTCGATTCTCGTGTGCGGCCCAGTGCAGCGCGGCTCCTGGAGGTATCTCTTTCGTCGCTTCGGTGACGATTCCAGCCGCCCGCTCGAGCAGCCTGCGCCCGGTCGTCGTCATCGCGGAGAGGTCGGCGGGCGGCGGGAGCATTTCGAGCGCCTGCACGAGGTCTCCGATGACCTGCAGGCTATCGAGCGCCGCCGGATGCCTCTGGAGCCACTCGAGTCGCAGCGACACGAACTCGGGATCCCACAGGTCATCTTCGTCCAGGTCATGCAGCGGATCGTCGTCCAGCTCCTCGCTCACCCACTGCCGCTCGAGCCTGCGCACGCTGTCCGGCGGACTCAACGTCGCGCGGCCTGCGTCCTTGGGGTCACGCTCGAGTGTGTGAGGCGCGGGTGGGTTCTCGAGCGCGTGTTCCAGCCAGGAAAGCAGCGACGTTGCCCTCGGGCCCACCGACTCCAGTGCGACCTCATCGATCGCGTGACGGGGATCCGCCTCGATGCGGTCTATCAGCTCCAGCAGGCGCTCGTCGTCCGGATCGTTCCTCCGGCGAACCCGTTGGCGCCAGAAAGCCGCGCGCCGCGCGGCATCATCGAATCGGCGTTCCGCGATCAGCAGCTGCAGCTCGATCACCGGGAGCGCCCGGTACTCAGGGTCCTCCTGCTGTGCCTCCTCGACGTGCTGCCAGGCGGCGTCGAAGCGGCCTTCGTCGGCCTCGATGCTCGCCATCCGGCTCAGGGCGCCGAGGCGGGCAGGGGAGCCCTTCGGCGCCTCCGACAGGACACGCCGGATGAAGCGCAGCTTGCGGTCGCGCTGCCCGTCGTCGTCGTAAAGGTCGCACAGCTGGTCGAACAGCATCTCGGTCGCCAGGTCATGGCGCGGGATCGGACGGCTGAACACCGCCTCGAGCGAGCGCCGCGCGGCCGGCACCGCGTCCCGGTCGAGGCAGCTCTCGACATATGCCCCGACGGACGACAGCGGCACCCGGCCCTCGGCGATCAGCGCGGTGGACTGCTTGCGGTCCAGCGCCTCGAGAACGTGCGGCCAAAGTGCCTCAGGTGTGAAGACCGGGACATTGCGCTCGCCCAGTTGGCAACACTGCTTGTACTTGCGCCCCGAACCGCAGGGGCAGCGGTCGTTCCTGCCGATCTCGGCGACGGGCTCCGGACGGAAGTCGAGGCGCGGCAGCGGCAGGTGGCGCCATATGGCCCGTGCCATCACCATGGTGAAGCTGCGCCGAGTTTCCGGGTCGGTGCCGACCGGCATGCCGAAGGGGGCGAGCCGCATCTCGACCGCGATCTCCAGGTCGCGCAGGAAAAGCTCGAAGTCCTGGCATCGGATACCGAGGATCACTGCATCGCCGATCAGCTCAGACAGTGCGTCGCTCGTCTCTTCGTCTGGCTCGCGCATTGCCGTGTCTCCGTTGCGGAAACGTCGCCGACAGCCTCGCTCGCCGTCAAGGTGTCCTCAACCCAGCGGGTTCGCAAGCGCCAGCATCGGGAACCGGCTGAAGTCGCGATCCGCCGTCATCAGTTCTTGTACCCCATGCCGCAGGCACAACGCGGCGATGCGCGCATCGTGAATGGCCGGCCCGGCGATCGGGGATCTCGCAAGCACCGACTCGAGCACCGGCCAATAGTCCTCGTCCTCGGCCAGCAGGTTGAGGCTCGGCGACTCGCTCCACGCGCGAAGCTGGGCAAGAGCCTGCTCGGGCGTGGAGGGTGGGTCGTAGATGCGCGGATGGGTGACGATCGAGTAGAACTCATGCACGCAGGGCCAGGGGATTGCCCATGCGTCCCGGCCGTTGGCGAGTGATTCGACCGCCCGCAGCGCCTGCTCGTGCCAGCGGGAGTCGCGACGATGCGCGTAGACGAGGATGTTCGTATCGACGGCGATCAACGCGGAACGCCTTCACGATCCCCGTATGCGAGGTCCCGCAGCTGCTCCCACGATAGTCCGTCGGCACCGGGCTGAAGTCCCTTTCCGTCCACGGTCGCGTCACGAAGCCGGAAGGGCGGCGCCTTGCGGCGTTCCTCCAGCACCAGGCGAAGTCCGTGCTCGACGAGGGCACGGACCGTAGTGCCATCCCGGCGGGCGGCCTGGCGGGCTGCCTTCAGCAGCGGATCGGAGATCTCGATGGTCGTTTTCACGGCGAAACTCGCGAAGACACAATGATATGGGTCACCCATATCCTACGATACGGTCGATGCATCCGGCAACGCTGACGAAGTGATGACCAGGGGTCCGGGGACCCGGGCCTTGGCGACTGGCCGACAGCTGCCCGGTCTCGCGCCTGCCCGTAGGTGTGAAATGGTGTCGGTGTTGCGGTTGCATTACTCGCCAATGCCCGGTGCCAGTGATTCGTAGTCGGCGGCGAGTTTTCGAATTCGCAACACAGGCACCTTTTGGCCGTCCGGCCTTCGCGTCCGGAGGCGAGTGGTATTACGATGCCCCTGTCGATAAGGGATTCGTATGAGCACCGTCACCGTTTCGCCCAAATTCCAGGTGGTCATCCCGAAGGCGATCCGCGAGTCGCTCGGGATTACCGCGGGCATGCGTCTGCGCGCCATCGAGTACGGTGGCCGCATCGAGCTGGTTCCCATCATGTCGCCGCGCGAGGCCCGCGGCTTCCTGAAAGGCATCGATACCGCCGTTCCGCGCGATCCCGACCGCGCTTGAACGTCGTCGACTCCGCCGCGTGGCTCGAGTATTTCGCCGGCGGACCGGGGGCGCGACAGTTCTCCGGGGCGATCGACGACGCCGACCAGCTGATCGTGCCGGTCGTCGTTCTCTACGAGGTCTTCGAACGGGTTCTTGAGCAGCGAGGTGAGGATGCGGCCCTTCGGGCCGTAGCCTTCATGGAGCGCGGCACCGTCGTCGACGTCAATCCGTCGCTGGCCCTGGCAGCGGCGCGTCTGTCGGTCGAGCATCGCCTGCCGATGGCCGACAGCTTCATCCTCGCAACCGCACGGGCCACCGACGCGACCCTGTGGACCCTGGATGCCGAATTCGACGGACTTCCCGCCGTGCGGTACTTCCCGAAGTAACTGGCTGGTATCTGTGACTTCTATACTTGCCTGATGAACACCCCAAAGAAGCTCCACGTCCCGCTCCTCGACCTCAAGCCGCAGTACCAGGCCCTCAAGGGCGAGCTCGACGCCGTTCTGCTCGATGTCGCGGCCTCGCAGATGTTCATCCTCGGCCCGGCGACTCGGGCGCTCGAGGAGGAGGTCGCGGCCTACAGCCACGCGCGTTTCGGCATCGGCGTTTCGTCCGGCACCGACGCGCTGCTGGTCGCCCTTATGGCGCTCGACGTCGGCCCGGGCGACGAGGTGCTGACGAGCCCCTACACCTTCTTTGCCACGGGCGGCGCGATCGCCCGCACCGGCGCGCGGCCGGTGTGGATCGACATCGACCCCGTGTCCTTCAACATCGACGTCGCCCGTCTCTGGGATTTCGTCGAGAACCGCTGCGAGATCCGCGACGGATCGCTCGTCAACCGCGCCACGGGCGGCAAGGTCAAGGCAATCATGCCGGTGCACCTGTACGGCCAGTCGGCCGACATGGGGCCGATCGTGAACCTCGCGAACCGCTACCGGCTGCGCGTGATCGAGGACGGCGCGCAGGCCATCGGCGCGGAGTACTCGGGCGGCCACCGCGTCGGCGCGCTCGGCGACATCGGCTGCTTCTCGTTCTTCCCGACCAAGAATCTCGGCGCCTTCGGCGACGGCGGCATGTGCGTGACGAACGACGAGGCGCTCGCGGCGAAACTCAGGATGCTGCGCGTGCACGGCATGGAGCCGCGCTACTACCACGCGCTCATCGGCGGCAATTTCCGCCTCGACGAGATCCAGGCTGCGGTGCTGCGCGTGAAGCTCAGGCATCTCGACGCGTGGCACGCCGCGCGCCAGCGCAACGCGGCGTTCTACGACCGCGCCTTCGCGGCCGCGGGCCTCGAGGGCCGGGTCGTCACGCCGGTCGTGCTGCCCGGCCACCGGCACATCTACAACCAGTACGTCATCCGCGTGCCCGAGCGCGACCGGCTGCGTGCGTACCTTACCGAGTGCGGGGTGGGCACCGAGGTGTACTACCCCCTGCCGCTGCACATGCAGGAGTGCTTCGCCTACCTCGGCTACCAGCCGCAGGACTGCCCCGAGTCGGCCCGCGCCGCGCGCGAGACGCTGGCGCTGCCGATTTTCCCGGAGCTTAGGGAGGAGCAGCTGCAGCACGTGGTGGGCAGCATCGCGGCGTTCGTCGGGGCGCTGTAGGCATCTTCGCGAGAATCAGCTCGTACGCGGCAGATTTTGAGTAGCACCGGGTCGCGCAGGCGTGACAGCCTGCCGGAATGAAGGTGCGCAAAGTAATGCGATTGCTTGCGCAGGACGGCTGGAGGGAAGTCGCCCATCGGGGCAGCCACAGGCAGCTGAAGCATCCTGTCAAGCCAAGTCGCGTCACTGTGGCCGGAAGTCCGGCCGATGATTTGGCGCCGGGTACGCTCAAGAGTATCCTCAGGCAAGCAGGACTCAACCGGTGAGGTGGATTCATGCGATACGCGGTGGTCATCGAGAATGCAGGCAACAACTACTCCGCCTATGCGCCCGACCTGCCAGGGTGCGTGGCGACCGGCCGCACGGTCGAGGAGACGGAGCGGAGAATCCGAGAAGCCATCGCAATACATCTCGAAGGTCTGCGTGCCGACGGTCTTCCCGTGCCGGCGCCGTCGAGTCTCGTCGAGTACGTAGAGGTTGCCGCCTGAAATGATCAACCTGTCGAACTGCTTCAAGGCCTACGACGTCCGCGGGCGCATACCCGAGGAACTGAACCAGGAATCCGCCTACGCCATCGGCCGCGCCTACGCCGAGTGGCTGCGGCCCGGGCGCGTCGCGGTCGGCCGCGACATCCGCCTGTCGAGCGCCGAGCTCGCCGAGGCGCTGATCCGCGGGCTCACCGACTCGGGCGTGGACGTCCTCGACATCGGCCTGTGCGGCACCGAGGGCGTCTATTTTGCGACCTTCTCGATGGGCCTCGACGGCGGGATCATGGTGACCGCGAGCCACAACCCGCCCGACTACAACGGCATGAAGTTCGTGCGCGAGCAGTCGCGCCCGATCAGTGGCGACACCGGGCTGCAGGACATCCGCAAGCTCGCCGAGGGCGGCAGGTTCACGGCGTCGAGCCGCAAGGGCGCGGTCATCCCGACCGACATCGCGCCGACCTACCGCGAGCACCTGCTCACGTACGTGGATCGCGCGAAGCTGAAGCCCCTGACCTTCGTATCGAACCCCGGCAACGGCGGCGCGGGCCTCGTCGTGGACCTGCTCGAGAACGACCTGCCGTTCCAGTTCATCAAGGTGCACCACGAACCGGACGGCAGCTTCCCGCACGGCGTGCCGAACCCGATGCTCGAGGAGAACCGGGCGGTGACGGCCGACGCCGTGCGCCGCAGCCACGCCGCGCTCGGCATCGCCTTCGACGGCGACTTCGACCGCTGCTTCTTCTTCGACGAGCAGGGCAACTTCATCGAGGGTTACTACATCGTGGGCCTGCTGGCCTCGGTGTTCCTCAGGCGCTTCCCGGGCGCGCGCATCGTCCACGACCCGCGGCTCACCTGGAACACGCTCGAGATCGTGAAGGAAGGCGGCGGCGAGGCCGTGCTGTGCAAGTCCGGCCACGCATTCATCAAGCAGCGCATGCGCGAGGTGGACGCCGTGTACGGCGGCGAGATGAGCGCGCACCACTACTTCCGCGACTTCGCCTACTGCGACACCGGCATGGTGCCGTGGCTGGTGATGGGCCAGATTCTCTCGGAGGCCAGCGTGCCGCTTTCCGGGCTCGTGGGCGAGCGCATGCGGCTCTTCCCCGCGAGCGGCGAGATCAACCGCAAGCTCGCCGACCAGAAGGGCGCGATCGAGGCCGTGCGCGCGCGCTACGTGCCGGGCGCGCTGTCGGTCGACACCACCGACGGCCTGTCGGTCGAGTTCGAGCGCTGGCGGTTCAACCTGCGGTCGTCCAACACCGAGCCACTGGTTCGCCTCAACGTCGAGAGCCGCGGCGACGCCACCCTGATGCGCGACCGCACCGCCGAGATCCTGGCGCTGCTCGAACGCTTCGCCTGAGTCCGTTCGCCAGACTGGAGTGCCTGGTTGCCGCTTCAGGCAACCAGGAACGTCCCCTTTTCAGGGTAGCGGCATCCGCAGGCGCCGCGAGTCCTGCAGCAGCTGGGCGACGAGGTTGTCCACGGCGGTGAGGAATTTCACGGGTGCCTCGTAGCCGCTGCCGAGCAGCACGGCTTTCTTCGTGAAGCCGCGCTGCTCCTTCGGATACTGGCTGACCGCCTGCCATGCCTTCGAGGGCCGCTCGAGGTGCAGCACCATCGGCGGCAGCACTGTCGCCTCGGCCATCCGCAGCCCCGCGGTCTGCGCGAGGCGCCCCTGGGCGGCATCGCTGATCGGCGTGAACACCCGCGTGCGGTCGGCGTACTAGAAAGAGTCCGCCAGCTCGCGGTCGAGGCCGACCGGCAGCACGCCAACCGACTGGCCTGACGCGGGTGGCGCCTTGCGCAGCCGGTGATGGAAGACGCCCGGCTTCAGGCGGTGCGTCTCGCCCACGGCGAGGTCGTCCAGCCAGCCGGCGGTGGCGGGGAAGGACCACGGGCCGGCGATCAGGAGGGCGCAGGCGACCGTAAGACTGCGCACCATGAGTTCTATTGACATGACTGACTCTGTTGGCACGGGGTGTATCCCGCCAGCGGCTTCCATCGTCAACGGACGCTGGGGTTCCACACCGTCACGCGCTCGCCACGCAGCAGCCTCAAGCCAGCG
>JBBINN010000091.1:0-11635 GCA_037443885.1 Gammaproteobacteria bacterium | reverse complement strand
GCGAGGAGCGGGTGGGCGGCGGGCATGGGGCGCGCATTCTAGCAAGCGCGGCGCGGCCCGCGGCCTACGGTGCCGCGGGTGGCGGGGGTGCCGCAGGCGGCTGGTTGTCGGCGGCGAACCTGAGCAGCGTGAGCACGAGCGCGATCACCACGGGTCCGAGGAACATGCCGACCAGCCCGAAGGCCGCCAGCCCGCCGAGTACCCCGATGAAGACAGCGAGCGTGGGCACCTCGGCCTGCCCGCCGATGAGCAGCGGCTTGAGGAAGTTGTCCGCGGTGGACACCAGCAGCAGGCCCCAGAATGCGAGGAAGAGGCCGTGGCCGATGTCGCCGGTGATCAGCAGCCAGGCCGTGCCGGGTATCCACACCAGCGCCGTGCCGCCGAAGGGCACGACGGAGAGCACGGCGCCCATCGTGCCGAACACCACGGGGGCTGGCAGGCCGGCGATGGCGAACCCGACGCCGAGCAGCGTGCCCTGGACTACCGCGGTGACGATGGTTCCGAGCACCACCGCGCGGGTCACCAGCGCCATCTTGACCGCGAGCTCGCGCTTGCGGCGGTCCGAGAGCGGCACGAACGCGAAGGCTCCGCGCGCCATGGCCTCGCCGTCGCGCAGGCCGAAGAACAGGATGAACATCATGGCCGTGAACGCCAGCAGCGTGCCCACTGCGCCGAAGAACGCGGTTCCACCGAGGCCGGCGAGCCGCTCGAGCAGCGCCTTGACGTTGTTGAGGGCGAAGCCCTGCAGCTCCATGGCCGTCACGGACGTGCTCCGCTGCAGCAGCGCGTAAAGGTTCTCCAGGGCGGGGTGGGCGAGCAGGTCCGCCACGGTCCGCCCGCTCAGCTGTTGCTTGAGGGTCGAGACCATCGCAGCCAGTTCCTGCGCCTGTGCCACGAAAGCGAGCGCGAGCGCAGACAACGGGCCGACGAAGAGCAGCAGCACGGCGAGCGTGAGCGCCAGCGCCGCGAGGCCGGCGCGGCCGCCGAGGAGCCGCGTCAGCTTCACCTGCGCCGGGTGCAGCAGCAGCGCCATGATCGCCGCCCAGGCGATCGGCTGCAGGAACGGCTCGAGGATGCGGTACAGCAGGAACGCGAGCAGCCCGACGGCGCTCAGCGTGAACGCCCGCCGGTAGAAAAGGCCCGCCTCTCCGGCCAGCCAGGGCAGGTGATCGCGATCCCGCTGCATGGGCGAATGCTAGCACTGGGCTCGCGCAGCCGCGCCGAGGTCAGTCGCAGCGGCGGGGCCCGAGCGGCGGCCGTCTGCGGTTCAGGCCGGGTCGCCGAAGCTTTGCACCGTATAGCGCCAGGCCTCGATGGCCGGCGACCAGGACTCCCGCGGCAGGCCGGCCTTCGCCTTGAGTTCGCCGACGAACTCCGCCGGCAACGGCAGCGACGACCAGACCTGTGGCAGGAAGGTCGCCCGCCGCTCGCCGCAGGCGATCACGAGGCCGTGGCGGCCGGGCTCGATTGACGCGAGCAGCTCCTGCTCGGTGACCACGGCCAGCGGCTCGAGCGGCGAGAGCAGCGAGATCGCGACCGCGAGGTCCGGGAGCTCCTCCTGCGCGAGCGGCTCGAACCGCGGGTCGTCGAAGGCGCTCGCCCAGGCGTTGCGCCATACGTCGTGCGCGAGCGCCAGCCGTGGCTCCAGCGTGCCGCGGCAGCCGCGCAGGCGGCCTTCGCGCGTCAGCGTGACGAAGCTGGCGCCGGGGCTCGAGAGGATGGCCGGCAACTCCTTCAGTTCCGGCGCGGGAGTCGGCCGCTTCCGGCCGAGCCCGGACTCGATCGAGGTCCGCGCGAGGCCAAGCAGTGCAGGCCTCAGCGGGTCGTCAGTCACCGTAGATGGCGAAGGCGCCGTAGCCGACGACGCGGGAACGGTCGCCGGACGTGTCGCCGGAGTTGCGGACGTCGAGCGCGTTGATCGACAGGCCCCGCGCGCGAGCCACGCGCATGAAGCCGTTCAGCACGCGGCAGCCGCAGGCCTGCTCGTCGGCGAGGTCGTCGCGCCGATCCAGGATCGCCTGCACCGTGCGACGGTCAACGGCCTGGGCGCCGGCGTAGTCCCGGTAATGACTCAGGTCGGAACTCACGACGACGAGCGTCTCGGGCCCGCCCCAGCAGGCCTCGAAGACGGTCGCCATGGATTCCGGCGTCGCCTCGCCCACGGCCAGGGGCACCAGCGTGAAAGCCGGCAGCGTGACCTGCAGGAAGGGCAACTGCACCTCGAGGCTGTGCTCGAGCCGGTGCGGGAGGTTGGTCGCGTAGACGTCTGGAAGCTGAAGCAGTCGCTCGAGCGTCGGACGGTCCAGCGGCACCTGGCCGAGCGGCGTGTCGAAGGCAGAGACGTCGGGCACCGCGATGCCCGGTACCGGGATGCGGTGACTGGGGCCGGCGAGCACGACCCGCTCGATCCCGGGCGCGGCTTCCGCGATGGCGCGGTAGGCCGCGGCGGCGATCGGGCCCGAGTAAACGTAGCCGGCATGCGGCACGATGATCGCCTTGGGCCTGCCGGGCACCGCGGGCGACTGGTCGAGGTAGCCGGAGAGGACGGCACGCAGCTCGTACGGATCGTCCGGGTAGAAGAGGCCGGCCACCGCGGGCGGGCGGGCGCGGAATTCGCGATCGGTCTGCGTCACGCGGCCCCTCCGGTTGCAATCACGGTCTTCGCCCACACGTACACGGGGACGGGCGAAGCCCACGGTGGGCCCCTGTCGCGGCAACCTAGCCGGGGCAACTCCCGCACGAATCGTGACAAACCGCTACGAAGATGATTTCGCGATCGAGACGCGCTGGTGGGAGCGCGTCGCGCCCGACCGCGTGAAGTGCACGGTGTGCCCGCGCGGCTGCACGATGCACGACGGCCAGCGGGGCTTGTGCTTCGTGCGCGGCGCCGAGGGCGGCGCCGTGAAGCTCTACACCTGGGGCCGCTCCAGCGGCTCCTGCGTGGACCCGATCGAGAAGAAGCCGCTCAACCACTTCCTGCCCGGCACGCCGGTGCTGTCTTTCGGCACGGCCGGCTGCAACCTCGCCTGCAAGTTCTGCCAGAACTGGGACATGTCCAGGTCGCGCGAGATGGACACGCTCATGGACCGCGCGTCGCCCGAGGCGATCGCCGAGGCCGCCGTGGCCAGCGGCTCGCGCAGCGTCGCCTTCACCTACAACGATCCGACGATCTTCATGGAATACGCCATGGACGTGGCGGACGCCTGCCGCGCGCGCGGCGTCCGCTCCGTCGCCGTCACGGCGGGTTACATGTGCGCGGGGCCGCGGGCGGAATTCTACGAGCACATCGATGCGGCCAACGTGGACCTGAAGGCCTTCACCGAGGACTTCTACCGCAGGGTCTGCGGCAGCGAGCTCGCGCCGGTCCTCGAGACGCTCGAGTACCTCAAGCGCGAGACGAAGGTCTGGGTGGAGCTGACCACGCTGCTGATCCCGGGCCACAACGATTCCGACGCCGAGCTCGACGCCATGACGCGCTGGGTCTGCGAGCGCCTGGGCCCGGACGTGCCGATGCACTTCACGGCTTTCCACCCGGACTGGAAGATGACCGACGTGCCGGCCACGCCGCCGGCGACGCTGGCGCGGGCGCGCGCGATCGCGCTCCGCAACGGCATCCGCCATGCCTACACGGGCAACGTGCACGACGCGGCGGGCGGCAGCACGTACTGCCACGGCTGCGGCGCGCGCCTGATCGAACGCGACTGGTACGAAATCGGCGAGTACACCCTCACCGACGAGGGTCGCTGCAAGGCCTGCGGCACGCGCTGCGCGGGCGTCTTCGACGGCCCCGCCGGCGACTGGGGCAGCCGCCGCCAGCCGATCCGCATCGCGGCCTGAATCGTCTCCGACACTGCCTCGTGCGCGAGCGCGCCGGACATCGGAAGGCAGTGCCTGCGCTGCGGCCGGGATCCGGCGGGGGGCACTCCTCCCCTCCCCCAGGCCTTACGCTCGGCTGTGGGGCCCCCTCGCCACCTCGGCTGCGGCGCGATGCGCTGAGCTCGAATCGGGCAGTGCCGAATCAGGCGTTACCTCACGCGCGCGCGGGCGAGGTGGCCAGTGGCCCCCCCAGAGCGAGCGCGTAAGTTCCGACCGCGCGAGCGACGCGGGGGGCCCGGCCGGATCCCGCCCGCGCGCGAGGCACAAGCACCAGATCCCCGTCGCGCAGCGCTGAGCCCGAGTCGCGCAGCGCTGAATCAGGCGGGCGCGATCTCCTCGACGGAGACCACGAGGCAGCCCGGCCCGCCGTGCACGCCGAGCGCGGTGCCGATCGGCACGACGAAGGCCGTCTCGATGTCGTCGCGGCCCGCGACGATCAGTTCCTGCAGCCTGCGGGCTTCTTCCGGTGCGTTCGCGTGGCCGACGGCGAGGCGCCAGCGCTTGCCGGCCGGCAGGCGGCGGCGCACGAATCGCGCGAACTTCGCCGTGAGGTTGCGCCGTCCAAACAGGGCGCCGCCGATCGAGATGCGCCCATCCGGGAAGGTGGCGAGCAGCGGCATGACGTGCAGCGTGTCGGCAAGCGTCTTCGCCCAGGCCGGCACGCGCCCGCCGCGCACCGCGTACTCGAGCGTCGCGAGGCTGGCGAAGGTGCGCGTGCGCCGCGCCGTATCGCGCGCCACGCGCTCCACGTCCTCGAGGGTCGCGCCGCCCGCGGCGGCTTCGGCGGCGCGCAGCGCGACGAGGCCCTGGCCCAGCGACGCGTTGCCCGTGTCGACGGACACGATGCGCCCGTGGGTGCGGCTGCGGGCGGCGGCGGCCTCGCCGCACTGGAAGGTGCCGCTCGCGCGGGATGTGAGCCCCACGTAGACCACGCCTTCGTAGTGCGAGCCGAGGAACTCGAAGGCGCGGCGGAAGTCGCCGGGCGGAGGCTGGGAGGTCTTGGGCGGCTCGGGACTCGCCGCGAGCAGCTCGAAGAACGTCTCCGAGGTCAGCGTCACCTTGTCGAGGTAGCTGTGCGAGCCGAAGTGCACGCGAACCGGCACCACGTGCACGTCCAGCGCCTCGATCGCCTCGTCGGGCAGGTCGGCGGCGGAGTCGACCACGATCGCGACCTGGCGGCGCCGCGCGTGGTGCGCCGCGTCCTGCTGGCGCTGCATGTCGTCGGCCTTCTCGCCGCCGACCGTCCCGTAGAGGGCCGCGATGCGGAACACCTCGGCGGGGTCGTTGACGTGTACGTGGATCTTCACCTTGCGGTGCGTGCCCGCGACGACGAGGCTCGAGCCAATCGTGGACAGCTGTTCGCGCAGGTGGCGCCGGTCCACGTTCTCGCCGCTCACCACGCACTCGGTGCAGTAGCGGTGGCTGAGGTCCTGCTCCTCGCCGGCCGTCGTCTCGTCCTCGCGGATGACGCTCACCGCGTCGTCCTCGCCGAGCTCGCCCGTCTCGAGGTAGTGGACGATCCCGGCAATCAACTCGACGAAACCCATCGCGCCGGCATCCACCACGTTTGCCTTGCGCAGGCTCTCGAGCTGGTCGCGCGTCGCCTCGAGCGAGCTGCGGGCGCGCTCGAGGCCCTGTGCGAACAGGTGGCGGAAGTCGCGCACGCCCTGGCGGGCGACCAGCTCGCCTACCTCGTGGGCGAAGTCCGCGACGACAGTGAGGATCGTGCCCTCGCGTGGCTCGGCCAGCGCGTCGCGGGCATAGCTCGCGCCGCCTGCGACCGCGTGTGCGAAGTCCTCGGCGGTGATCTGCTGCAGGTGGCCGGCGCGGTCGCCGACGCCGAGCAGGAACTGGGCGAGGATGGCGCCCGAATTGCCGCGTGCGCCGTCGAGCGCCGCGTCCGCGATGCGCGTCAGCAGCTGTCCCGCGTGGACGTCCGGCCGGGCCCTCAGGGTCTGCAGGACGGCGTGCAGGGTGAGCGCGAGGTTGGTGCCGGTATCGCCGTCGGGGACGGGGAATACGTTGATCCTGTTGATGACCTCCTCGCGCGACAGCAGGCGGTGGATGCCGGCGCGCAGCAGCAGCGCCAGGCGCGTGCCGTCGAGGGCATGGTCATTGCTTGCGGCGACGGCACTCATCTGCGCATTCATTGCCTCGGCAACAGGAATCGCCGGCCACCATAGGAGATCACCGCGCCGTCGGGCGTGATCTCCTGCACGACGGCGCCGCCTGGCAGGCCCTCGCCTTCGCGATAGCGCGTGCCGTTGATGAACACCGCGCGCTGCGCGGGCGCGCTTGCGTAGATGTGCAGGCTGACGTTGAGTTGCGGCAGGCCCGCGGTGGCCTGCGGCGGAAGCTGGTCGATGGTCGGGACGCCGGCGGTGACCTGCGCCGGGCGCGACGAGGACGACGGCGGCACCGGGAGCAGCGCCGGGTCGGGCGGCGCAGGCGCCATGAAGGCCGGGGCGCTGAAAACGGGCTCGGCCGCAGCTTCCTCCGCCAGCGGGCGGACCTCGCGCATCGCCGGAGCTGGCGGTGGGGCTGCCTCGACCGGCGGCAGCGCGGGCTCTCCCAGCGGCGCGCTCGCCGGTGCGGGCGCAGCTTCGGCCAGCGGTGGGGCCGGAGTCGCCGGTGCCGCTGCCGTCGGCGTGGGCGACGGCGACGCGGGGACCGCGTCTGCGGGCGTGACGGAGACGGGCTGAGGGGCAGATGCGGCGGCCACGGGCTGGGGCGCGGTTACCGGCTTCTCCCGCGTCAGAAACCACGCGACCAGCGCGACGTTGATGGTCAGCAGTGCGGTCAGCGCGACCCACACCCAGGGTGGCACCCTGGGGGCCGGGCGCGCTACGGGCAGCTCCGCAATCGAGGGGCCCAGCTGCCGCTGGCGCTCGTGCTCGGACTTGCGCAGCGCGTCGAGGATGAAGCTCACGCGCCGCCCCCCGCAGGTCCGGCCAGAAGCGTCGGCGTGCCCGGCGCGCCGATCGCGGAGTCGAGCAGCAGCTGGGTCTGCATGCCGGCGATGCCGTCCACTGAGAGGCGCCGCGCGCGCTGGAATTCCTCCACCAGCCGCTCGACTTCTGGATCGAAGGTGTCGCCCGCGGCAGCTTCCGGCGGCAGGCCTCCGACCTGGGCGAGCCCCTGCCGCAGCCAGCGCACGTCCTCGCCGCGCATGCCGAGCCTGAGGTCCTTCACCGCGGGCTGGCTCGGCCGCCAAACGACCAGGAACTCGCCGAACCAGTGATTCGCGAGTTCGGCCAGGCTCACCGTATACGGCACGCTGCCGATAGCCAGGCGCGCGCCCTGGTCGTCGAGGCGCTCGATCACGACCTGGTGTTCCGCGCCGGAGGCGTCGACGAGCGACAGAATGGCCGGGCGGTTGATCAGGCGCAGTTGCGCGAACGAGCCTCGCTGGGCGACGCACTGCAGGCTCTGTGCGGCCACCTGGTCGCAGGGCCGGGCCGCGCCGGGCTGGTATGAGGCACCCCACAGGCGCAGCAGGCCGGCGAACGCCGCGTCTGTCGTCGTGCCGGCCGCCTGCCGTGCGAGCAACGACTCGAGCGAGGGGGGCGGCGGCTCGACCGGCGGTGGCGGCGCAACCGTTTCGGCCGGTTCCGCGGAGACAACCGCTGCGGGTTCGGCGGCGGGTGCGGCCGCCTCCGGCGGGAAGGCCCGCCACAGCGCCAGGCCGAGCAGCGCGACACCCGCACCGGCGCCGGCCAGCGCGACCCAGCGCAGCCACGGGTGCAGCACCGGCCGGCCGTAGACCTCGGAGGCCGCATTGCGGATCAGGTCGCCGGTGACGCGGTGCTCTTCGCGGGTGAAGGCGCCGAGCAGCGCGCGGTCGCAGACCACGTTGATGATGCGGGGAATGCCGCCGGACACCCGGTGCACCTCACGCAGTGCGCCGTGGGTGAAGATTTCGGCGGCTGCGCCGGCCACGCGCAGGCGGTGGCGCACGTAGGCCTGGGTCTCGCCGCGCGACAGCGCCTCGAGGTGGTAGCGGCCGGTGATGCGCTGTGCGAGCTGCCGCAGCTCCGGCGACGAGAGCACCTCGCGCAGCTCGGGCTGGCCGACGAGGATGATCTGCAGCAGCTTCTGCGTGGCCGTCTCGAGATTGGTGAGCAGGCGGACCTGCTCGAGCACGTCGGGGCTGAGGTTCTGCGCCTCGTCCACCATGACTACGACCCGCCGGCCGCGGGCGTGCGCATCCAGCAGGAACCGCGTCAGCAGGTCCACCAGGCCCTTGACGCTCGAGGACAGCCGCTCGGGCACCGCCACGTGCAGCTCGTCGCAGATCGCGAGCAGGAACTCGGCGGGCGTGATGCGCGGGTTCAGGATCAGGGCCATGTCGCAGTTCGCCGGCAGCTGCTGCAGCAGGCTGCGCACGACCATGGTCTTGCCGGTGCCCACCTCGCCGGTGAGCTGGATGAAGCCGCCGGACTCCTGGATGCCGTAGGCCAGGTGCGCGAGGGCCTCCGCGTGCCGCTCGCTCAGGTAGAGGTAGCGGGGGTCCGGGGTGATGGCGAAGGGCTTTTCGGTCAGGCCGAAGAAGCTTTCGTACATGCCGTCTCGCGCGGCCTCGGTGCGTCAGGGGTTGCCATATTGCCCGACGCCCCGGCGATGACCAAACCGCGGTCTGCCGGACGGTCGCGCCAGGGGCATGCCGAACCGGTGCCCATTAGCACGCAAACCGTGCTAATGTAGCCTGCCATGAAGAACGTGACGGTCAAGCTCGACGACGAAACGGCCGCCTGGGTGCGCGTCCATGCGGCCGAGCGTGGCACCAGCGTTTCGGCCCTGCTGGCGGAGATGCTGCGGGAGCGGATGCGCCACGACCGGGAGTACGAGACCGCCTATCGGCACTGGAAGAACCAGGAGCTGAGGCCGCTGTCGGCGCCCGGGGAGTCCTATCCGACGCGCGATTCCCTCTATGACCGGCCTGGCATTCGTCGATAGCAACATCTGGCTCTACGCCCGCGACCCGGGGCAACCGGCCAAGCAGCCGGTGGCGCGGCGCTGGCTGGACCGGTTGTGGGACGAGGGAGCGGGGCGCATCAGCGCCCAGGTCGTGAACGAGTTCTACGTGAACGCGACCCGGCGGCTCGCGGCTCCGCTGACGCCCGCCGAGGCCTGGAGCGATGTGCTCGCCATGCTCGCCTGGCGGCCGCAGGCGCTCGACGAGCCGGTGATTCGCGGGGCGCGAGAGATCGAGCAGCGTTACCGGCTCGGCTGGTGGGACAGCCTGATCGTCTCCGCTGCCCGCGAGCAGCATTGCGCGATGCTGCTGACCGAGGACCTGCAGCACGGGCAGGTGATCGACGGCCTGCGGGTCTGCAATCCCTTCGTCGAGGGGGTGGCCGAGCCGCTCGCGCCTGCTGTGCTCGCGCCCGCACCGCGCCCGCGCCGGACGCGGCGATCGCGCATGGGCTCGCCGCAGGGAGCCGGCCGCGCCAAGGAGCCCGCCGGCTAACCGTCGTCACGCGGCAGCGAGCTGCCGCGCTTCACGGCGCCGGCGCCGAAGCGGTCGCGGATGCGGTCGAGCGTGGCGTCGAGCGCGCTCGACGTCTCGTGCTGCGGCGTCGTGAACAGGTCGAGCTGTTCCGCGGGCGCGAGATGCCCGACCCCGACACCGAGCAGCCGGACGGCTACGCGCGGGTGCTCGGTGAACCACTGCTCGAGCAGCGCGGCGGCGACCTCCGCGATCAGCCGCGTCTCCCGCGTCCCTGGGCTGAAGCTGCGCTGGCGCGTGAAGGTCGTGAAGTCGCGCTGGCGCACCTTGACGACCACGAGGCCGGCCACCAGGCGCTTGCCGCGCAGGCGCTCGGCCGTCCGGTCCGCCAGCCGCGCCAGGTGTGCGTGCAGCAGCTTGTGGTCGGTCAGGTCGCTGTCGAAGGTCTCCTCGCTGCTGACCTGCTGCTCGGCCACGTCGGACAGGACGGGCCGGTCGTCGACGCCCGAGGCCCGGTCGCGCATGGTGCGGGTGTCGCGGCCGAAGAGCGGCCACAGCACCCCGTCCGGTGCGGCGCGCAGCTGCCCGAGCGTGAAGATGCCCTGCTCCTCCAGCCGTGCCGCGGTCTTGCGGCCGATGCCGTGCAGCCGCCCGACCGGCAGCGGGTCCAGCACGGCCCCGGCCTCGCCGGCGCGGATGACGGCGAGCCCGTCGGGCTTGTTCATCTCCGAGGCCAGCTTCGCGAGCAGCTTGTTCGGCGCCACGCCGACGGAGGCGGTGAGGCCGGTACGCTCGCGGATGCGGCGCTTGATCTCGCGGGCCATCGCCTCGGGCTCGCCGTGCAGCGAGCGGCTGTGGGTGACGTCGAGATAGGCCTCGTCGAGCGACAGGCCCTGCACGAGGTCGGTGAACTCCCCGAAGACCTCGAACACCTGGCGCGAGACCTCCCTGTAGCGCGCCATGCGTGGCCGTACGCAGACGGCGTGCGGGCAGCGTTTCAGGGCCTCGCGCATGGGCATCGCCGAGTGCACCCCGAAGCGGCGCACCTCGTAGTTCGCGGCGGCCACGACGCCACGTCCGCCCGTGCCGCCGACGATCACCGGCCTGCCGGCGAGTGCGGGATCGTCGCGCTGCTCGACGGACGCGTAGAACGCATCCATGTCCACGTGCAGGATCGCGCGCTCGCCCATGTTCACAGCATACGCCGGTGGCGGCGCAACTCAGAGCGACAGCAGCGAGTAGACGATCCCGGCCAGGAGCGTCACCCCGAGCAGCACGAAGTAGATGCTGCCCAGCGTCGCGAACTTCACCAAGGTGAGCGCGCGGCCGTCGCCGTACACCACGCGCATGGCCCGGTAGACGTAGTACGGGACGTACAGCAGCAGGGCGGCGCCCGCGACGCCGAGGACAGCAGCGCCCGGCAGGCCCGCCACCTGCAGGGCGTTGAAGACCGCATTCAGCGACAGGACCAGGAAGACGAGCGCGTGCGTGTGCAGGAACAGCACGAGATGCTCGACGTAAAGCCGCCGGGGCCGCCAGTAGAACAGCGTGGCGACGGCGGCCATCAGGGGCAGGAACAGGAACATCAGCTTCGGCGCAGTGGCGAGAAAGGTCGGGCCCAGGCGACTGCCGCCATCCGCGGCCAGCTTGCGGCAGGCCTCGGCGAGCAGCGCGTCAAGCCGCTCGAAGCCCGCCGCGCCGATGCGGATGTCGCAGCGCGACCCGGCGTCCAGCGCCTCACCGACAGCCGGGTCGACCCGGACCGCCTCCGCGCCGGGCAACAGCGCGGAGAGCGCGAAGAACGCGAGGCTGACGACGAGGTAGAGCCTGAATGGCGGCAGGTAGCGCTGGCGCCGGCCCGAGATGAACTCGTTCGTCAGCTCGCCCGGCCTCAGCAGCAGCGAGCGGAATGTCCGCCAGGCACGGCCATCCAGGTGCAGCGCGGAGTGCACGAAGTCGTGCATCACGTCTGACATCGTGGGGAGGCGCAGGCCCGTGCGCTGGCCGCACTGGGCGCAGTAGGGACCGGCCACGGGCGACTCGCAGTTCTGGCAGCAGGGGTCGGATGCGCCCGCTTCAGCCGGCGGCGGCGCCGCTTGCGGCGCGCGCTCGGCTCTCGCGGCGGCCGCAGCGTCCGCGGCCGTGTCGGCGGGTTCAGTGGACATGGACCTCCACCCTCCGGTTCGAGGGCGAGTCTAGCTCAGCGTCTCGATGCAGGCTCCCGCTGCCGGGAGGGAGCATCGCAGCCGGCGCAGCCGCCCGAGGCCGCTCGCCCGCGAGCCTCGAGCGCCCTGCGGCCCAGGCCGGCGA
>JBBINN010000090.1:0-11685 GCA_037443885.1 Gammaproteobacteria bacterium | reverse complement strand
GCCGGCCGCGGTCGCTGCCGCGCCGGCGCCCGCCCCGGCCGCTGCGCCGGCGAAGGCCGGCCCGCTTCCGATCCAGGACACCTCGGTGGTGCCCAACGCCTTCGCGGGCACGAAGTTCTTCCTCACGGGCTTCGGCAAGCTCGACGTGCTGTACACGGACACGGGCGACGGCAGGATGCCGGCGGGTGCGGGGCGCGACTTCTACGTCCCGGGCGTGACGCCCGTGGGCGGCAGCGCCTCGTACCAGCAGCTGCAGGCGCACATCAAGCAGACCCGCGTGATGCTCGGGACCGACTCGAGCTTCGAGGGCCACAAGCTCGGCACCCGCCTGGAGTTCGACCTGTACGGCTCGGCCCTCGGCAACGAGCGCTCGACCAACACCTACGGCCTGCAGGTCCGCCACGCGTTCATCACCTACGACAAGTGGCTGATGGGCCAGACCTGGTCGAACTTCCAGGATGTCGCCTCGCTGCCGGAGAGCGTGGATTTCATCGGCAACACCGACGGCCAGGTGTTCGTGCGCCAGCCGCAGCTGCGTTACACCAGCGGCGGCCTGTCGCTGTCGCTCGAGAACCCGGAGACGACGATCACGCCCTTCGGGGGCGGCGCGCAGATCGTGTCCGACGAGAACAGGTTGCCCGACATGACCGCGGCCTACCAGTGGGCGGGCTCCTGGGGCCACCTGCGCGTCGCGGCACTCGGCCGCGAGCTGCGCTACGACGTCGGCGCCGCCTCGGACGAGTCCTACGCGCTGGCCGCGCAGCTGTCGGGCAAGATCATGATCGGCCGCGACGACCTGCGCTTCACGCTGATCGGCGGCGACGCGATCGGCCGCTACACGGCCCTCAATTTCGCCAATGACGCCGTCATCGACGCAGGGGGGAGTCTCGAGGCGATCTCCGGCTTCGCAGGCTCGATCGCCTGGCGTCACGTCTTCACTCCGCAGTGGCGCACGAACCTGACCTTCGCCTATGGCGAGTACGACAACGACGTCGCGCTCACTGGCGGCAGCGCCAACAAGAGCTCCATGTCCTGGGCGGCGAACGCGTTCTACTCGCCGGTGCCCAAGCTCGACCTCGGACTCGAGTTCCGCTACGCGGAGCGCGAGCTCGAGAACGGCACGGACGGCTCGATGAACCGGGTGCAGGCGACGGCGAAGTACTCGTTCTGACGGGGCCGGCCGGGTGGTTGGCGAAAGCCGCTATTGCGCCTGCTCGCTCCGGGGGTAGGATGACCACACGTTGGTCCACGGAGGATTGAGCATGACCCAGAAGCCGGATACCGCCCAGCTCATGGAAGACCTGAGGGTCGTGGTGGAGGATGCTGAGGCCCTGATCAAGGCCACCGCGGGCCAGACCGGCGAGAAGTTCGAAAGCGCCCGCAACCGGGCGGAAGAATCCCTGCGCGCGGCCCGCGCCCGCCTCGCCGACATCGAGGGCGAGGTGTCCCTGCGTGCCCGCCAGGCTGCCCGCCACACCGACCTGTACGTGCACCAGAATCCGTGGGGCGCGATTGGCATCGCGGCCGGCGTCGCCTTCATTCTCGGACTGCTCGCGGGCCGTCGCTGATCCCCATGCAGGACGCGCCGGACAGGGATCCGCCGCGCGACCGCGCCGCCGGGCTGTTCGCCTCGGCGAGACACCTGGCCGCCACGGCGCTCGCGATCGCGCACAACCGCCTCGAGCTCATCACCACCGAGGTCGAGGAGGAACTGTACCGCGTCGCGGAGATCCTCGTCCTGGCGCTCGTCGCCATATTCTTCGCCGGCCTGACGGTGCTCATGCTGGGGCTCCTCGTGGTGCTGCTGTGGTGGGAGGAGCACCGGCTGCTGGCCGCGTCCCTGACGCTGCTGGTGTTTCTCGCGGTGACGCTGAGTGCGGTCTACCTGGCGATGCTCAAGGTGCGCGCGCGCCCGAAGCTGATGCACGCGACGATCGAGGAGCTGAAGCGCGACCGCGACGCGCTTGAGGGACGTTCGTGACATCGCGCGCCGCGCAGCTCGAGGCCCGCCGCCGGTTGCTGGTGGCCGAGAGCCAGGTGCAGCGCGAGTCACTGCGCCTCGAGGCGGCCCACATCGGCGAGACGCTGCAGCGGGTGGATCGCAGTGTCATGGCCGTGCGCCGTCTCGCGCGCAACCCCTGGGTGATCGGTGCCGGAGTCGTCGCCCTGTTCCTGTTGCGCCGCTATCCCGTAGTGAGCTGGGCGCTGCGCGGCGTCGCATTGGCGACCACCGCGCGTCGCGCGATGGGCACGCTGGACCAACTGGCCGCCGCTCCGCCTGCGCGCGGCCGCGAAGGCCGGTAGACTCCGCCTCGCCGCGATCCGCGGCGCAGCGTCCGCGCGCCACCATGCCGCTTCGAGCGACCGTCATCCCCGTAACCCCCTTCGCCCAGAACTGCTCGATCGTCTGGGACGACGCCACCGGCCGCGGCGCCGTGATCGACCCCGGTGGGGACCTCGACCGCGTGCTCGCGGCCGCGGACGAGGAGGGTGTGACGCTCGAGAAGATCCTGCTCACCCACGCGCACATCGATCACGCCGGTGCGACGGCGGAACTGGCGCGCCTGCGCGGGCTGCCGATCGAGGGGCCGCACCCGGGCGACCGCTTCTGGATCGAGCAGCTGCCGCAGCAGGGCGCGATGTTCGGCCTGGGAAAGTCGGAGAGCTTCGAGCCGACGCGCTGGCTCGGCCACGGCGACGTGGTGACCGTCGGCGACCTGCCGCTCGAGGTCCTCCACTGCCCCGGGCACACGCCGGGACACGTGGTCTTCTTCGACCGCGGCGCGCGCGTCGCCTTCGTCGGCGACGTGCTGTTCGCCGGTTCCATCGGCCGCACCGATTTTCCGGGCGGCGACTACGCGACGCTCATCCGCGCCATCCGCGAGAACCTCTTCCCGCTCGGGGACGACATCCGCTTCGTGCCGGGGCACGGTCCCATGTCCACCTTCGGCGAGGAGCGCAGGTCGAATCCCTTCGTCGGCGACGCGGCGGTCGGGCGCTAGGGGCTACAGCAGCCCGTACTCCCACGCCAGCAGCCAGGTGAGCGTCACCCACAGCAGCAGCAGCAGCGGCAGGCCGCCGCGCACGAAGTCGTTGAAGCGGTAGCCTGCGGCCGACATCACGAGCAGGTTCGTCTGGTAGCCCATCGGCGTCGCGAAGCAGAGGTTGCAGCCGAACAGCACGGCGAGCACGAACGGGCGCGGATCGACGCCGAGCGTATTGGCCATGATCACCGCAACCGGCGTGCCGATGATCGCCGCCGCGTTGTTCGACACGAAGTTGGTCACGACCGCCATCATGAGCATGATGGCGGCGACCATGACCACGGGGTTCACCCAGGCACCGAGCCAGGCGAGGCCGTCGCCCGCGGCCTGCATGATCCCGGTCTCCGTCAGGGCGACGCCGAGGGCGAGGCTCGCCACCACGATCATGATCACGTTGCTCGACAGGGCATCCGTGGCCTCCTGCCAGCGCAGGCAGCCGGACAGCATCATGACGGCGACGCCGAGCGCCGCGGCGAGCACCATGGGCAGGAGCTTCATGACGGCGAGGAACAGCACGCCCGCCATGATGAGGAGCGCGATCGGCGCCTTGCCGGTGTGCGGCAGCGCGAGGGTGGCGTCGAGAACCAGCACGCCTGTGGCACCCTTGATCGCCTCGAGGCGCTCGCGCGTGCCCTGCACCAGCAGCACGTCGCCGGGCTTGAGCGAGGCGGTCATCGGGTCGAGGCCCTCCTCGCGCTGCGGCCGGTGCAGGCCCACGACGCCGAGCTGGCGCTCGTCCACGAAACGCGCAAGGCCCGTGGGCGCACCGGTGAACTCGGAGTCCTGGGTGAGCAGGACCTGCGCGAAGATCTGCGAGGCCGGGTCGCCCGGGTCGCGCGGCTCGGCCGCCCGCAGGCGCGCGCCGAGGGTCGCGGCGAGCTCGCGCAGCTCGCCGGGTGCCTCCGAGACCAGCAGGTGATCACCCCCGCGCAGCAGCAGCGTGGGCAGGCGCACGAGGTCGGCGCCGTTCCTGAGCACGCGCAACACGCGAGCTTTCCTGGTGCGGGCCAGGACGTCGCGCAGCTCACGTCCCTCCGCCCAGCTGCCATGGCGCACCTCGAGCACTGCGTCGAAGAGCAGCGGCGCGGCCTCGCGGCGTCCCTCGGCGCGCGGCAGCAGCCGCGGCAGCACCAGCCACAGGTAGGGCAGGGCGATTGCCGCGGCAATGGCGACGATGTGCAGGAAATCGAACACGCCGAACATCGGCACGCCGAGGTCGGCCGCCAGGCCCACGACGAGCAGGTTGGTCGAGGTGCCGATGGTCGTCGCCATGCCGCCGATGATGACGGCGTAGTTCATCGGCAGCAGCGTCGCGCTGGCGTGCGTGCCGGTGCGGGCGGCGACGGACAGCAGCACCGGCATCATCAGGACCACGACCGGCGTGTCGTTCATGACACCGCTGACGGCGAGGCAGAAGATCAGCATGCCGAGGAACGCCAATTGCGGCGTGACGTTCCAGGCGCGGGCCAGGAACCGGGCCGCCGGCTCCAGTGCGCCGGTCGCCACGAGGCCGCGGCCCAGCACCATCAGGCAGCAGATGGTGACCAGCGCCGGGTGGCCGAACCCTGCGAGGAAGGCCTCGGGGCCCATCGGCTTCCGGCCGGGCTCGTAGTAGGGCACGAGGCCGAACACCAGCATGAGTGCGAGCAGGCACAGCAGCGCCGTGGTCTGCACCGGCAGGCGCTCGCTGGCGAACAGATAGAACGTGCCGCCGGCGACCAGCAGCACGGCGACGGCGTGCCAGTCGATCTCCTGCAGGAACGCCGGAAGGAGCGCGAGTTCCATGGCGGGGCCGGGTGCGAGCGCCCCGCCCGGTCAGAACCGGATGGGCAGGTAGTGGTCGACCAGCAGGACCGCGAACAGCAGCGCCAGGTAGTGGATCGAGTACCTGAACGTGCGCATCGGCAGGTCGGCGCGGTCGGTGCGCTTCAGTGCCCAGGCATACCACAGGAACACGGCGTTGAGTGCCGCCGCGCCGGCGGCGTAGATCAGCCCGGACATGCCCGACAGCCACGGCAGGATGGTGACCAGCACCATCAGCACCGTGTAGTACCAGATGAACTGCTTGGTGTAGGCGATGCCGTGCGTCACCGGCAGCATCGGGATTCCGACGCGGGCGTACTCGTCGCGGCGCGCGATGGCGAGGGCCCAGAAGTGCGGTGGCGTCCAGGCGAAGATGATGAGGAACAGCAGCAGCGCGTCGGCGTGCAGCTCGCCCGTGACCGTGGTCCAGCCGAGGACGGGCGGCGCGGCGCCCGCGGCGCCGCCGATCACGATGTTCTGCGGCGTGGCGCGCTTGAGCCACACCGTGTAGAGCACCGCGTAGCCGATGAGCGAGAAGAAGGTGAGCACCGCGGTGAGGCCGTTCACCAGCAGTGCGAGGATGAGCATGGAGGCCGCGCCGAGCACGAAGGCGAAGGACAGCGCGTGCGCCTCCGAGACCGTGCCCTGGGGCAGCGGCCGGTGGCGCGTGCGAGCCATCTCGGCGTCGATGCGCGCGTCGAGCACGTGGTTGATGGCGGCCGCCGAAGCGGCCGCTAGGCCGATGCCGAGCGTGCCGAACACGACGGCGCCGAGGGCCGGCAGGCCGGGCACGGCGAGGAACATCCCGACCACCGCGGTGAACACGATGAGCGAGACCACCTTCGGCTTGGTCAGCGCGAGGTAGTCGCGGGCGCGGGCCTCGGCGAGGGTGGCCTGGCGGACGCTCTGCTCGGTGGCGCTCACGGTTCCTGGGTCCTCGTGGCTGGGGGCGGCGGACGGGCCGGCAATGCTAGCACAGGCCGCCGTCAGGCCGGGCCGGGCAGGCCGGTGATGCGCTCCACGCGCCGCTGCCACTGCCGCAGCAGGTCGATGGTGAAGTCGGCGAAGGCGCGCACCTTGGCGAGACGCTGTCCCGCCGGGGGGTAGACCACGGACAGCGGTGGGCCCCGGACCGACGTACCCGGCAGGAGCGGCACGAGCCGGCCTTCCTCCAGCGCCCGGGCCGCCAGCAGGTCCAGGGTCTGGATGATTCCGGACCCGTTGATGCCGGCGTGGAGGTTCATTTCGGGGCTGTCCGAGGTGATCCGGAAGCGCAGGTCGAGCGACGGACGGCCTCCGGGGGCGGGCGGGATGCGCGCACCGATCAGGGCGTGCCGCGCGAGGTCGTCGGGCGTCTGCGGCCAGCCTTGCCGCTCGAGGTAGGCAGGGGCAGCACAGGTGATCCAGCGGCTGCCGACGGCATGTCGGACCACCAGGTTGGGGTCCGTGATGGTGCCGCCACGGACCGCGACGTCCACTTGGGCGGCGACCAGGTCCACATACCGGTCATTGACCTGCACGTCGACCTCGAGTTCTGGATACCGGGCGAGGAAGTCCGGTAGTGCCTCGACCAGGAGGCCCCGCGCGAAGGCGCCGGGCAGGTCCACCCGCAGGTGGCCTCGCGGCCGCTCGCGGGCACCGCTCAGCTCGTCCGCGGCGGCCCGCAGTTCCGCGAAGACCCGCCGGCAGTGCTCGAGAAAGTGGCTCCCCTCGTTCGTCAGCGCCACGCGCCGGGTCGTGCGATTGAAGAGCTTGACGCCATAGTGCCGCTCCAGCGCCGCAACCTGGGTGCTGACCATGGCGCGGGACAGGTCGAGGGCCTCCGCGGCCCGGGTGAAGGAGCCGGTCTCGGCCACGCGTAGAAAGACCCTCATGGCGGCGAGCTGATCCATGGAGTCTATTATTCATTAAAACCGAACAATAATTTCAATCTAGAGCTGTTTTTAAGAATAGTAACAAGGCGCAGGCTGTGTCCCGCGGCGAACGAGCTTCGCCGCGGGTGTTTCACGCAGGTACAGGCTGGGGGGCCACCAAGGCCTCCACACGACCCAGGAGCCCAGTCATGTTCATCTTCAAGCGCTCGACGCTCGGTGTGCTGGTTGCCCTCTCGATCGCCGCGCTGCCGGCGCTAATGGCGCTTTGAGCGGATCGGCCCCGAGGGGCTGTGCGGTGCGAGGTAGCGCAGCATCGTGACCATGGCCAGCACCACTGCGGCGGCGCCGGCGTTGTGCGCCGTGCCGAGCCACAGCGGCCACCCTTGCCAGATCAGGTTCATGCCGATCAGGAGCTGCAGCACCAGTGCGCCAAGCACCGCGGCTGCAGCGAGCTTGAGCGGCCAGGTCCGGGCGCGGTACCACGCCGCGAAGGCGAGGGCGACCAGCAGCACGGTCACGACGTAGGCGCCGAGCCTGTGGGTGTAGTGGATCGCGACGCGCGCCGGCGCGTCGAGCACGCCGCCTTCGTAGTCGATCCCGAGGCCGCGCCACAGCACAAAGGCGTCGTCGAAGTCCATCTCGGGCCACCAGGACTCCTGGCAGCGCGGGAAGTCGGTGCAGGCGGCCGCTGCGTAATTGGTGCTGGTCCAGCCGCCGAGCGCCACCTGCACGATCACCGCGGCCATGGCGATCACGGCAAAGCGCCGCACGCGCCGCTCGGCCGCCTTGATCTCACGCCGCTCGGGCGACAGCGACAGCCACCACAGCAGCGACAGCGTGGTCAGGCCGCCGAGCAGGTGCAGCGTGACCACGAGCGGCTTGAGCAGCAGGGTCACCGTCCACATCCCGAGGATGCCCTGCATGATCACCACGGCGAGCAGCACCCAGGGCAGCAGGCGCGGCTGCGCCGGGTCGCTCCGGTTCCACACCGATATCAGCGCCATCACGATGATCAGCAGGCCGAGCGTGCTCGCGATGTAGCGATGCACCATCTCGTTCAGCGCCTTCTGGTAGTCGAAGGGCCTGTCGGGGAAGGCCGCGTTGATCTGCTCGACCTTGTCCGTGAGCTGGGCCGGGTGGATGTGCCCGTAGCAGCCCGGCCAGTCCGGGCAGCCGAGGCCCGCGTCGGTCAGGCGCACCCCGGCGCCGATCACCACCACCCCCGCACACAGGATCGTCGCCGCGCGGGCCACCCAGCGGAAGGTGCCGAGCTTTCTGTTCTCGTTCATGAGACCCCTCAGCCGATGTGCGAAAGCTTGAGCAGCCGCTCGAGGTCCTTGAGCAGGCCTTTGGGCGGGACATCCGTCGGATACGCCATCATCAGGTTCCCCAGCGGATCCACCAGGAACCATTGTCCCGGGCCGACGGGGGCCGCGTCGCCAGGGAATACCGCTGCCAGCCGAGCGCCTTCCTCGCCGGCGAGGCTGGCGAGCAGCAGGTCGGGCTGCTCCGCTGCCAGTTCCGGCGCCGGGCTCGAGTCACCGGGGTAGAGGTACACGCGGCGAACGCGGGTCATGTCCTTGTCGAGCGCGAGGCGCACCTGGCGCGTCATGACGAGGCTGTCGCGGCAAGCCTCGCCGCAGTCGGCAGGCGCCAGGAAGACCAGGTGCCACGCTCCGCGCAGGCCGTCGGGCCGCGCCGGCCCGCCGCTCGCGGGCGTCAGCGCGACGGCCGGCAGAGGCCGGGGCGGCTGGATGAGCTCGCCATGCTGGGTGCCGCCGGTGGGACGCCACGACGTGCCGAAGTAGAGGAAGAAAGACAGCGCCAGCGGCACCAGGAACAGGGCGGCGAGGCCGATCAGGCCGAATCGCGAGCGGCGCTGGGCGGCGGGGGAGATGTTCACTTGGAGGATTCCTCGGTCCTGAAACTCAACAGCACCCAGAGGATGCAGGTGACCACGGCGAAGCCAAACCACTGCACCGCGTAGCCGACGTGGCGGTCCGGGCCCATCGTCGGCGGGGCCCACTCGCGCAGGTAGCCGTCGGGCTGGTCGGCGTCGAGCAGGAGCACCTGGGGGAACACCGCCTGGCCGAGGGCCTCGCCGATCTCTTCGATGCGGGGGAAGCTGACGATTCGCGGCCAGCCCGTGGCCGGCGGCGCCGTCAGCTCGATACCCGGCCGCGGCAGCGTGTCCGCACGCCCGGTGAGCTCGCGCGGCGAGTCCTGGACGGTGACGTCCGGCAGGCGGCTGCGGTCGCCGCTGCCCGGCACGAAGCCGCGGTCCACCACCAGCACGCGGCCGTCCTCGAGCAGGAGCGGCGTCAGCACGCGAAAACCGACCTTCCCGTCCAAGGTCATGTTGTCGAGCAGGAACTGCCGGGTGGGGTCGAAGCGGCCGCGGGCGCGCAGGCGCTGGTACCGCTCGACCGGCGACAGCCCTGTCGGCAGTTCCTGCAGCCGATCGCCGCCCCGCTGGAAGGCGGCGACGAGGCCGCGCTTTTCCTCGGCGCGGTCCAGCTGCCACCGCCCGAGCGAGACGAAGAGCGCGAGCCCGGCCAGCGCGAGAAGGCTGTAGCCCAGCCTGGGCGCGAAGCGGCGGGAAGTCGGGCTGGCCACGCTATACTTCGCGCCCGCCCGCGCCAGATGCCGCGGGAGAGGGTTTTGCAATGGATCCCGTGAAGCTCGTCATCGTCGCCATCCTCGCGGCCATCGTGGTCAGCATGGGATCCGCGCTGTTCCACCTCGTGCACGACCGCAAGGGCGAGACCAAGAAGATGGTCCGCGCCCTAACCGTGCGCATCAGCCTGTCGGTCGCGCTGTTCATCCTGCTGTTCATCGCCTATGCGCTCGGCCTGATCGAGCCGCACGGCGTGCGGCCCTGAGGCGCCCTCAGGCGCCGGTGGGACCCTCCCCGCTGGCCGCGGCCGCCGCGTGCTGGGGCAGCACGCAGATCGCCGGCAGGTTGCGCCAGCCGCCGTCGGCGTCCATCCCGAAGCCACAGACGAATTCGTTCGGCACCCGCACCCCGGTGAAGTCCGGTTCGATGCGCCGCCCGCCGGGCAGTTCCTTCACCGCGAAGGCCGCCAGCAGCACCTCGCGCGCACCGAGGTCGAGGAACCGTTGGCGGATCGCCGCCAGCGTGACGCCCTCGTCCAGAATGTCGTCGAGCAGAAGCACGCAGCGGTCCCGGACCTCGAGCGTCGGCCCCGCTATCCAGCGCAGCTCGCCTCCCGCCGTCTCCCGGCCGTAGCGGCCCACGTGCACGTAGTCGCAGTCCAGCGGGAACGGCAGGCGTACCAGCAGGTGTCCGGCGAAGATCAGCCCGCCGTGCAGGACGGTCACGACGACCGGGCGGCTCTCCCCGAGGCGGGCCGTGATCTCGCGCGCGAGCCGCGCCAGGGCCGCCTCGATCTCCACTTCCGACACGACGACCCGGGCGCCGGCGGGCAGGTGACGGTGTCCAGCCGGGCCGTCGGTGACGGGGCGATCCTGCATTGCAGCATTCTACCGCGCTGGCCCGATCCGCGGCGCGGCCCCGTACTCGGCAGGCGGTTGAGCATTGCGCGGCAACCGCCTAGATTGGTACCCGAAGGCAAGCGTCGCCGCGGGAAGGGGGAGCGAAGAAATGGCTGTCAAGCTTGAGACCCGGCGCATGCGCCGAGGGCGGCTCGGCATCGTGGCTTGGGGTATCGCCGCGGTGCAGGTGCTGGCACTGCAAGCCGAAGTTGCCGCCGCCAGCAGCGAGACCCTGCGCGAGCGCCTGTCGGCGGCGAGCGCGGAGGCCGGCGCCGAGGCCTTCGAGATCTGCGGGGCCTGCCATGCGGTCGAGCGGGACGGCGAGACCCTGATCGGCCCCGGGCTGTGGGGTATCGTCGGCAAGCCGGTGGCGAGCGAGCCCGGCTTCGACTATTCCGATGCGCTGCTCGCCTTCGGCGGCACCTGGACCCTGGAGCGGCTCGAGAAGCTCATCGAGAACCCGAACGCGGTCGTGCCGGGCAACACCATGGGCTTCTACGGCGTGCGCAACGCGAAGGAGCGCGCCGACATCCTCGCCTACCTGCTGACGCTGCGCGACGACGACAAGGTCGGTGGCGAGCCGCCCGAGGGTGAGGGCGAGGCCCGGAGCGCCGCCGACTGAGATCGGGGCCAGCGCCTGCGGCGACGGCCGTCTTCAGCGGTCCGGCCTGGGTATGTTCGTGCCGCGGCCGCGACTCCAGTGTCGCGCGACATTCAAAGATAGCGCTCGATCCGCTGGAACAGGTCCACGCGGTCCACGAGGTCGGTGAGGTAATCGAGCCGGTCCGTCTCGAGCGTGACCACCGGCGAGAGGTCGTAGCGCGCGTACCAGTCCTCGTACAGCGCATTCAGCCGCTTGAGGTAAGCTGCAGGGATGTCCTGCTCGAATGACCGTCCGCGTGCGCGGATCCGCTGCCGCAGCGTGCGCACCGGGCAGCGCAGCTGGATCATCAGGTCGGGCGGTCGCAGCGTGCGGCGGATCGCCCCGTACAGCGCCCAGTACGTATCGAAGTCGCGCTTCTCGATCAGCCTCTGGCGGTACAGGTTGCGCGCGAAGATTTCCGCATCCTCGTAGATCGTGCGGTCCTGCACTACCGCGCCGGGCTCGCCGTGCAGGTCGAGGTGCAGGCGGAACTTGTGCGTGAGGAAGAAGAGCTGGGACTGGTAGGCCCAGGTCTTCATGTCGGCGTAGAAGTCGGCGAGGTAGGGGTTCGCGTCGTTGGGCTCGTAGAAGGGCGCGAGCCCGTAGCGCCGGCAGAGGAATTCCGTCAGCTCGGTCTTGCCGGCGCCGATATTGCCGGCGATGGCGATGAAGCGCGCGGGGGCCACGGGCGGGAGCATAGCGGATGGTGGACGATCGGTAGCGTTGACAAAGCCTGCGCCGCGACCTCGACCGGAGCTTTGCCTTGCGCGCGGGCGGGATCCGGCCGGGCCCCCACTTCGCTCGC
>JBBINN010000089.1:0-11748 GCA_037443885.1 Gammaproteobacteria bacterium | reverse complement strand
GCGAGCCTCGCCGCGATCGCCGGCAATCCGCTGCCCATGCTGCTGTGGGCCGCGCTGATCGTCTGCATCACGGCGCTCGGGTTCGCGACCCTGCTGGCGGGCATGGTCCTGCTCATCCCGTGGCTCGGGCATGCGACGTGGCACGCGTACCGGGACCTGGTCCGGTGAGCTGTGCCGAGCTGAGCTGAGCCCAAGATGGGGACAGTCCCCCGCGGGGGCAGTCCCCGGCGTCGCGGATCGCAGGCGTGGCGGCCGAAAGTGGGGACAGTCCCCTACAGCAGGTCGCGCATCCGGTACCAGAGCATCCCGAGCACGAGGGCGGGGCGGCGCAGCGCCATGCCGCCGGGGAAGTCGTGGTGGGCGATGCGCCCGAACAGGTCGAAGCGCTCGGCCTGGCCGGCGATCGCCTCCGCGACCAGCTTCCCTGCGACGCCGGTGAGCGCCATGCCGTGGCCGGAGAAGCCCTGCAGGAAGTACAGGTTGCCGCCGAGCCGACCGAAATGCGGCGCGCGGTTCATGGTGATGTCCACGTAGCCGCCCCAGGCGTACTCCACGCGCGCGTCGGCGAGCTGCGGAAAGACCTTGAGCATGCGCGCGCGCGTGGCGCGCTCGGTGCCGAGGGGGTCGAGGCCCGAGTAGCTCACGCGCCCGCCGAACAGCAGCCGGTGGTCGGCCGAGAGGCGGAAGTAGTCGAGCACGAAGTTGACGTCGGCCACCGCGAGGTTGTCGCGGATGAGCGCGCCGGCGCGCTCGGCGCCGAGCCGCTCGGTCGCGACGATGTAGGTCCCCACGGCCATGATCTTGTGCTGCAGCTCCGGCACCAGGCCGCCCAGGTAGGCGTTGCCCGCGAGAACCGCGTACCTCGCGCGCACCCGCCCGCCGGCGGTCGAGAGGGTCACGGTGGGCCCGCGCTCGAGTCCCGTCACCCGGCTGCCTTCGTGGATCACGGCGCCGGCCGCCTCGGCTGCGCGCGCGAGTCCGCGCACGTACTTGAGCGGGTGGCAGTGGCCGCTGTTGCCGTCGAGCACGCCGGCGATGTAGCGCTTCGTGGCGAGCAGCGACTCCACCTCGGTGCGCTCGAGCAGTCGCATGGAGCGGTAGCCGTAGCGGGTCGAGAGGTCCTCGTACTCCGCGACGAGATCGTCGCGCTGGCGCGGCTTCAGCGCCACGTGCATCTGGCCCCATGACAGGTCGCAGTCGATGCCGTGGCGGGCGACCCGTTCGCGCACGAGTCCGAGGCCCTCCGTCGTGATGTTCCACATCGCCTGCGCGGCTTCGCCCCCGGCAAGGCGTTCGATCTTCTCCTGGCCGCAGGCGTAGCCGTGGATGAGCTGTGCGCCGGAGCGGCCCGAGGCGCCGAAACCGACACGGTCACCCTCGAGCAGCACCACCCGGTAGCCGCGCTCGGCGAGATGCAGGGCCGTGGAGCAGCCGGCGATGCCGCCGCCCACCACCGCCACGTCGCAGCTTGCCTCTCCGGCCAGCGCGGGCCGCGGCGGCTCGGCCGGCACCGAGGCCGTGTACCAGTTGCGGATGTTCTGCTCGAAGAGGATCACAGCTGCGACACGTACCATTCGTGCTCGAGCGGCGACACGTGGGCGGCGAAGTCCTCCCACTCGCCGCGCTTGAGCGTGGAGTAGAGCTGTACGAAGCGCTCGCCGAAGAGTTCGCGCATGGCCGCGCTCGACTCGAAGCGGACGATGGCCTCGCGCCAGTCGTTCGGCAGCGGCTCGGCGTCGATGGGCTGGTGATAGGCGTTGCCGACGAGCGGCGCGGGTGCCTCGAGCCGGCGCTCGAGCCCGGCCAGCATCCCGCCGAGCACCACCGTGGCGAGCAGGTAGGGGTTCACGTCCGCGCCGGCGACGCGGTGCTCGAGCCGGCGGTCGGCAGCGCCGGACACGGGCACGCGCACGGCGACGCCACGGTTGTTGTAGCCCCAGGTCGGGTGCATGGGCACGTAGGATTCCGGGCGCAGGCGGCGGTAGGAATTGGCGTTCGGGCCGAAAATCGCCATCGCATCCGCCATGGTCGCCAGCAGGCCGGCCGCGCACTGCCGCAGCGGCGCGGAACCGACCGGGTCCTCGCTCTCGAAGATGTTGCGGCCGGCGCCGTCGAGCAGGCTCACGTGGATGTGCGCACCGCTGCCGGCCATCTCGCGGTAGGGCTTGGCCATGAAGGTGGCCTCGAAGCCATGCTCGAGCGCCACGCCCTTGACGATGCGCTTGAGACGGATGGCGTGGTCGCAGGCGGCCTGGGCGTCGGCGACGTGGCGCAGGTTGACCTCCCACTGCGACGGCCCGTACTCGGACAGGGTCATGCCGCCGGGCACCTCCTGCGCGCGGCAGGCCTCGACGATCGCGCGCAGCACGGCCGAGTGCGCATCGAGGTCCACCATCGAGTTGATCTGGGTCCGGAACTCGCGGCGGCCGGTGCGCGGCGAGGCGGGCGGCTGCGCGTAGCCGGCCGCGGTCCGCTCGCGGTCGACGAGGTAGAACTCGAGCTCGACCGCGACGACGGGCGTGAGCCCCAGCGCCGCGAAGCGCTGCAGCACGCGGCCGAGCTGGTGGCGCGGGTCGCCGAAGAAGGGCGAGCCGTCGTGGTCGTACATGCTGACCTGCAGCTGCGCGACCTCGGGGCCGAGCCAGGGGCAGGGCTGCAGCGTGCCCGGCACGGGCAGGCAGGGCCGGTCCGCGTCGCCCTCGTCGAACCCGAAGCCGGTCGACTGGATCGTGCCGCCGAGGACATCGAGTGCGAACATCGACCCCGGCAGCAGCACCCCGCGCTCGTAGACCGGGCGCAGGTCGTCGGCCTCCGCCCGCTTGCCGCGCAGGACGGCGTTCATGTCGGGCAGGAGCAGGTCCACGCAGCGGACCGCCGGATGCCGGGCCAGGAACGCCTCGGCGCTCCTGAAATCGTCGCGAGTGGCCGCCATGGGACCCCGGGCGTTTAAGATTTGGTGAAAGTCGAGGTTTCGGCTACCCCGGCAGGATAGCGACCGGCCGCGGGGCGCGGCAAGGCATTCGCGGCGGTCTCGGGCGTCCGCAGCTGTGCAAACCGCGCATGCGGGCCCGGTTCCGGGAGGGACCGCGCGCCAGTCGTCCCCGGCCTGTGCCAGAATGTCGGCCGCCGGACCGGGGGCTGTGTTTCCCCGGGCGTTCAAAATAATCGACATGCCAGCCCGCAAACCCGTCATCGCAGTTCCCGCCGACCGCCGGCTCCTCGGGCCGCACTGGTTCCATTGCGTCGGCGAAAAGTACCTCGCTGCCGTGGCCGAGGCCGCCGGAGCCGTGCCGGTCGTGGTGCCGGCGCTTGGCGAGTTGCACATCCGCGAGTGGCTCGACAGCTTCGACGGCATCCTGTTCACGGGCAGCGCCTCGAACGTGGAGCCGCACCGCTACCAGGGGCCGCCGAGCGACGAGGGCACCTGGCACGACCCGGCCCGTGACTCGACGACCCTGCCCCTGATACCGGCGGCGATCGCCGCGGGGCTGCCGGTCTTCGGCATCTGCCGCGGCTTCCAGGAGATGAACGTCGCCTTCGGCGGCACGCTGTGGCAGAAGCTGCACGAGCTGCCCGGGCACCTCGACCACCGCGAGGACAAGGAACAGCCGCTCGAGGTTCAGTACGGCCTCGCGCACGAGGTGGACCTGGTGGAGGGCGGCCTGCTGCACGGTCTGGCCGGGCGGCGCAGCGTGATGGTGAACTCCGTGCATTCCCAGGGCGTGCAGCGCCTCGGGGACAAGCTGACCATCGAGGCGGTGGCGCCCGACGGGGTCGTCGAGGCCTTCACGGTGACGGGCGCGCCGGCCTTCGCGCTCGCGGTGCAGTGGCACCCGGAATGGCAGGTGATGAAGAATGAATTCTCGCGTGCGATGTTCGCGGCCTTCGGCGCCGCGGCCCGCAACCGCGCACTCGGACGGTGAAACATGAGCGACATCAAGCAGTTCCTGCGTGACCACTCCATCTCGGAGGTCGAGGCGATCGTCGCCGACATGACCGGCGTCGCCCGCGGCAAGATCATGCCGGCCGAGAAATACGCCGAGGACGAGGGCATGCGCCTGCCCGAGTCCATCTTCCTGCAGACGGTGACGGGCGAGTACCCCGAGGACGACAGCGCGATCAACCCCTCCGAGATCGACATCGACCTGGTGGGCGATCCGAACAGCATCCGCGTGGTGCCCTGGGCGCCCGAGCCCACGGCGCAGGTCATCCACGACTGCTTCTACGACGACGGCCGGGTAGTGCCGATGTCGCCGCGCTTCGTGCTGCGGCGGGTCATCGAGCTGTACGCCGCGAAGGGCTGGCGACCGGTGGTGGCGCCGGAGCTGGAGTTCTTTCTCGTCGATCCGAACGTCGATGCCGACTATCCGCTGAAGCCGCCCGTCGGCCGCTCGGGACGGCCGGAGATAGGCCGCCAGGCCTACAGCATCGCGGCGGTCAACGAGTTCGATCCGCTGTTCGACGACATCTACGCCTTCTGCGAGGCGCAGAGCATCGACATCGACACGCTGATCCACGAGGACGGCGCGGCGCAGATGGAGATCAACCTGATCCACGGCGACGCGCTCGATCTCGCCGACCAGGCCTTCCTGTTCAAGCGCACGGCGCGCGAGGCCGCGCTGCGCCACAAGATGTACGCGACCTTCATGGCCAAGCCCATGGCCAGCGAGCCCGGCAGCGCCATGCACATCCACCAGAGCGTGGTGGACATCGCCACGGGGCAGAACGTGTTCAGCACGCCGGAGGGCGGCCCATCGCCGCTGTTCTTCTCGCACATCGCCGGCCTGCAGAAGTACCTGCCGGCCGCGATGTCGCTGGTCGCGCCGAACGTGAACAGCTACCGGCGCATCACCCGCTACAACATGGCGCCCATCAACGTGCAGTGGGGCTACGACAACCGCACCGCGGGCCTGCGCGTGCCGACCTCGGAGCCCGCCGCCCGGCGCGTCGAGAACCGCCTCGCCGGCTCCGACGCGAACCCCTACCTCGCGATCGCCGCGTCGCTCGCCTGCGGGTATCTCGGGATGATCGAGGGTCTCAAGCCCACCGAGCCGATCAGCGGCTCGGCCTACGAGCTGCCGTTCGCCCTGCCCATGACCCTGGCCGAGTCGCTCAGGATGCTGCGCGGCTGCAAGCCGCTGGTGGAGTTGTTCGGAGAGCGCTTCGTGCTGGCCTACGGCGCGGTCAAGGAAAACGAGTACGAGACTTTCCTGCGGGTGATCAGCTCCTGGGAGCGCGAGCATCTGCTGTTAAACGTCTGACGGGGACCCCGACATGACCCGAGCCGCGCCGATCGCCGATCGCGCCACCCGCGAGTGGCAGGAGCTGGACAGCCGTCACTACCTGCATCCATTCACGGACTTCAAGGCGCTGGCCGCCGAGGGCGCCCGAGTGATCACTCGCGCCGAGGGCGCGTACCTCCACGACTCGGAGGGCAACAAGATTCTGGACGGCATGGCCGGGCTGTGGTGCGTCAACATCGGCTACGGACGCAAGGAGCTCGCCGAGGCAGCCTACCGGCAGATGCAGGAGCTGCCGTACTACAACAGCTTCTTCAAGAGCGCGAATCCGCCGGCGATCGAGCTGGCGCGCGTGCTGGCCGAGCTGACCCCACCGCAGTTCAGCCGGGCCTTCTTCACCGGCTCCGGCTCGGAGTCGAACGACACGATCGTGCGCATGGTCCGCCGCTACTGGGACCTGATGGGCGAGAGCGGGCGCAAGGTCATCATCAGCCGGCACAACGCCTACCACGGCAGCACCATGGCCGGGGCGAGCCTCGGCGGGATGTCCGCCATGCACTCGCAGGGCGGCCTGCCCATCCCGGACATCGTCCACATCGAGCAGCCCTACTGGTTCGAGAACGGCACGGACGTCTCGCCGGAGGAGTACGGCCTGCGCGCTGCCCGCCGCCTCGCCGAGAGGATCGAGGAACTCGGCCCGGGGCGCGTGGCCGCCTTCATCGGCGAGCCGATCCAGGGCGCCGGCGGGGTCATCATCCCGCCCGGGACCTACTGGCCCGAGATCCAGCGCATCTGCCGCCACTACGGCATCCTGCTGATCGCCGACGAGGTCGTCTGCGGCTTCGGCCGGACGGGACGCTGGTTCGGCTGCGAGCATTTCGGGTTCGAGCCGGACCTCATGACCCTCGCCAAGGCGATCACCTCCGGCTATCAGCCGCTGGGCGCCGTCATGGTGTCCGACCGGGTGGCCGACGTGCTGGTCGACAAGGGCGGCGAGTTCTTCCACGGCTACACCTACTCGGGTCACCCGGTGGCCTGCGCCGTGGCCCTGGCCAACCTCGACATCCTGCGGGGAGAGGGGCTGGTGGAGCGGGTCCGCGACGACATTGGCCCCTACCTCCAGCGGCGCTGGCGGGAACTCGGGCAGCACCGGCTGGTGGGCGAGGCCCGCGGCGTCGGCATGATCGGTGCGCTGGAGCTGGTGGCCCACAAGGGCACGCGCACGTTCTTCCGCAACCGTGGCGAGGTGGGGCTGATCTGCCGCGACCACTGTTTTTCGAACGGCCTCGTCATGCGGGCGGTCAGGGACACGATGATCATCTCGCCCCCGCTCATCCTCAGCCGGGCGCAGGTGGATGAGCTGTTCGACAAGGCCTGGCGCTGCCTCGACCTGACGGCCCGGGACATCGGCCTGGCCTGACCGTCGATGCGCTGACATCGGCGCCGCCGATGGTATATTCCGGGCTCAGGTAACGGTGCGGAACTCCCGTGCCGCGATTCAGGGGATCCGGGCCAGGCCCGGCAGCGGAGGAAATCACATGCGAGCGATCCTGAGGTCGGGCCTCGTGGCCATAGCTGTGGTGGCGGGCTTGTCTGCCTGCGGCAAGAAGGAGGAGGCGGGTTCCGGCGCGGCCGAGGCGAAGCTCCTCAACGTGTACAACTGGTCGGACTACATTGCCGAGGACACGAACGCCAACTTCCAGGCGAGGACCGGCATCAAGGTCAACTACGATGTGTTCGACTCGAACGAGGTTCTCGAGACCAAGCTTCTCGCGGGCCGCACTGGCTACGACGTGGTCGTGCCCTCGGCCTCGTTCCTCGAGCGCCAGATCAAGGCCGGCGTGTTCCTGAAGCTCGACAGGTCGAAGCTGCCGAACCTCGTCAACATGGACCCGGAGATCATGGAGCGCGTCGGCAAGCACGATCCGGGCAATGAGTACGCCGTGCCCTATCTCTGGGGCACCACCGGCATCGGCTACAACCCCGCAAAGGTCAAGGCCGCGCTCGGCATCGACACCATCGACAGCTGGGCCGTGATCTTCGAGCCCGAAAATGCCAAGAAGCTGCAGGCCTGCGGCCTGACGCTGCTCGACGCGCCGGGCGAAGTGATCGACTCGGCGCTGATCTACATGGGCCGCGACCCGAACAGCGAGGCGCCCGAGGACCTCGCCGCGGCGGAGGAGCTGCTGATGAGGATCCGGCCTTTCGTGCGCTACCTGCACTCGTCGCAGTACATCAACGATCTCGCCAACGGCGAGATCTGTGTGGCGCTCGGCTGGAGCGGCGACATCCTCCAGGCCCGCGACCGTGGTGCCGAGGCCGCCAACCCGGTCGAGGTCGCCTACGCGATCCCGAAGGAGGGAGCGATCATGTGGTTCGACATGCTCGCGATCCCGGCCGATGCCCCGCACCCGGACAATGCGCATGCGTACATCAACTACCTGATGGAGCCGGAGGTGATCGCGGCCATCAGCAACTACGTCGCGTACGCCAACCCGAATTCGGCCGCATTCGACCTCGTCGACGAGGAGGTGCGCACGGATCCGTCGGTGTACCCGACGCCCGAGGTGAAGGCCAAGCTCCACCCGCACCTCGCGGAGTCGCAGGAGTACAGCCGCCTCTCGAACCGGGCCTGGACGCGCTTCCGCACCGGCCAGTAACTCGCACGCCAACCTCCCGGGCCCCGGCACCGACCTGCCGGGGCCCGGGCCTGCCGCAGGGATCCCCCGAATGGCGAGTCCACGTCCCGAAGCACGCCTCGAGCCGTGGAAGGACCCCGCGGCAGAGCCTTACGTCCGGATCGAGAAGGTCACCAAGAAGTTCGGCGGCTTCGTCGCGGTCCACGAAGTCTCACTCAAGATCTACCGCGGCGAGATCTTCTGCCTGCTCGGCGCCTCCGGCTGCGGCAAGACGACACTGCTGCGCATGCTGGCGGGCTTCGAGCAGCCGACCTCCGGGAAGATCTGGATCGACGGCACGGACATGACCGGCATACCGCCGTACGAGCGGCCGGTCAACATGATGTTCCAGTCCTACGCGCTGTTCCCGCACATGACGGTCGAGCAGAACGTCGCCTTCGGCCTCAAGCAGGATGGAGTGCAGAAGGCCGAGATCCGTGAGCGCGTGGCGGCCATGCTGGAACTCGTCAAGCTCACGCCCTTCGGCAGCAGGCGGCCGCACCAGCTCTCGGGCGGGCAGCGCCAGCGCGTCGCGCTCGCGCGCTCGCTGATCAAGCAGCCCAAGCTGCTGCTGCTGGACGAGCCGCTGGGTGCGCTCGACAAGAAGCTGCGCGAGCACACGCAGTTCGAGCTGGTGAACATCCAGGAGAAGCTCGGCGTCACCTTCGTGGTGGTGACCCACGACCAGGAAGAAGCGATGACGCTGGCGTCGCGCATCGGGGTGATGGACCACGGCGAGATCGTGCAGGTCGGCACGCCGAGCGACATCTACGAGTACCCGAATTCCCGCTTCGTCGCGGACTTCATCGGCTCGGTGAACCTCTTCGAGGGCACGCTCGTCGAGGACGAACCGGACTACGTCCGGGTGGCAGCGGCCGAACTCGGCGGCACGTTCTACGTGAGCCACGGGGTCAGCGCGCCGCCGCACGCGACCGTCTGGGTCGCGCTTCGGCCCGAAAAGATCGCGATTTCGCGCGAGCGGCCGGAAGGCGACGGGGACAACCTCGTGCAGGGCGTGGTCGCCGAGATCGCCTACCTCGGCGACATGTCCATCTACCTCGTGCGGCTGCCGACCGGCCGGACCGTGCGCATCACGCAGCCGAACATCCGCCGCCAGGCGGCCGCGTCCGCGGAGCGCATCACCTGGGATGAGCCAGTGTGGCTGTCCTGGGACGCGGCGAGTCCGGTGGTGGTGACCCAGTAATGGCCGTGCAGGGCGGTCTGCCGACGCTGTTCTTTCCCGGGCTGCGCGGCTGGATCCGTGCTTTCGGCCCCTACCGCTGGGCCAGCGACCGGATGAAGCACTGGGGCGTCGGCGGCCGCACGGTCGTGATCGGCATCCCGTACCTGTGGCTGCTGCTGTTCTTCCTCGTCCCGTTCATCATCGTCTTCAAGATCTCGCTCTCGGACGTGCGGCTCGGGATGCCGCCGTACGAGCCGGTGATCCAGTGGGTCGAGTCGCAGGTCATCGGCATCCGCGTCAACCTCGCGAACTACGCCTTCCTGTGGGAGGACCCGCTCTACCGCAACGCCTACCTGAACTCGATCAAGGTGGCCGGCATATCCACCCTGCTGTGCCTGCTGATCGGCTACCCGATCGCCTACGGCATCGCGCGGACGAGTTCCTCCTGGAGGAACCTGCTGCTCCTGCTGGTGATGCTGCCGTTCTGGACCTCTTTCCTGCTGCGCGTTTACGCCTGGATCGGGCTGCTGGGCCGCAACAGTCCGTTCAACCAGCTGCTGATGGCGCTCGGCGTCATCGACCAGCCCGTCTCGTTCCTGCAGACCGACGTCGCGGTGTACATCGGCATCGTCTACTCCTACCTGCCGTTCATGGTCCTGCCGCTGTACGCCAACCTCGAGAAGATGGACGTGACGCTGCTCGAGGCGGCGGCGGACCTCGGTTGCCGCCCGACCAAGGCCTTCCTGACCATCACCCTGCCGCTGTCGATGCCGGGCATCGTCGCCGGTTCGCTGCTCGTGTTCATTCCAGCGGTCGGCGAGTTCGTGATCCCGGCGCTGCTGGGCGGTCCCGACTCACTCATGATCGGTCGCGTGCTGTGGGAGGAGTTCTTCAACAACCGCGACTGGCCGGTGGCGAGCGCGGTGGCCATCGCGATGCTGCTGCTTCTCGTGGTGCCCATCATGTGGTTCCAGTACGCACAGGCACGCCAGGTGGGGGCGCACCGGTGATCGGGCGCCGGTCCTTCTTCGTCACGACCGCGATGACCTTCGGCTTCGCGTTCCTGTACGTGCCGATCCTGTCGATGATCATCTACTCGTTCAACGAGTCGCGGCTCGTGACGGTCTGGGGGGGCTTCTCGACCAAGTGGTACGTCGAGCTGCTCCAGAACCAGCAGGTCCTGAACGCCGCCAAGCTGTCCCTCAAGATAGCGGCGATCAACGCGACCGGCGCGGTGATCCTCGGCACGCTCGCAGGGCTCGCGCTGGCGCGGTTCCGCCGCTTCAAGGGGCGCACGCTACTGACCGGCATGACCACGGCGCCGCTCGTGATGCCGGAGGTGATCACGGGCCTCTCGCTGCTGCTGCTGTTCGTGGCGATGGAGCAGTGGTTCGGCTGGCCGGCCGGGCGCGGCGTGACCACCATCACCATCGCCCACATGACCTTCTCCATGGCGTACGTGACGGTCGTGATCCAGTCGCGGCTGTCGTCGCTGGACGAATCGCTGGAGGAAGCCGCCATGGACCTCGGCGCGCGACCGGCGAAGGTGTTCTTCGTGATCACGCTGCCGATCATCTTCCCGGCGATCCTCGCCGGCTGGCTGCTCGCCTTTACGCTTTCCTGGGACGACCTGGTGATCGCGAGCTTCGTGTCCGGACCGGGCTCCAGCACGCTGCCGCTGGTGATCTTCTCCAAGGTCCGCCTTGGCGTCAGCCCCGACATCAACGCGCTTGCGACCATCATGGTGACGGTGGTCGCCATCGGTATCATCGTTGCGGGCCTGTACATGCAGCGCCAGGAACGCCAGCGCGAGCGTGACGTGCAGGCGGCACTCGCCGGCAACAATCCCTGAGGCCATGATCCGGCTCGGAATCGACACCGGCGGTTCGAGCCTGAAGGCGGCCCCCGTGGACGTCGCCCGCGGCACGCTCGTCGGCGCCGCCTGCAGCTTCCCCACGCCCATGCCGGCCACGCCCAGGGCGGTGGCGCAGGTGGTGAGGCAGATCGTCGCAGCGTATCCGCAGGTGGCGGGGCCGATCGGCTTCGGCTTTCCCTCGGTGATCAAGCGCGGCGTGGCCTGGACGGCCGCCAACGTCGACCGCGGCTGGATCGGCACCGACGGCGCCGCGCTGCTGCGCGAGGCGACGGGCCGTGCCGCGGCTTTCCTGAACGACGCCGATGCCGCCGGCATCGCCGAGATGCGCTTCGGCGCCGGGCGCGGCGAGGAGGGCGTCGTCATGGTGCTGACGCTCGGCACCGGCATCGGCAGCGCCATCTTCCACGGCGGACGCCTGCTGCCCAACACCGAATTCGGGCACATGGAGGTGCGCGGCATGGAGGCCGAGCACCGCGCCTCCGCCCGCGTCCGCACGGCCGAGTCGCTCGGCTGGGAGGAGTGGGCAGGGCGCGTCAACGAGGTGCTCGCGCGCTATCACGCGCTGCTGTGGCCGGACCTCTTCGTCCTCGGCGGCGGCGTAAGCGAGAACTGGGCGCACTTTGGCCACCTGCTCGAGTCGCCGGCGCGCATCGTGCGCGCGCAGCTCGGCAACGACGCCGGCATCATCGGCGCTGCGCTGGCCACCTGCGAACTCTAGGGGACATTCCTATTCCTGATTACCCACGAGGCTCAGCCAGGGTTGCGAGTCGA
>JBBINN010000088.1:9207-11774 GCA_037443885.1 Gammaproteobacteria bacterium | reverse complement strand
GGGAACGCCATGTCCGCCATCGACACAGTCATCTTCGACGTCGGCCGGGTGCTGGTGCACCTCGACTTCCGCCGCCTGCTCGCCTTCCTCGACGGGCACGGCATCGATGTCTCGCACATCAGCGAGCTGCTCACGCGCATCGACCTCGCGGCCTACGAGCGCGGCGCGTTCGACGGCGAGGCGCTGCTCGGGCGGATCGAGTCGCTGACCACGCGGCCCATGGACCGGGCCGCGATGCGCGCGCACTGGCTCGACATCTTCGTGCCGCAGGAGGGCATGCTCGGCCTGGCGCGGAGGCTGTCCCGGTCGCACCGCGTGTTCATCCTCTCCAATGTCGGCGACTTGCACTGGGAGCACCTCGACGCCACCTGGGGCATCGGCTCGATCGGCCACGGTGCCATCGCCTCCTACAAGGTCGGCGCCTCGAAGCCCGACCCCGCGATCTACCGCCGTGCCGAGGAGGCCTTCGGGCTCGACCCGCGGCGCACCGTCTTCATCGACGACATGGTCGTGAACGTCGACACGGCGCGCGAGCGCCTCTGGCACGCCATCCACCACCGCGATGAGCCGAGCACTGCCGAGGACCTGCGCGCCCTCGGCGTCCCCGCCTGAGGATCGAGCATGCCCGTCGCCTTCTGGCACACGGTCGTCCTGCTGACGCTGTCGAACGTGTTCATGACCTTCGCGTGGTATGCCCACCTGAAGGAGATGAACGACAAGCCCTGGTACCTCGCGGCGCTGTTCTCCTGGGGCATCGCCGCGGTGGAGTACGCGTTCCAGGTGCCAGGCAACCGCATCGGCTACACGGTGATGACCCTGCCGCAGCTCAAGATCCTGCAGGAGGTCATCACCCTCACGGTCTTCGTTCCGTTCGTGGTGCTGTACATGAAGCAGGGCCTCAAGCTCGACTACCTGTGGGCCGCCCTGTGCATGGTCGGTGCCGTCTATTTCATCTTCCGGGAGGGAACGCCTTGAACACCGCCATCCACCGCCGCGTCGCGTCGCTGAATGCGGGCACCGACCCGACGATGATCGCGCGGCTTTCGTCCGGCTGGGCGGTGGTCGGTGACCCGCAGGTGCTGCCGGGCTATTGCCTGCTGCTGCCGGACCCCGTCGTGCCCACGCTCAACGACCTCGACGGGCCGGCGCGGGAGCGCTTCCTCGCCGATATGGCTGCGCTCGGCGATGCGGTGCTCGCGGTGACGGGCGCCCTGCGGGTGAACTACGCCATGTTCGGCAACGTCGAGCCGGCGCTGCATGCGCACGTCTTCCCGCGTTACGCGAACGAGCCGGACAGCCTGCGCACGGCGCACCCCTGGGCCTACGACTGGTCTCAGGCCGAGCCCTTCGACCTCATGCGTCACGCGGCGCTGCGTGACGGCCTGCGCGAGGCGTTGACGGCATCCGGAGCGATCGTCCGGCCGGCTTGATCCACCAGCGGTCGCACGGTCACACTCGGCGCGGACCGGTCTGCAGCCGACCGGCGCACGTGGGCCGACAATGGAGCTTGATGTCATGACGTCCGTCCAGGAGGACCGGTCCGGGGCCTTGCCGGTCGCGGGAGAACTCCGGCGCGAGGGTGGTGCCGCCAGGCTCGATGCGTTCGTGGATGCTGCGTTCGCGTTCGCGGTCACGCTGCTAGTCGTTGGCGTCGGATCGGTGCCGGCCACGCTCGCCGAGCTGCGGGCGGCGCTGGACAACGTCCCCGCGTTCGCCGTGAGCTTCGCCCTGATCGCGATGTTCTGGGCCGGACACGTGCGCTGGCGCCGGTACAGCGACGCGCGGGCCGGTCTCCCGGTGCTGCTGAGCCTCGCGCTCGTGTTCCTGGTGCTGGTCTACGTGTACCCGCTGCGGCTCATGGCGCTGTCCTTCGTGCAGTTCGCGAAAGGAGGCGCGGCGGGGTCCACGAGCCTGGACGAAGTCGCGGCGCTCTTCACGCTCTACGGGCTCGGCTTCCTCGCCATGTCCGGCGTGATGGCGGCGCTGTACGCGCTCGCCGCGCGCTCCCCGGAATCCACCCGCCCGACGCGTGCCGCGGCGCGCGGCGAGGCGGTCATCTGGCTGCTGCTGATGGCCGCCGGCCTGCTCTCCGTGACGCTCGCCCAGTTCCCGGCGACTGCGGCGCTGTCGCCGTGGGCGTACACGCTGCTGCCCGTCGCGATCGGGCTGTTCGTCTGGCGATACGACTGGAGCGGCGAGCGGTCGCCACGGCGCCGGCGGGCCTAGAGCAGGCGGTCGACCAGCGGCACCGTCACGAACGACAGCAGGATCCCGAGACCCAGCACCGCGTTGGCGAGCGCCGGTTCCAGGCGGTTCTGCTGCGCAAGCATCGCCCCCGAGATCATCGGCGCCATCGCGGCCTGCAGCACGGTGACCTCGAGCACCCCGCCCTCGATGTCGGCGGCCCGGCCGATGAGCCAGACCAGCAGCGGCGCCAGCGCGAGCTTCCAGCCGAGTCCGGCTGCGACGGGCGCAGCGTGGCCGGGTTCCAGCCGCAGGCGCAGCTGAAGCCCCACGGAGAAGAGTGCAAGGGGAACCAGGGTCTCGCCGATGCGCTCGATGAGCGG
>JBBINN010000088.1:0-9197 GCA_037443885.1 Gammaproteobacteria bacterium | reverse complement strand
TCAGGCCGACCGCCCCCGCGCGGCCGAGGACGCCCGCACCGTCGCCCGCGCCTTTCGCGCAGGCGGGATCGGGGCGCTGGTCATCGACACCGGCAACCGTCCGGAACCCGACCTGCGTCGTCTCGCCGATGCGCTCGATGAGCGGCGCAAGGAACGCCGGCAGGCCACCGGTCGCGCCCAGGGCCAGCCCGGCCAGCAGCGCGATGAACGGCGGGAACAGCAGCACGCGGCGCGCCACCGGGGCGGCGGAGACGTGGCCGCCCGAGTAGAGCGCGGCCACGAGGCTCCCCCCGATCGCGAGCGACAGGAACACGCCCGCCTGGTCCGCGATGGCGGCGACCGGCAGCGCCTCGCGGCCGCGCAGCGCCTCGATGAGCGGCAGGCCGATGAAGGCCGAGTTGCCCAGGCCGCAGGTGAGCGTCAGCGCGCCGACTCTCGCGCCGCTCCAGCCGGCCGCGCGGCCGGCCGCCGCGAACACGGCCCAGCCGCCGAGGAACACGAACCACATCGCGACCGCCGGGAACCACAGCGCGGCGGAGAACGGCAGGCCCGGCACGATCGAGAGCACGAGGGCCGGCAGCGCGACGTTGATCACCCACCAGTTGAGCGCGTCGGCGAGGCCGGCCGGCGGGCGGGCGAGCCGCGTGACGAGCGCACCGAGCGCGAGGCAGGTGAAGAGGAGCAGCAGCGACTGCATCGTGATTTCGGGTGCGTCGTCAGTAAGCGCGGTTCACGCGCCGGCAAGAACTTCGCGGTAGGGCGCGGCGTCCACGTTGCCTCCGGACAGGACCACCGCGACCGTCCGCCCGCGGCAGGGGAGGCGCCCGGCGAGCAGCGCGGCGAGCGCCACGGCGCCGCCGGGCTCGACCACCAGCCTGAGGTGGCGGAAGGCTGCCACCATCGCGCTGCGGACCTCGTCGTCGGTGACCGCGAGGCCACCCGCGACGAGCTCACGCAGCAGGGCGAACGTGAGCTCGCCCGGCGTGGGCGCGAGCAACGCGTCGCAGAAGGACTGGCCTCCTGCGGCGTTCGACAAGCGCGTTCCGGCTTCGAGCGAGCGACGCGTGTCGTCGAAGCCCGTCGGCTCCGCGACCCACACGCGCGCCTGCGGTGCGTGCTGGTGGATGGCGAGGGCGCTGCCGCTGGCGAGGCTGCCGCCGCTGCAGCAGATGATCACTTCGTCCGGAACGAGGCCCGCCTGCGCCGCCTGCTCGGCGATCTCGAGGCCCACCGTGCCCTGGCCGGCGATGATGTGCGGATCGTCGTAGGACGGCACCAGCGTTGCGCCGCGCTCGGCGGCGAGGCGCGCGGCGATCGACTCGCGGCTCTCGCGCAGCCTGTCGTAGGTCACGACCTCGGCTCCCAGTGCGCGCGTGTTGTCGAGCTTGGCCCGTGGCGCATCGGCCGGCATCACGATCGTGGCGGGGATGCCGAGGCGGCGCGCCGCCTCGGCCACGCCCTGCGCATGGTTTCCAGAGGAGAAGGCGACGACGCCTGCGGCGCGCTCGGCAGGGCCGAGCTGCACGAGCCGGTTCCAGGCGCCGCGGATCTTGAAGGATCCCGTGACCTGCAGGCACTCCGCCTTCACTAGGACCCGGGCGCCGGTCAGCGCGTCGAGCGGCGTGCCCGCGATGAGCGGCGTGCGCCGCGCGACTCCGGCGAGGCGCCCCGCGGCCGCGGCCACGTCCGCGTAACCGGGCGGTTGCCGTGTACCGCCCGGGTCGCCGGGACTAGAATCGCGCGCTGGCCGCGGAGCCTTCATGGACGCTTTCCTCTATTCGACCGCGATCGTCGCCCTTGCCGAGATGGGTGACAAGACCCAGCTGCTGTCGTTCGTGCTCGCGGGCCGGTTCCGCAAGCCGGTGCCGATCGCGCTCGGCATCCTGGTCGCGACGCTCGCGAACCACTTCCTCGCCGGGGCTTTCGGCGCGTGGCTCGCCTCGCTGGTGTCCCCGCAGCTGCTCACCTGGATCGTCGCCGCCGCCTTCTTCGGCTTCGGGCTGTGGGCGCTCGTGCCGGACGAGTTCGAGGAGAACCCGAAGCTGCCCGCCGCCGGCGTGTTCCTCACCACGGTGATCGTCTTCTTCCTGGCCGAGATGGGCGACAAGACCCAGCTCGCGACCATCGCGCTCGCGGCGCGCTTCGAATCACTGGTCGCCGTGGTGGTGGGCACCACGCTGGGCATGATGATCGCCAACGTCCCCGCCGTCTGGCTCGGCGAGCGATTCGCCAGGCGCGTGAACATGAGGTACCTGCGCTGGGCGGCGGCGGCGCTGTTCTTCGTGCTGGGCGCGCTTACGCTCGCCGGCGGGGCGGGCTGATCCCTCAGGGTTCGCGCGTCTCCACGCCGTCGCGCAACACCCGCACCAGCCGCGACAGGTCGTCGATCGGCGCTGAGCATGCCGGGCCCTCGCACAGGTAGGCGACGGTGCCCGCGCGCGGCGCCTTGGCGGCGAGCGACGGCGGCAGGCCGGCAGCGTCCTCGGGGATGGCGAACACCATGCAGAGCGGGGCGTAGAGCGGCGCCAGCGACTGCGACCAGCGCGCGACTTCACCCGCCGGCCCGCGCAGGATCACGACCTGCGGCGGGCGCAGGTATTCCTCCAGCGCCGTGAGCATGGTGCCGTGGGCCTGGGGCGCGCGCACGAGCGATGGCCAGGCCCCGCGCACGGCGCGCTCGGCGGCCTCCAGGTAGCGCGTCTCGCCGAGCAGCCAGCCAAGCCGGCCGAGCGCGCGGGTGGCGATTCCGTTGCCGGCGGGCGTGGCCTCGTCGGCGAAGCCCTTCGGGCGGTGCAGGGGCGGGTCGTGACCCTCGGCCGTGAACCAGAAGCCGCCCCGCTCGCGGTCCTCGAAGTCCTCGATCAGCCGGTCGGCGAGCGCCTGCGCGAACTCGAGGTCGGCGCCCCGCCAGCGCGCCTGCAGCAGCGCAAGGAGGGCGTCGAGCAGGTAGGCGTAGTCGTCGAGGTAGGCTGGGAAGCGGGCCCGGCCGTCCTTCCAGGTGGCGAGCAGTCGGCCGTCCACGAAGCAGCGCCGGCGCAGGAGGTCGGCGGCGCGCGTCGCGGCTTCGGCGTAGCCCGGCCGCCCGAGTGTCCTGGCCGCCACGGCGAGCCCCCGGATCATCAGGCCGTTCCAGGCCGTCAGCACCTTCTCGTCCCGACCGGGGCGCACGCGCCGCTCGCGCAGCGTCAGGAGCATCCGGCGCGCCGAGTCGATCGCGGCGCCGGCCGACTCGGGCGTGACGCCCATCTCCTGCGCGACCTGTTCCAGGCCGACGAAGCCGTGCAGGTGCCACGTGCGCTCGAAGTTCGGCTCCCGGTCGAGGCCGAAGCGGCGCGCCAGCGCGCGGTACCCGTCCGCAGGCAGCAGCGCCTCGACCTCCGCGCGGTCCCAGGTGTAGAAGCGGCCCTCGTGGCCTTCGGAGTCGGCGTCGAGCGCCGAGTAGAAGCCACCCTCGGGGGACTGCATCTCGCGGATGGCCCAGTCGGCGGTCTCGATGGCTACGCGGCGGAAGAGATCCTCGCCCGTGGCCGTGGCCGCCTCGGCCGCGACCGCGAGCAGCGGGCCGTTGTCGTAGAGCATCTTCTCGAAGTGCGGGATCATCCAGTGGCGGTCCACCGAATAGCGGAAGAAGCCGCCGCCGAGCTGGTCGTAGAGGCCGCCCTCGCACATGCGCGTGAGCGTGAGGGTGGCCATGAAGAGAGCCTGGAGGTCCGGCGCGGGGCTCGCGGCGGTCGCGTGCCAGTCCCGCAGCAGGCGCTCCAGCGTCGCGGCTTGCGGAAACTTCGGCGCGCCGCCGAAGCCGCCGTGCTCGCGGTCGAAGCTCGCCTCCGACTCGCGCCGCGCGGCAACGAGCGGCGCTGCGTCGAGTGTCGCGCCGGCGGCCGCGGCCGGCGGGATGATGTCGTCGAACACGTCCCGCAGCGCGCCGTTCTGCCTGCGGATTTCGTCGCGGCGCTCGCGATAGAAAGCGGCGACCCGGTGCAGGACCTCGATGAAGGGCGGCATGCCGTAGCGGGCCTCGCGGGGGAAGTACGTTCCACCGAAGAACGGCGTAAGGTCGTCCGGTGCGAGGAACATGGTGAGCGGCCAGCCGCCGCCGCGCTGCGTGATCACCTGGTGGGCGATCTGGTAGACCTTGTCGAGGTCCGGCCGCTCCTCGCGGTCCACCTTCACGTTCACGAAGTGCTCGTTCATGACCTCGGCCGTGCCCGGGTCCTCGAACGACTCGTGCGCCATGACGTGGCACCAGTGACAGGCCGAGTAGCCGACGGACAGCAGGACGGGCCGGTCGAGCTGCCGCGCGAGCGCGATCGCCTCCTCGCCCCACGGGTGCCAGTCCACCGGGTTGCCGGCGTGCTGAAGCAGGTAGGGGCTGGTCTCGGCGGCGAGGCGGTTCCTCGGCGCGGCGGGCGCGGATTCGCGCATGGCCAGGGTCCTTCAGGCCAATGTGAGCAGGCCCAGTCGGCTAGAATCATCGCACTATAGCCAAAGGCTCGTCGCGCTGCGCTACGGGCTTCCGGAACCAGCCCGTGCCCGACGACAACGCCCCCGACACCGACCCCCGCGCGGCCGCCGCCGGCCTGCCGCGACTCGTGCTCAAGCCGCGCGAGGAACGCCGCCTGCAGGCGGGCCACCTGTGGATCTTCTCGAACGAGGTGGACGTCGCCGCCACGCCGCTGACCGCTTTTGCGCCTGGTCAGGTGGCAGTGGTCGTCTCGAGCAAGGACCGCTTCCTGGGCTACGCGAGCGTGAACCCGCATACGCTCATCGCGGGGCGGCTCCTGGGCCGCGGCCCGTCCGAGCGGCCCGGGCGGGGGTTGCTCGTGCGCCGGCTCGAGGCGGCGAAGGCGCTGCGCGAGAGGTTCTACGACCGGCCGTTCTACCGGCTGGCCTTCGGCGAGTCCGACCTGCTGCCGGGGCTCGTGGTGGACCGCTACGGCGACATCTGCGTCGCGCAGCTCGGCACGGCCGGCATGGAGGCGATGAAGGACGACGTGCTGGCGGCGCTTGGCCAGGTGGCCGCGCCGCGCGCGGTGCTCTGGAAGAACGATTCGCCGCTGCGCGAGCTCGAGGGCCTGCCCCTTTATGTCGAGGTGGCGCTAGGGCAGGTGCCGGACAGCATCGAGCTGGAGGAGGGCGGCGTGCGCTTCGCCGTGACGCTTGCCGCAGGGCAGAAGACCGGCTGGTTCTTCGACCAGGCGCAGAACAGGGCCGCCGTGGCCCGTCACTGCGCCGGCGCGCGCGTGCTCGACGTGTTCAGCTACGCCGGCGGCTTCGGCCTGCAGGCGGCCCGGGCCGGCGCGTGCGAGGTCACCTGCGTGGATGCCTCGGCCGGTGCGCTCGCGGCGGTGCAGGCGAGCGCCGCGGCGAACGGCCTTTCGGTGTCGACGGCGAGGGGCGATGCCTTCGAAGTGCTGGAAGGCTTCGCCCGCGAGCGGCGACGCTTCGACGTGGTCATCGTCGACCCGCCGGCCTTCATCAAGCGGCGCAAGGACCACGGCAAGGGTCTTGCAGCCTACAAGCGTCTGAACCAGCTGGCGCTGCAGCTCGTGGACCGGGACGGGATGCTGATGTCCTGCTCCTGTTCCTCGCATCTCGCCGAGGGCGAGCTGATCGAGGCCGTGCAGCGCGCGGCGCGGCACGTGGACCGCTTCGTGCAGCTCGCCTGGACGGGCGGCCAGGCGCCGGATCACCCGGTCCACCCGGCCATCCCCGAGACACGCTACCTCAAGGCGCTCATGTTCCGCGTCCTGCACGCGTGAGCGTGCCGGTCGCGGGCCGTCCCGCTTGATAGAATCGCCGCCGTGATCGTCTACCCCGACATCGATCCAATCGCCCTGTCGCTCGGCCCGCTGAAGGTCCGCTGGTACGGGCTGATGTACGTGCTCGGCATCGGCCTGGGCTGGTGGCTGGCGCGGCGGCGTGCGGCCGCGCCGGGCTCCACCTGGAAGCCGGGCGATGTGGACGACCTGATCTTCTTCGCGGCGATCGGCGTGATCGCCGGTGGCCGGCTCGGCTGGATACTGTTCTACGGCTTCGAGGGCGTGCTCGCCGACCCGCTGTCCGCGCTCAAGGTGTGGCAGGGCGGGATGTCGTTCCATGGCGGTTTCCTCGGCGTCCTCGGCGCGATGGTCGTCTTCGCGCGCACCCGCGGACGCAGGATCGCGGACGTGTTCGACTTCATGGCGCCGCTGCCCGCGCTCGGTCTCGGCGCCGGCCGCATCGGCAACTTCATCAACGGCGAGTTGTGGGGCAAGCCGACGGACCTTCCCTGGGGGTTCCTGGTGGAGGGCGAGGTGCGCCATGCCTCGCAGCTCTACCAGGCGGCGCTCGAGGGCCTCGTCCTGTTCGCGATCCTATGGTGGTTCACCTCGAAGCCGCGGCCGCGCCTCGCGCCGTCGGGCGTGTTCCTCGTCGGCTACGGCGTTTTCCGCATCCTGGTGGAGTTCCTGCGCGTGCCCGACGCGCACCTGGGCTACCTCGCCTTCGGCTGGCTCACCATGGGCCAGCTGCTGTCGCTGCCGATGGTGATCGCGGGCTTCCTGCTGCTCGCCTGGGCCTACCGCGCGCGCCAGCCCTCCGGTAACCACCACTGATGCGCCAGTACCACGATCTCATGCGCCTCGTGCGCGAGCGTGGCGCGCGCAAGGACGACCGCACCGGTACCGGCACGCTCTCGGTCTTCGGCCACCAGATGCGCTTCGACCTGGCCGAGGGTTTCCCGCTGGTGACGAGCAAGAAGGTCCACACCAAGTCCATCATCCTCGAGCTGCTGTGGTTCCTGCGCGGCGAGACGAACGTCCGCTGGCTGCAGGAGCGCGGCGTCACCATCTGGGACGAGTGGGCGGACGAGCAGGGCGAGCTCGGGCCGGTGTACGGCAAGCAGTGGCGCTCGTGGCCGACGCCGGACGGCGGGCAGGTGGACCAGATCGCGACCGTCGTGGACCAGCTGCGCTGCAACCCCGATTCCCGGCGAATCATCGTCAGCGCCTGGAACGTCGGCGAGCTCGACCGCATGGCGCTCATGCCCTGCCACGCCTTCTTTCAGTTCCACGTGGCCGGCGGGCGGCTGTCCTGCCAGCTGTACCAGCGCAGCGCCGACATCTTCCTCGGCTTGCCTTTCAACATCGCCTCCTATGCGCTGCTGACGCACATGCTGGCGCAGCAGTGCGACCTCGACGTCGGCGAGTTCATCTGGACCGGCGGCGACTGCCACCTCTACCTCAACCACCTAGAGCAGGCCGACCTGCAGCTGTCGCGCGAGCCCTACCCGCCGCCGCGGCTCGCGATCAGGCGCCGGCCGCCTTCGATCTTCGACTACGTGCTCGAGGACTTCGAGATCCAGGGCTACCAGCACCACCCGGCGATCAAGGCGCCGGTCGCGGTGTGACCATCCATCAATCCAGGGAACCATACCGAAATGACAGCGACGACGGCCCGGCGGGCCCCGATGTTCAAGGTTCGCCGCTCGAGGATCCACGGCAGCGGCGTGTTCGCGGCGCGGCGCATCCGCAAGGGCACGCGGATCATCGAGTACGTCGGCGAGCGCGTGACTCACGAGGAGGCCGACCGCCGCTACGAGGACAGGCCGGCCGACGACAACCACACCTTCCTGTTCATCGTCGACAAGCGTACCGTGATCGACGCCGGCGTGGACGGCAACGAGGCGCGGTTCATCAACCACTCCTGCGACCCGAACTGCGAGACGGTCACCGAGAACCGTCGCGTGTTCATCGAGGCGATCCGCACGATCCAGCCGGGCGAGGAGCTGTCCTACGACTACCAGATCCAGCGCGAGCCCGGCGACCCGAAGGACATCGACGAGGTGTTCGCCTGCCGTTGCGGCAAGCCGAACTGCCGCGGCACGATGCTGAGCGATCCGCCAAAGCGCAAGAAGCAGGCTGCCACCAGGGCCAAGACGAAGGGCAGGCGCGCGAAGGCCGAGCACCACGCCCACGGCCGCACGGTGAGCCACCGCTGAGAGTGCAGGTCCTGGAGGAGCGCGCACCCCGGCTGGTCGGCGTCGTGGCGATGGCGGCGAATGGCGTCATCGGGCGCGACGGCGGCCTGCCGTGGCGCCTGCCGGACGACCTCAGGCGCTTCAGGGCGATCACGATGGGCAAGCCCATCCTCATGGGGCGCAGGACCTACGAGTCGCTCGGCCGGCCGCTGCCCGGGCGCGAGAACCTCGTGCTGACCCGCGACGGCGGCTGGTCGGCGCCGGGCTGTCGCGTGGTGCACTCGCTCGACGAGACGCTCGCAGCGGCCAGCGAGGCCGCCGAGGTCATGGTGATCGGCGGAGCGGAGATCTACCGGCTCGCCTGGCCGCGGCTCGACCGGCTCGAGCTCACGGAGATCCACGCCGACGTCGAAGGCGACACGCGCCTCGACACATACGACCCGGCCGAGTGGCGCGAGGTGGCGCGCGAGCTTCATCCGGCGGACGAGCGTCACCCGCTGTCCTTCAGCTTCGTCACGCTCGAGCGGGGCAGGGCCTGATACGGCCCCGGTGTCAGCGGTGGTACCGGCCGGCGCGCTCCGGCTGGAAGGCAACCTCCTCGATGCGCACGCGGACTACGCCGCCGCCCGGCTTCGGCCAGTCGATCTCGTCGCCCTGCGACAGGCCGAGCAGCGCGGTGCCGAGGGGCGCCAGGATCGAGATCTTCGCGCCCGTGTCGTCCATGTCCTTCGGATAGACGAGCGTCAGCGTGAAGACTTCGCCGCTGTTCAGGACCCGGAACCGCACGGTCGAATTCATGGTCACGACGTCTTCGGGGACTTCGCTCGGTTCCACGACATTGGCCCGCAGGAGTTCCGCCTCGAGGGCCTGCCGGCCGGCGAACGCGTCCGGCGGCAGTCCATGCAGCATCCGGTCGAGCCGGTCGGCGTCGAGGGACGAGATGACGAGGGGCGGCTTGGCGGTCATCGGCAGGGTCCTTCCGTGAGCAGCGAGGCATCGTTGCCGGTGCCGTTGGCGGGCGCCGGACGGTCGCGCGCGGATGGTCGGGATAGCCCGAGTATCGGCTTCAGTCCGCGGTAAGTCCACCCCCTGGGCCACGCTTCGCCGCGCTGCCGCGCAGCGGCGCGCAGCGCCACTTCGACCACCCCCTGCTGGCGCGACCAGTGCGCCCCAGCCAGCAGTGCGGCGAGGGAGAGCAAGACCGCTGAGGGACCCGGGCGCGGCCCAAAGATAGTCA